>JASHPX010000032.1 GCA_030037905.1 Gammaproteobacteria bacterium
GCGTCGTAGGAGGCTGGTTCGAGCCGCGCCAGCTCAAAGTGCAACTCGGCGCTCAGCCACTCGCGGATCTGCTCGAGGCGAGCATCGCCGGTCGCGCTGTCCGGCACCGCGCTGCCCCCGCGGCCGCCTGTCGTTGAAACGCTGATCCCCGTGCTCCCATCGCGCGTCGTTCGAGCGCGCACTGACCAATTACCCGACGATTCAACCATTATAATGAGTCCCCGAATGATTGCCCCCCGCCCCCTGCGCGCCCTGCTGGGCGCAGCGTTCTGCTGTGCACCGCTGCTGGGCGCGCTGGCCGCCGCTCATCCCCCCGCTGCTGATCCGCCGGCTACCGACCCACCCGCCGCGCCGTCGACATCGCCGTCGACATCGGCTGCGGGGCCCACGGCAACCTCCGCCCCGCTCATGAGTCCGGAGTTCCGCGTGGCCGAGTCCGGATCGGCGCCGCTCGGTGCCTGCTTCACGTTCGACACACCGCCGAGCGCGCAGGCGCCGCTGCTGGCATCACTGGGAGTGCCACCGTTGCTGCTGGCGGCAGCCAATACGCCGCTGCCCGCACCGGGGACCACGCGCCCCCCGCCACAGAGCCTCTCGCAGCGGCTGCGGCGCTCGCGGCCGGCGCAGGTCAACCAGCCCATCGCCTACAGCGCCACGGTGGTCACCGCCACGCAGACCGGACACGTGACCCTCTCGGGGCATGCCGACCTGCACATGGGCGACCGCGAGTTTCAGGCCGATCGCATCACCTATGACACCAATACCAACGACGTCAACGTCAGCGGTCACCTGCGCTACAGCGATCCGATGCTGCGCCTGCAGGGCGACACCGGCCACTATGGAGACAGCGGCGGACAGTTCACGCGCGCGCAGTTCCAGTTCCTAACGCACGCCGGACGCGGCAGCGCACAGTTGGTCACCACCTCCCCCGACGACACGGTGGAGGTGGCGCGCATGCTGCTCTACACCGCCTGCAAGGCGGGCCGTAATGACTGGGACATCCGCGCGCGCGACATCCAGCTGGATAACTCCACCAACCGCGGCGTGGCGCGCCACTCGATCGTGGACGTCGAGGGCGTCCCCATCATCTACCTGCCCTACCTGTCCTTCCCGCTGAGCAGCGCGCGCCAGAGCGGCGTGCTGTTTCCCGAAGTCGGCAGCAACAGCCGCGACGGCGCAATCATCGGAGTGCCCTGGTATTGGAACATCGCACCCAACCAGGATGCGACCTTCCAGCCTACATACTACTCGAGCCGCGGAGTGGATCTGAGTGCCGAGTACCGCTTCCTCAGCAGCGACGACAGCGGCACCTTCGACGGTGATTACCTGCCACATGACGAGAGCTACAACGCCGAGCGCAGCTACGCGCGGCTGCTCGACCGGCTCGACCTGCCCGACGACACGCGCGTGCAGATAGACATGGAGAGCGTCAGCGACACCGAGTATTTCGAGGACTTCACCCAGGGCACGCAGGGCACCGCCACGCCGTTCCTGCCGCGCAACATCGCGCTCATCCATCGCGATGACATCTGGAACGTGAGCCTCGAGTCTCTCAACTTTCAGAGCCTCGATGCGACACTGCCCGTCTACGAGCGTCCCTACGAGCAGACCCCGCGCCTGGATGCGACCGCGCACTGGTCGCCGCAGGGCCTGCCGTGGCTCGTAACCGGCTTCAACGGGGAGGCGGTGGATTTCTCACGCGATGCCTGCACGCTCGTGGTCTGCAACGAGCTCGTCAGCGCCAACGTGACCATTCCCGACGGGGTGGGAGTGAACGGCTGGCGGCTGGACGCCGAGCCGCACGTGGGGTTGGACTTCTCGCAGCCCGGCTATTTTTTCCGGCCTGACGTCGCCTGGGACCTCACGCAGTACGCGCTGCGCGACGTGATCCCGACCTGGGGGCAGCTGCTCGAAGGCGTAGCTCCCTCTCCCGATGATTCTCTGCACGACGGCGCTACCCCGGGACGCAATCTGCCGATCGTCACCGTGGACAGCGGCCTGACCTTCGACAGCCTCACCGGCACCAGCGGCACGCGCACCATCACGCTCGAGCCGCGGGCGATGTACGTCTACATCCCCTATCGCAACCAGGATGGCTTGCCGCTGTTCGACACTTCGACCCCCGATCCCAACCTGATCGAGCTGTTCCAGCCGAACCGCTACGTGGGCCTCGACCGGATCGGCGATACCAACGAATTCACTCTGGGATTGACCAGCGAGATGTTTTCGACAGCGACTGGCTCGCGCTTCCTGAGCGCGAGCATCGGGCAGAGCATCTACCTGACGCCCCCGCGCGTGACACTACCGGGGGAGCCGCTCGATGCGCACACTTCGAACCTGATCGGCCAGGTGAGTGTCGAGGCCTATCATGACTGGAACGTGCTGCTCGACCTGGCCTCCAACGCAGAGGTCAGTCGTATCGAGCAGACCGAAACGGTGGTGCAGTACCGCGCCAGTGGCCAGCAGGTCGTGAACTTCAGCTATCAATATCGCGACGGGCAATACCAGCAGCTCGATACCTCGGCGGCGTGGCCGATAATCACTCACTGGGATATCTATGCGCGCGCCGTCTATTCGCTCCTGGACCACGCATCGATCGAGGACTTGGCCGGTTTCCAGTTCCAGGGCAACTGCCTGGGGATACGGGCCCTCTGGCAGCGCTCGGTCAGCACCCGTACCGGCGAGCGCTCCAACGGTTTTTCCCTGCAGGTGGAACTACTCGGACTGTCAAATGTCGGCAGCCAGGTGGCCTCTATCCTGCAGCAGAATATTCGGGGATACTCGCCTGTGGCCGCCGGCAGGGTACCCGTGTCCAACACGCCGGTGCCCACGCCGGCCGCCTATTGAACCGGCGCCCATTGAACCGCCTATCTGTCGGCCAACCGCATCGTCCTACTGAAGAACGCAGCGAGCAGCAACCCCATGTCCCGCACACTCCCGCTTCGCCCTCGACATGCGTCGATCCTGTCCGCCACCCTTGCGGTGCTGCTCGTCGCGCAGCTGGGCCTGCCTGCCGCGGCCGCGCCGGCGGCTCCAGCGGGGCACCCCGCCAATCACGGGCTCTCCGATCAGGGACAGCTGCTCGATCGCATCGTTGCGGTGGTCAACGACGGGGTGGTGCTGCAGAGCGATCTGGACCTCACGATGCGGCAGGTCACCGCGCAGCTGCGCGCTCAGAATGTGGCCCTGCCCTCTGAGAGCGTGCTGCGCTCCCAGGTGCTCGACCAGCTGGTGATCGAGGAGATCCAGTCGCAGCGCGCTGATCGAGCCGGCATCAAGGTCTCCGACGAGCAGGTGAACGAGGCCCTGGAGAGCATCGCGAAACAGCAGAACATCAGCTTCGAGGACTTGCCCGCGCGCATGGCGCAGGACGGCATCGACTACGCCTACTATCGCGAGCAGCTGCGTCGCGAGATCGCCCGCGAGATCCTGCGCTCGCAGGACGTGCTGCAGAAGATCGTCATCACTCCGCGCGAGCTCGACCAGTACATCGCCAGTCAGCAGGACACCGTTTCCGCACTCTATGAGTACGACGCCTCCAACATCATGATCCCCATCACGCAGGACGCGCCCCCCGACCAGATCGCGCGCGCCAGCAAGCTCGCGCACGACATCGATGAGCGCGCCAGGCATGGCGAGGATTTCGCCAAGCTCGCCGTGACGTACTCGCAGGCCGAGAACGCGCTGCAGGGCGGCGAGCTCGGCTGGCGCAGGGGTGCGGAGCTGCCGACATTCCTCGCCGACGTCATCGCGCGCCTGCAACCCGGCGAGATCAGCGATGTCATCCAGACGTCCACCGGCTTCCACATCGTGCGCCTGAACGCCCGGCGCGCCGCCGGAGCTGCGCAGATCGTGCAGCAGGTGCATCTGCGTCACATCCTGATGAAGACCAGCCAGCTGGAGGACGATGCGACCGTGCAGCAGCAGCTCGAGCGTATGCGCGCGCAGATTCTCGCGGGCAAGGAGGACTTCGCGGTGCTTGCCAGGACCAGCTCACAGGATCCGGGCTCCGCGGTCAACGGCGGGGATCTCGGCTGGAGCGAGCTGTCCGCCTTCGACCCTACATTCGCGGCGGCCGCCAACCAGCTGAAGGTCGGCGAGATCAGCCAGCCCTTCCATACGCAGTTCGGCTGGCACATCGTGCAAATGCTCGGCCGTCGCGATTTCGACAACAGCAAGGACGCTGCGCGCGAGCGCGCCTTCGAGGCGCTGCGCGACGCACGCGCCGATGAGGCGACCGAGCAATGGCTGCAGCAGCTGCGCGACAGCGCGTACATCAAGCTGCAGCCCTGAGGCACCGCACGCCGCTCTCGCGCCGGCAGGAGCCCTCGCGGCGGCGTCAGCCGCTGCCGGCCCCGGCGGCCCCCATCGCCCTGACCGCGGGGGAGCCCGCGGGGATCGGTCCGGACCTGTGCCTGGCCGCGGCGCAGCGCGCACGCGCCTTTGCCCTGGTCTGCCTGGCCGATCGCGAGCTGCTGGCCGCGCGCGCGCGGCTGCTCGGGCTGACGGTGCGCCTCGTCGACTATCGACCGGGGGCATCGCCAGAGCGCGCGCCGCGGCGTCTGAGCGTGCTGCACGAACCGCTCGCCGCGCCATGCCTGCCCGGGCGGCTCGAGCCGCGTAACGCCGCACAGGTTCTGCGGCTCATCGATCGCGCCGTGGACGGCTGTCTCACCGGTGAGTTTGCCGCGATGGTCACCGCCCCGGTGCAGAAGCATCTGATCAACGAAGCCGGCACGCCCTTCACCGGACACACCGAGTACATCGCGGCACGCACTGCCGCGCCACAGCCGGTGATGATGCTCACGGCGGGGCAGCTGCGCGTGGCGCTGGCGACCACGCATCTGCCGCTGCGCGCCGTCAGCGCCGCGCTCACCATCACCGGCTTGCTACAGACGCTGCAGGTGCTGGTCGATGGCCTGCGCCGCTGGTTCGCGCTGCCCGCTGCGCGCATCGCGGTGTGCGGCCTCAATCCTCACGCCGGGGAAAGCGGCGACCTCGGCGCAGAGGAAATCACCACCATTACCCCGGCGATCGAGCGCGCGCGCGCGGCGGGCCTCGCGGTCGATGGTCCGCTGCCGGCCGACACGCTGTTCGTGCCGAGCCAGCTCGCCCCCTACGATGCAGTGCTCGCGATGTATCACGACCAGGGCTTGCCCGTGCTCAAGCACGCGGGCTTTGGCCGGGCCGTCAATGTGACACTGGGCCTGCCGATCGTGCGCACCTCGGTCGATCACGGCACCGCCCTGACACTGGCGGGTCGCGGCACGGCCGACAGTGGCAGCCTGCTGGCGGCGCTGGCGCTCGCGGCGCGCATGGCCGCGCGCGGCGAGACCGCGGGCTCGTGATTCGCGCCCGCAAGCGCTTCGGCCAGCACTTCCTGCACGACCCGGCCGTGATCGGGCGCATCATCGCCGCGGTGGAGCTGCGATCCGGCGATGCCGCGGTGGAGATCGGGCCTGGCCGAGGGGCATTGACCGCTGGATTGTTGCAGGCCGCGGGCCGCCTGGATGCGATCGAGATCGACCGGGATCTGGCCGCGCTGCTGCGCGCTCGCTTCGCCAGCGAGCCCGGCTTCGTGCTGCACGAGATCGATGCGCTGGCGATGGACTGGCGTGCGCTCGCGCGCTCGCGCGGCGCGCGGCTGCGCCTCATCGGTAACCTGCCGTACAACATCTCCACCCCACTGCTGTTTCGCCTGCTCGACTGCGCCGATGCGATAACCGACATGCACTTCATGCTGCAGAAGGAGCTGGTCGATCGCATCCTCGCCGCCCCCGGTAGCCAGGCTTACGGGCGCCTCACGGTCATGCTGGCTCCGCGCGTACACGGCCAGCGGGTTCTGGACGTGGGGCCCGGCGCGTTCCAGCCGGCCCCACAGGTGATCTCGAGCGTCGTGCGCCTGCGCGTCATCGAGTCCGCCTGGCCGATCCCGCCACGATTTGCCGACGTCGTTGCCGCCGCCTTCGGCCAGCGCCGCAAGACGCTGCGCAATGCCCTGCGGCGCCACCTCACGGCCGCACAGATCGAATCGCTGGGAATCGATCCCGCCTCGCGCGCCGAGCAGCTGGCGCCGCGCGATTTCGCGCGTCTGGCCGAGGCCGCCAACGCCGAGTCCGGCACGGCGCTGGCGTAGCCACCCGGGGCTGTGCTTCACTAGTGCTCGGGATTGGCAGCTCGCGCGGAAACACACGGGCAGGGGCGGATCATGGACGCCTACCGACGCATACTGGTGGCCGTCGATCTGACGCAGGATAGCCGCGCCGTGAGCGCGCGCGCCTGCGAGATCGCCCGCATGAGCGGGGCCACCGTGCAGCTGCTGCATGTGGTGGAGTTCGTGCCAATCGAGCCGATGAGTGACGCGCTGGTGCCGGTGGTGCAGATCGACGATCAGATGATGCTGCGCGCGCGCGCGCAGATCGAGACGCTGGCGCAGGAGCTCGGACTGCCGCCCGGCGCATATGGCGTCGAGGCGGGCAACGCCAAGAGCGAGATTCTTCGCCATGCCCGCGAGCAGCGCATCGATCTGATCGTCATCGGTTGCCGCGAGCGTCACGGACTGTCGCTGCTGGTTCATCGTACCGAGGACTCGGTGCTGCACGGCGCCCCCTGCGACGTGCTCGCGGTGCGCGTACGCGAGCCGCTCGCCTCGCCGCGCGCGGGCGCGCGCGAGCGGGGGGGCTGAGATGTCCGGCAATCGCTACAACATTCGCGTCGAAGTGGAAAGCACCTATCTCGAGCATCAGTCCGAGCCGGGACAGCAGCGTTACGTATTCGCCTACACGATCACCATCCGCAACGAGGGCGAGGTGCCCGCGAAGCTGCTGGCGCGTCACTGGGTGATCACCGACGCCAATGGCCACGTCAGGGAAACGAAAGGCGACGGCGTGCTCGGCGAGCAGCCGCATCTGCGGCCGGGGCAGGGATTTCGCTACTCCAGCCACGTGCAGCTGGAGGCCCCGGTAGGGGCCATGCAGGGCAGCTATCGCATGATCGCCGATGACGGGGCGCACTTCGATGCGCCGATCCCCGCCTTTCGGCTCGCCATCCCCGGCATGCTGCACTAGGCGTGTCGCGCCATGGCGCGCTGGGCGATCGGCGACATCCAGGGCTGCGGCGAAGAATTCGAGCAGCTGCTCGCGCTGATCGGCTTTTCGCCGCGGCATGACCGGCTGTGGCTGGTGGGCGATCTCGTCAACCGCGGCCCGCGCTCATTGCAGGTGCTGCGCCAGGTGCGCAGTTTGGGCGACAGCGCGCTGTGCGTACTCGGCAATCATGACCTGCACCTGCTCGCAGTGGCGCTGGCGGGCGCCAAGCTGCGCAAGAGCGACACGCTCTCCGAAGTGCTCGCTGCGGACGATCGCGAGGCGCTGCTCGACTGGCTGCTGCACCGGCCGCTCGCGCACCATGAGCCCAGCGTCACATCGTCCGCGCCGCCCGCGCCGCCCGCTGGGTCCGCGCCGCCCACCGGGCCCGCACCCCGGGGCGACCTGCTGGTGCACGCCGGCGTCGTGCCGCAATGGGACGTCGAGCAGACATTGGCGCTCGCCGCCGAGGTCGAGCACGCACTGCGCCACGAGCCCCGCGCGCTGCTTGCGCAGATGTATGGGGATAGACCCAATCGCTGGCGGCGCTCGCTGCAGGGCATCGAACGGCGGCGATTCGTGGTCAATGTACTGACGCGGCTGCGCTTCTGCACGAGCGAGGGACGCATCGATCTGAAGCACAAGGGCACACCGGAGTCGGCCGGAAAACCCTGGATCCCCTGGTTTCAGACACCCGCGCGCGCGAGCCGCGGCGCACGCATCGTCTTCGGTCACTGGTCGGCGCTCGGGCTGTACCGCGCCCCGGGTCTGCTTGGCCTCGACACCGGGTGTGTATGGGGTGGCGCCCTGACCGCCATCAATCTCGATGAGCCGCAGGCGAGGCCCTACAGCGTCGCTAGCCGGCAGCCGCGCTCCATCGAAGAGTGATCTGGCTGGTGTCGGTCACGTAGACGCCCGGATCGAGCTCGAGGACCAGCGGCGCACCGTGCGCCGGCACTGAGAACACCACGCGCTGCGCGCCCTGCACTTCCAGGCGCGCCATTGCGCCGGGGCGCACGCGAAATTCCAGGCGCATCGGCCAGCCTGCACCCGGCAGCCGTGTCAACGTCACCTCTCCCTGACCACCCTGCCGCGTCAGGTCGAGCAGCAGGCTATTGCGGTCCCAGGCCTGACCGACCGTAGAGGACGTGACGTCGATAGCATGCACGGCAGGGACCGATGCCGACGCCGCGGACCCCGCGGCACGATGCGCGCTGTGATGCCACGGCCAATGCAACGCCCAGGCCGGAGCGCACACTCCGAGGGCGGCCACGAGCGCGAGCGGCGCCATCAGCCGACCGCGCAGGCCGCGCAGGCCGCGGCTGCAACGCGCTGTGAGATCGCTACGCACGATGAGGCTCTCCCTGCATTCGCCAACCCGTAAGCAATGCGCTTACCATACCGGATCCGGTGGCAACCGGGACCGTGGGTCCGTCACATTCGCATGCCTGTCCCCAGCGTCCTGAGAGTTCCCAACGCCCTGAATCTGAAGCAGTGGATCGACGACCACCGCTCGCTGCTGCGCCCGCCCGTGGGCAACAAGGTCATCTATGGTGACGGCGAATTCATCGTGATGGCCATCGGGGGACCCAACTCTCGCAAGGACTTCCATGTCGACCCCGCCGAAGAGCTGTTTTATCAGCTCGAGGGTGACATAACGCTGCGCGTGCGTGAACAGGAGCGCATCGTGGAGGTGCCGATCCGCGCGGGAGAGCTGCTCCTATTGCCTGCGCGCATACCGCACTCCCCGCAACGCCCCCCCGGTACCGTGGGAGTGGTGGTCGAGCGCCGCCGCCGTCCCGACGAGCTCGATGGCATCCAGTGGTACTGCGAGCGTTGCGGCCGCCTGCTGTACGAGCAGTTCCTCGCTCTGCACGACATCGAGCGCCAGTTGCCGCCTCTCTTTGAGCATTTCTTCGGCGATCTGGCACTGCGCACCTGCCGCCACTGCCATGCCGTCATGGAACCGCCGGGACCAGGAACCGCGGGGGCCGATGGAACCTCCGGGGCAGTCATGGAACCTCTGGGCAACCGCCATGGCCCGTCATGAGCGTGCCCAATGGGCGCGCCTGGACATCGACGGCGTAGCGCTGCTCGCCGATCTGGCCGCCGGAGTGAGCCTGGCTCGTCCGGTGCAGTTCGAGGGCACGCAGCTGCGCGCCTTCGGCGCGCCTGCCGCGACGAGCGTGCCACTGGTGAGCGACGCCTTCAGCGGCCGCGTCGCGCAGGGTGCCGGCTGCAATTGCAGCATCGTCACGCTGACTCCACACGCCAACGGCACTCATACCGAGTGCGTCGGGCACCTGACGGTCGAATCGCTGGATGCGCATCGTGTGATCCCGCAGCGGCTGCTGGTGGCGGTCCTGCTCACCGTGACACCGCAGCCGGCCGTCGTCTCGGCCGAGAGAACGCTGCCGGAGCCGCGGCCCGAAGACCAGCTGATTACGCGTGCAGCGCTCGAGCAGGCCTGGCCGCCCCCGCTCGCAGCGCGACTCAGCGCACGTGCCGCAGTGCTCCGCACGCTGCCGAACAACCCGGACAAGTTCTGTCTCGGCGAAGCGCGCGCGATCGCCGCCCCGTTCCTGTCGCTGGCGGCAGCGAGCGAGCTGGTTGCGCGCGGTATCGCACATCTGGTGCTCGATGTACCTTCGGCGGATCGCAGCGAGGATGGCGGAGCGCTGAGCGCGCACCGGATATTTTTCGGGCTGGCGTCCGGCAGCACTCGGCTCGCCGATGCCGAGCGGCGCGATAGCACGATTACCGAGCTGGCCTATGTCGACGACGCGGTTGAGGACGGCTGGTACCTGCTGTCGCTGCAGTCCCCGACCATCGCCGGCGATGCCGTACCCAGTCGCCCGCTGCTCTATCCACTGAGGCTCGCTTGAGCGACGGCGCGTTGCCGAGCAAGCCCTCAACCATGCTGCCGTCGACACCGGACCTGCAGAGCGCGGCGTTCCAGCGCCAGCTCGAGTGGGCGCGCGGCGAGGACGCCGCCGACGAGCTTGCGCCGCTACGCGATCGCTTCGCGCTACCGCGTGCAGGCAACGGCGCGCCGCTCGTGTACCTCTGCGGCCACTCGCTCGGGCTCGCGCCGCTCGCCGCGCGTGCGCGGGTGGAAGCGCAGATCACCGACTGGGAGCAGCTCGGCGTGCTGGGCCACGAGCGCGCGCATACGGCCTGGCTCGACTATGCCGAGCGGCTGCGCTTACCGCTTGCAGAGCTCGCCGGGGCGCAACCGGCGGAGCTCGTGCTGATGAATTCCCTGACGGTCAACCTGCACCTCTTGATGGCGAGCTTCTACCGCCCCGGTGGTGAGCGGCGCGCGATCCTGATCGAGGCCGGCGCTTTCTCTTCGGACCGCCATGCCATGGCGACGCAAATCGCCTGGCATGGTCTCGCGCCCGCCGAGGAGCTGATCGAGCTGGCACCGCGACCCGGAGAGCGGTTGCTGCGGATCGAGGATGTGGAGGCCGCCATCGCGCGGCATGCCGCGCGCCTCGCGTTGGTGTTCTGGCCGGGCGTGCAGTATCTGACCGGCCAGCGCTTCGATCTCGCGCGCATCACGCGCGCGGCGCACGCCGCCGGCTGCCTGGCCGGCTTCGACCTGGCCCACGCCATCGGCAACGTGCCGCTGGCGCTGCACGCAGAGCAGGTCGACTTCGCCGTGTGGTGCAGCTACAAGTACCTGAACGGCGGCCCCGGCGCGATCGGCGGCGCCTTCGTGCACGAGCGCCACCTCGGCGCACAGACGCGCCCGCAGCTCGCCGGCTGGTGGGGCCATGACCCCGTGACACGCTTTCGGCTCGCCTCCCAGTTCCAGCCGGCGCAGGGCGCCGCGGCCTACGCGCTCAGCAATCCGCCGATCCTGTCGGCCGCGCCACTGGGGGCTGCGTTGCCACTGTTCGCGGAGGGAGGGCTGCCCGCGCTGCGCGCCAAGTCCATCGCTCTCACGGGGTATCTGGAGCAACTGCTCCACGTCGTCGGGGAAGGTGCGCTCGAGCAGCTCACTGCCGCGGATCCCGAACAGCGCGGCTGCCAGCTGTCGATACGCGTATGCGCCGGCGCGGCCGCCGCCGCTCAGCTGTCGCAGACACTGCTGGCGCGCGGGGTGGTCTGCGACCGGCGCGAGCCCGATGTGCTGCGGCTCGCGCCCGTGCCACTCTACAACCGCTACGAGGACGTGCTGCGCGCCGCCTGGCAGATCGGTCTGGCGCTGCGCGAAATCCCCGTGTGAGCCGCACGACCTTCACGATCGTCGGGGCCGGGCCTGTCGGTACACTGCTGGCGCTGCTGCTTGCCCGGCGCGGGCACACCGTGCGGCTGCTGGAGCGACGCTCCGATCCACGCGACGCTCCGACCGAGCGGGGTCGCTCGATCAACCTGGCACTGGCGGCGCGCGGCATCGCCGCGCTCGAGCAGGCCGGCCTCATGGATCGGGTCGCCCCGCACCTGGTGCCGATGTGGGGACGCATGCTGCACGATGGCCACGGGGGCCTGACGTTCCTGCGTTACGGTCAGCAGGCGCACGAGGTCATCCATTCCATCAGCCGGGAGCTGCTGAACCGTGTACTGATCCAGGCGGCCGCCGAGCACGGCGCGATCCAGCTGCAGTTCTCCCAGCGCTGCCTCGACGTGGATGTCGCCTCCGGATCGCTGCAGCTGCGCGATGAGCGCGACGGCACATGCCGGGTGCAGGCGTTCGAGGTATTGCTCGGCGCAGATGGGGCAGGCTCCGCGGTGCGCGCAGCGCTCGTGCGCCGCGCGCGCAGCAGCGCGCGCGAGGACGAGCTCGCGCACGATTACAAGGAGCTGGCGATCCCCGCGCGCGACGCGGCGGCCACGCGCGAGCGCTATGCGTTCGAGCCACAGGCGCTGCACATCTGGCCGCAGGGCGGCTACATGCTGATCGCGCTGCCCAACACCGACGGCAGCTTCACCGCGACCCTGTTCCTGCCGCGCGAAGGCGATCCGAGCTTCGAGAGCCTGGGCGATGGGGATGCGCACGCGCGCCCCGGTGCGGTGCGCGCTTTCTTTCAGCAGCGCTTCGCCGATGCCGCCGTCGCGATACCGGATCTGGAAGCACAGTTCGCCGAGCATCCGCAGGGCCGGCTGGGCACGCTGCACTGTGATCGCTGGCAGGTGGACGGACGCGTCCTGCTGCTCGGGGATGCGGCGCACGCGATCGTGCCGTTTCATGGCCAGGGACTCAACTGCGGCTTGGAGGACTGCCGGGTCCTGGATGGGCTGCTCGCCGACGAACCATCGACGCCGCAGGCGTTCGAGCAATTCGAGCGAGTACGCCGCCCCGATGCCGCAGCGATCGCGGCGATGGCGCTGGAGAACTACGTGGAGATGCGCGATGGGGTACGCTCGGCGGGCTTTGCGCAGCGCCAGCGACTCGCCGCCGAGCTCGAGCGGCGCTTTCCGGGCCGTTTCATCCCACGCTACTCGATGGTGATGTTCCACCCGGAGATTACCTATGCGGAAGCGCAGCGGCGCGGCGCGCTGCAGGAGCGAGTGCTCGATGCGCTGAGCACGCATTACGGCGCAGCACCCCTGCCGGCAGCGGCCGCCGAGGAGGCGCGAGCGCTGCTCGACGAGCGGGGCCTGTAGCGAGTGCGTAAAATCTTCCGATGCACCGCATGCCGCCCGTGCCCTCCCTGCCCTCCGTGCCAGCAGCTCCCGTGAGCCGCCGTCAGCTGCCGCGCGGCGCACCGCGCGGTGCGCTGCTCGGCGCGCTGCTCGGGGAGCTGCTGCTGGTGACGGTACTGGCCGCGCTCGACGCACCGCCCGCGTCCGCCGCGACGAGCCCGGTGCCGATCTACGGCTACGACGTCGTGCACGTTTATCCACACGACACGCATGCCTTCACCGAAGGGCTCTTCTACCTCAACGGCTATCTGTACGAGGGCACGGGGCTCCAGGGACAGTCCTCGATCCGGAAGGAGAGCCTCGAGACCGGTCAGGTGCTGCAGCGGCTCGACATCCCGGCGCGCTATTTCGGTGAGGGCATCGTCAACTGGGGCGACCAACTCATCGAGCTGACCTGGAAGGCGCAGGTGGGCTTCGTCTACGACCTCCCGACCTTCCGTCGGGAGCGCCAGTTCAGCTACGAGGGAGAGGGGTGGGGGCTCACGCATAACGACCGCTGGCTGATCATGAGCGATGGCACTCCGGAGCTGCGCTATCTGGATCCACAGACGCTCGCGGTCGCCGGGGAGCTGCTGGTCACCTACGAGGACCAGCCGCTGCGCAATCTCAACGAGCTCGAATGGGTCAAGGGGCAGATTTACGCCAACATCTGGGAGACGGACTGGATTGCGCGCATCGATCCGGACAGCGGCGCGGTGGTGGGGCTCATCGACCTGCGCGGCCTGCTGCCGGCCGCCGATCGGGTGCCGGGCCAGACCGACGTGCTCAACGGCATCGCCTACGACGCGGGCGGCGACCGATTATTCGTCACCGGTAAGAACTGGCCCAAGCTCTTCCAGATCCGCCTGCGCCGCAAGCCGCCCGAGCCGGCGTTTGCGCCCTGATCAATCAGGCCCGGACTGATCGAGCAGGCCTGTCCCGCACGGAGCAAGCCATTTGTTACTGATTTTCGATCATGTCAAAACGGCATTGAAGGCGCTGGTCCTGCCGCCGGGCGGGCCGCTGCTACTCGCCATCCTGGGGGCGCTGCTGCTGCGCTGGCGGCCGCGGGTGGCGGCCACGCTGTTGGTCCTGGGCCTCGGCTCGCTGTGGCTGATGTCGCTGCCCGCGGTCTCGCACGTGATGGTGCGCTCGACCGAGCATTACCCGGGGCTCGACGCTGCACAGCCCACGGGGGCGCAGGCCATCGTGATCCTCGGCGGGGGCGGACAGTACCGCTACTCGCCGGAATACGGCGGACCCGCCGCCAAGCCAGAGCTGCTGGCCAGGCTCGCTTACGGCGCCTTTCTGGCGCGGCGCACGGGGCTGCCGGTGCTGGTCACCGGCTGGCACATCGAGGCGGTCGCGATGCGCGCCACGCTGCAGAGGAATTTCGGCATCGATCCACGCTGGGTGGACTCGCAGGCTTATGACACATTTGACAATGCGCGCAACTCTGCACGGCTGTTGCACACGGCGGGCGTGCATCGCATCATCCTCGTAACCGCGACCATGCATATGTGGCGCGCCTCGCAGGAGTTCTCGGCCACGGGCCTGCAGGTGGTGCCAGCCCCGGTCGGCGTGGTCACGCGTAGCGATGCAGCGAACCCCGAATCCCGCTTGCTGGACTATCTACCCGATGAACTGGCGTTTGGAGATTCCTGTTACGCCGTGTACGAGCTCGCCGGCCAGCGCGTGCGCGAGCTGCTGGTGTTCACGCACCTGCGCCGCCAGAGCCGCGTCTGGTCGGCCTCGCCCGTGCCAGCGCCCATGAGACGCGGTGAAAGCAGCGCGCAACCGAGCGAGGCCGCGGCGCAGTGACATCACTCGATGAGCTCATGACGAGAGACAATCCGTTTGCCGAGCCGAGCCGGCTGGCCTACCAGCTGCCGCCGTTCGATCGCATCGGCGATGAGCACTACCGGCCTGCTCTGCTCGCCGGCATGGCCGAGCAGCGCGCTGAAGTCGAGCGTATTGCGCGTAATCCCGCAGCGCCGAGCTTCGAAAATACCGTAGTGGCGCTGGAACGCTCGGGGCGGCTACTCGATCGCGTCTCGAACGTATTCTTCAATCTGATCCAGTCCAACGCCAACGAGGCGCTGCTGCAGCTGGAGACGGAAATCGCACCGATGCTCACCGCGCACCGCGACGCGGTGTACCTGGACGAGGCGCTGTTCGCGCGTATCCATGCACTCTACGACGCATGCCCGCATCCGGGGTTCGACGCCGAATCGCGCCAGCTGCTCGAGCGCTACCACATCGCGTTCGTGCGCGCGGGAGCACAGCTGCCGGGCGAGGACAAGAAGCGGCTGCGCGCGCTGAACGCCGAGATCGCCTCGCTGCGCACCGAGTTCCGCCAGCACGTGCTCAAGGCCACGCGCGACGCAGCCATCGCCGTGGACAGCCCCGAGCAGCTGCGCGGACTGTCGGAGGCGCAGCTGGGTGCAGCCGCCGAGGCGGCGCGCTCGCGTGGGCTCGGCGGCTGGCTCATGAGTCTGCAGAACACCACGACGCAACCGGCGCTCGCGCAGCTGCAGAATCGCGCGCTGCGCCGTCGGATCTACGAGGCGTCGGTAAGCCGCGGCCACGGTGGCAGTACCGACAATACCGCCATCATCGTGCGCCTGGCGCGGCTGCGTGCCGAGCGCGCGCGGCTGCTCGGCTATGCCAGCCACGCCGCCTACATACTGGCCGATGAGAATGCCGGCTCGCCCGGCGCGGTCCAGCGGATGCTGCAGCAGGTGGCCGGAGCCGCTCTGGCGCGGGCGCGCTCGCAAGCCGCCGACATCCAGTCGGCCATCGACGCCGAGGCCGCCGCGCAAGGCCATGAGAGCTTTCGCCTGCAGCCCTGGGATTGGCACTACTACGCCGAGCGGCAGCGTCAGATGCGCTTCCAGTTCGACAGCGCCGCAGTCAAGCCATACTTCGAGCTGGGTCGCGTGGTAGCCGATGGGCTGTTTCATGTGGCGCACGAGCTCTACGGGCTGCGCTTCGTCGCGCGCACGGATCTGCCCGTGTACCAGCCGGATGTGCGCGTCTACGAGGTGTTCGACGCCGACGGTAGCGCGCTCGGATTGTTTCTGACGGATTACTATGCGCGGGACAACAAGCAGGGCGGCGCCTGGATGAGCAACTTCGTCACCCAGTCGCGCCTGCTCGGTCAGCGGCCCGTCGTGGTCAACAGCCTCAACATCGGCCGCCCGCCAGCGGGCGAGCCGACGCTGCTGACCTTCGAGGAGCTGGTCACGCTGTTCCACGAGTTCGGCCACGCTCTGCACGGCCTGCTCTCGAACGTGCAGTACCCGCTGCTGTCGGGCACCAGCGTGCCGCGCGACTTCGTCGAGTATCCCTCCCAGTTCCATGAGATGTGGGCACGCGATCCGGCGGTACTGGCGCGCTTCGCCTGCCACTATCGCACGGGCGAGCCACTGCCCCCGGCGCTGCTGGAGCGGATCATCGCGGCGCAAAAGTTCGACCAGGGGTACCTGACCACCGAATACCTGCAGGCCGCGCTGATCGACCAGGCCTGGCACCAACTCAGCGCGGAAGCGACCCTCAGCGCCGAAGAGGTGATGGCCTTCGAGATTTCTGCACTCGCGCAGCGCGGGATGGACTGCTCGTCGGTGCCGCCGCGCTATCACTCAGCCTACTTTCTGCATGTCTTTGCCGAGGACTATTCGGCCGGCTACTATGCCTATCTGTGGAGCGAGGTCCTGGCGCGCGATACTGGCCATTGGTTCCGGGCCCATGGGGGTCTGACACGTGCCAACGGCGAGCGGCTGCGCGCAGGGATTCTGTCGCGCGGCTGGTCCGAGGATACGCAGCAGCTGTTTCGCGCGTTCTACGGCGGGCCGCCCGACATCGGTCCGCTGCTGGAGTACCGCGGCCTCACGCTGTGACCGGCTCGACAGCTTTGCCGCCGCATGGGCCCCGACAGGGCACGCCGGGGAACTCTCACGCCGGTTGGCGGTCTGCGGGAGCACTCGGACTGGCGTCGAACCCGCGCCCCCGGCGCCCGCGTGGCAGGCGCAACGCTCTGCGCGCAGACGCCTGCCCGGTCGAGAACGACAGGACCACCCAGCCATGATCAAGATCGACAATTTGACGCGCCGCTATGGAAACTTCACCGCCGTCGATGGAGTGAGCTTCCAGATTGCGGGCGGAGAGGTCGTGGGCCTGCTCGGCCACAACGGCGCGGGCAAGACCACCATCATGCGGATGCTCACCGGATTCCTGGAGCCCACCGCCGGCTCGATTCAGATCGATGAGCTGCAGATGGGCCGTGATACCGCGGCGATCCAGCGCCGCATCGGCTATCTGCCGGAGAACTGCCCGAGCTGGCCGGAGATGAGCGTCATCGAGTTCCTCGAGTACCAGGCGCTGCTGCACGAAGTCCCTCCCGAACGCCGCTCCGCCGCCATCGCCGCAGCCATCCGTCGCACGGCGCTCGCCGACAAGGCGACGCAGTCGATCAGCACGCTGTCGCGTGGCTACCGGCAGCGTGTCGGAGTGGCGCAGGCGATCCTGCACACTCCGGGCATCATCATTCTCGACGAGCCGACCAACGGCCTGGACCCTACGCAGATCCTGCACATGCGCAGCCTCATTCGCGAGCTGGCGCAGAACGCCACGGTCATCGTCTCCACCCATATCCTGCAGGAGGTACAGGCCGTGTGCGAACGCGTGCTGATCCTGCGTTCCGGCCGCAAGGTCGTGGACGCCCGGCTCGATGAGCTGCAGCAGGACGCGAGGCTGCTCGTAACGTTGGATCGCGATGAGGCGGCCGCGCAGCCGGTGCTGCGCGCGGTGCGCGGCGTGCGGGCAGTCAAGCTGCTCTCCAAGAGCACACCGGGCACACCGGGCACACCGGGAACCCCGGGAACCCCGGGTGCGCCTGCAGCCGCATCCACAGCCGCAGCTGGATCCGCTGCCGGGCCGCCCGCACGTTATCAATACGCCCTGCAGGCCGATGAGGCCGCGACTCCTCTGGTGAGCCGCGCGGTGCACGAGGCGGGTTTCGCTCTCTACGGTTTGCTGCGCGAGCAGCGCACGCTCGAAGCGGTATTCGCCGAGGTCAACGGGGTTGGCTCCGTTGCAGGACTCGCCGGCGCGGAGGTGGCCCGTGCTGCGTAAGATCACCCATGTCGCCGGCAAGGAGCTGACCGGCTTCTTCGCCTCCCCCGCCGCCGTGCTGTTCCTGGCGGCCTTCCTGGGCGTGACGCTGTTCGTGTTCTTCTGGGCCTCGACCTTCTTCGAGCGCAACCTCGCAGACGTACGGCCGTTGTTCCAGTGGATGCCGGTGCTGCTCATCTTCCTCGTGGGGGCGCTGACCATGCGCTCCTGGGCCGAAGAGCGCCGTTCCGGCACTCTCGAGCTGCTCCTGACCTCCCCGACCGCGCCCACGGAGCTGGTGCTCGGCAAGTTCCTCGGCGCCCTGGTGCTGGTGCTGATCGCGCTGGCGCTGACCTTGCCGTTGCCGATCAGCGTCTCGTTCCTGGGGCCGCTCGACTGGGGTCCGGTGATCGGAGGCTACGCGGCGGCGATCTGTCTGGCCGCCGCCTACGTGGCGATAGGGTTATGGGTCTCGTGCCGCACCGAAAACCAGATCGTCAGCCTCATCGTCACGGTGGCGATCACTGGCGCGTTCTATCTCGTCGGCTCCGATACCCTGACCGCGCTCGTGGGCTACCGCGCCGGGGAATGGCTGCACGACCTGGGAGCAGGCTCGCGCTTCGCCTCGATCACGCGCGGAGTGCTGGACCTGCGCGACCTGTACTATTACTTCTCGGTCACCGCGACCTTCCTGGTGCTCAACCGCCTGTCGCTGGAGCGGCTGCGCTGGGCGGGCAACCGTGCCGGTGGCCTGCACCGCCGCTGGTACGTGGTGGCGGCGCTGCTCGCAGCCAATCTGCTGGGAGCAAACTTCTGGCTCGGCCAGATCGGCTCGGCGCGCGTCGACCTCACGGCCGGTCGGCTCTATACGCTCTCGAATACGACGAAGAGCTACCTCGACCAGCTGCAGGAGCCGCTGCTGATCCGCGGCTACTTCAGCTCCGCGACACATCCGCTGCTCGCACCGCTGATTCCGCAATTGCACGACCTGCTGGAGGAATACGCGGTCGCGGGCGGCAGCAAGGTGCACGTTCAGTTCGTCGACCCGCACGATGATCCGAAGATCGAGGCCGAAGCCACCAACCGCTACAACATCCGGCCGGTGCCCTTCGATGTCCCGGGCAAGTACCGCAATTCCGTGGTCAATACCTACTTCGACATCCTGGTTTCCTACGGCGATCAGTTCCAGGTGCTGAACTTCCGCGACCTGATCGACGTGAAGGCTCGTAGCGAGACTCAAATCAGCGTGGAGCTGAAAAACCCCGAGTACGAGATCACCAGCGCGATCAGGAAGGTGCTGCTGAGCTACCAGGGCGGGGGCAGTCCATTCGACGCATTGCGTCAGCCGCTGACGTTCACCGGCTACATTTCCTCGACGGGCCAGCTGCCCCAGCAGCTGCAGAGCCTGCGCATCGCGTTGGATCAGGCGCTGAGCGACGTGCAGAAGGAAGCCGACGGCAAGCTCGAGGTCCACTTCCTCGATCCCGGCGCCGATCCGACGCTCGCCACCCGCCTGACGCACGACTTCGGCTTCCATCCCATGGCGCTGAGCCTCACCGACCAGCATCCCTTCTGGTTCTACATGACGCTCGGGGACTCCCAGCAGACCCAGCAGGTGCCGCTGCCGAGCACCTTCGATGAGGCGCACTTGAAGTCTTCGATCGAGGACGTCGTCAAGCGCTTCGCGCCCGGCGTGCTCAAGACCGTCGCCGTGGTCAGCCCTCCGGCGACCGCGATTCAAGAGGGGCTGGGCGGGGAGAGCTTCTCGACCCTGCGCCAGTCGCTCAGCGACTCGGTGCGCTGGCTCGACACCGACCTGAAGGACGGACGCGTGCCCGCCGATGCGGACCTGCTCATGGTGCTCGAGCCGATGGGGCTCGATCAGAAGCAGGTGTTCGCGATCGATCAGTTCCTCATGCAGGGCGGCACCGTCGTGGTTGCGACGGCCCCGGAGGACGTCGCCCCGACCGGTCAAACCCTCGCCCCGCGCCCGATCAGGAGCGGACTGGCCGATTGGCTCGGCGGCTACGGCCTGTCCCTTCCCCGTGATCTCGTGCTCGACAGCCAGAGCGGCGCGCTGCCGATTCCGGTGCGCGAGAACATCGGCGGAGCAGTGATTCCCGAGCTCGAGCTGGCGCGCTACCCCTACATCGTGGACGTGGCGGGCGCGGGCCTGGACGACACCAGCCCGATCACCAGCGACCTCGGACAGATCGACATGCCCTGGGTTGCGCCGATCGATATTGACGCGCGCCTCAATAGAGGTCGCAAGGTCTCGGTGCTGCTGCGCTCCTCGCCGGGCAGCTGGATCTCGGACTCGACCGACCTCGTGCCCGCCGACTTTCACTTCGCGCCGAGCGGCAAGATCAGCTCGTACCCTCTCGCCGTGATGCTTCAGGGCCAGTTCGACTCCGCCTTCAAAGGTAAGCCGTCCCCGCTGCTACCCACCACGGTGGATCTGGCTGCGAAGTCGGCACCGGCTGCAGCACCGGCCGCCAGCGCTGGCGCGGATCCACCCGCCGGCAACGTAGCCGCCGGCAAGAGTGCCCCCGCTGCCGGCGCGGCGGGCGGCACAGCCGCCGCACAGCCCGATCAGATCGCCAGCGTCATCGAGCACTCGCCCGATTCGGCGCGTCTGATCCTGGTGGGCTCGAGCACCATGTTCAGTGACCAGGTGCTCGAGCTGCTCGGCCAGGCGCAGGGTCGCGCCTACACCAAGCCTATCGAGTTCCTGCAGAACGTCATCGACGCCTCACTCGAGGATCAGGGCCTGATGGCCATCCGCGGCCGCGAGCACTTCGCGCGCACGCTGGCGCCGCTCAGTAGCGCAGCCGAGCAGTTCTGGGAGTACCTGAACTACGGCGTCGCGCTCGGCGGCCTCGCACTGGTATGGGCGTTCAACCGCCGGCGGCGGCGACGCCTGGCCGCGCGGCACCTGAAACTGCTGCAGCAGGAGGGCTGAGCCATGCGCCGCACGATTCCGCTGCTGACCGTGATCCTCGCGCTGCAGATTGGGCTCGCCCTGCTGCTCGCCGTGCGCAAGGATCCACTGGCTGCGACCACCCCGCAGACTCCGCTGATCAACACCTCCCTTCAGAACGTCGATCACCTGGTCATCGAAGGTCACACATCGCCTGCCGGCGCAGCAGCGTCCGCGAATACGTCAGCCGCCGAGACGCTGGCGAGCGTGCAGCTGACCAAGAAGGACGGCACATGGGTGTTGCCTGACTACTTCAACGCGCCTGCCGACAAGTTCAAGCTCAACGATGTGCTCGATGAGCTCTCGGGGCTGCAGCGCGGCCTACCGATCGCCACGACGGCTTCGGCACTCAAACGCTTCAAGCTCGCGGACGACAATTTCGAACGTCGTCTCACGCTCAGCGAAGGCAACCGGGTTCTCAGCACCGTCTACTTCGGCAGCTCCGCCGGCGCGCGCAAGACAGACGCGCGTACCGCGCGCGATCGCGCCGTGTACGACGTAGACATCGCCACCTATGAACTGCCGACGCAGCCGAGCGACTGGTTCGACGCAGGCCTGCTGGAGAGCGATCAGGCGGGCATATCCGAGCTGGACGTCAGCGCGGATGGTCAATCGGCCCTGCAGCTGCAGCGCCAGCAGGCGCCTGCGCCCAAGGCCCCTGGCAGCGCGGTCGCAACGCCACCGACGCCTGCGGCAGCGCCGCCAGCGGTGACGCCTGCCGCGGCGGCGGCGGCGGCTGGCACTCCGGTATGGGTGGATCCCGCGCTGCCGGCCGGACGGCAGGTGGACGGCTCGCACGTCGATGCGCTGGCGCGTGACATCGCGGAGCTGCGTGTGGATGCCGTGCTCGGCCTGTCCGCACAGCCGCTGTGGCAGCAGGATCATCCACTGCTGACGCTCGTGATCCACGACAGCAAGCATCCGAGCCGGGTGGATACCTGGACGCTCTCCGCGCCGCTGGCCGCGGCGCCCGTCAAGGCCACGCCTGCAAAGCGCAGCACCGCGCGGCGCGGCGGGGCAGCGCCCGCGGCAGCCGTGGCAAGCGTACCCGAGTACTACGTTCTAAAGGACTCCGCCGACCCGTGGTACTTCAAGGTGAGCTCGACGACTGGCAAGCAGTTGCTCGATGACGGTAGTCCCGCGATGCTGCTGACCGCCGTGTCCGCGCCCGGCAAGCTGCCGGTCCATACGAAGGCCGCCGTTCGCGGCACTCGGCACGCGCCTCGGCGCACACGCCAGCCTGCCAGCGCCTGATCGACGACTGCCTGATCGGCGGTTGCCTGGTCGGCGGCTGCGCCCGGTTGACGGCGTGAATACCGGGCACGCGTTCACATTCTGATCTCACCGCTCGCTACAGCGGTCTATTGCCGCATCCTCTCGACGCGCCTCATCGCGTACCCGCGCGCCTCATCGCGTGCCGATGGTGGGCAGTACGTCAATTTTTCTGCGATGAGTCTCTACCAAATATCCAAGCGTACCGTTAGACTCCCCTCGAGGGAGGCGCAGACACGCCAATGCATGACGACAACGGCCGGCACGTGCCGGCGGCGGTCTCGATGTTCATCGTCCGATGAGTCCCAGCGGCAGGCTAGTCCGCTCTCTGGCATTGCTCACGTGCCTGTGTGCGGCTTCGGGAGCCTGGGCCAAGCCACACCGCTACCGCGCCGAGCCCTACGATCACAATCCCTATCCGCGCGCGGCCGTGGCCTACGCCACTGTCGTGGATGGAGAGATGCTCTGGGGCCGCAACCTCGACGAGCACCGCGCTCCTGCGTCGCTGACGAAATTGCTGACCACGCTGGTACTGCTCGACTCTCACTGGGATCCCGATGCCATTCTGACGGTCAGCCGTGACGCAGCTCACACCACGCCTTCGAGGGTGGGACTGCACACCGGTGACCACATACGCGCGGAGGACGCCCTCGAGGCCATGCTCATGCACTCGGCCAACGACGCCTGCCTGGCGCTGGTCGAGAACAATTCCCCTTCCCTTGCCGCGTTCGCCGCGCGTATGAACGCGCGTGCCGCCGAGCTCGGCATGCATGATTCGCACTTCGTGCATCCCTGCGGCTACGACGAGCCCGGCCAGTATTCCACGGTCAACGACCTGCTGCGCCTGGCGCGCGCGGCGTATGCCGATCCGCGCATCGCCGGCATCGTCGGCCAGCGGCAGGCGTCGATCACCGTGGATTCAGGCCGCCGCATCCGGCGGCTGAGCTTCCGCAGCACCAATCATCTGCTCGGA
>JASHPX010000317.1 GCA_030037905.1 Gammaproteobacteria bacterium
GCCGCGGAGTCCGGCTCGCCCGGGAACGAGGCGAGATAGGCGCGGTACCAGTCGGCAGCGGAGGAGTAGTCGGCGTCGTTGTGCGACTTCTGTGCCAGTGCGTGATAGTACTCGGCCACATCCTTCAGGTTCACCTTCAGCTCAGCGACCACCTGCGGGTAGGCCGAGTGTTGCCGGCCCTGCCAGAACGGTGCGGCGAAGCCGTAGCGTTGCACATACTCGAGCTTGCCCTGCAACATCAGGTCCGGGAAACCTCCCCGGCGATAGGCCTGGATCGCGGCCATGCTGAGCATGGGCGCGTGCTCGTCGATCGGATCGCGCGCGACGAACGCGCGGTACGCTGCGGCGGCGTCCTGGTAGCGCTGCTTACTGACGTACAGGTCCCCGAGGCTCTGGTACAGCAGCCAGGTGTAGGGCCGCGGACCGCGCTGCGCCACCAGCGCGTCGATCGATGCAGGCCCATCCAGATAGGAAAGACTGATGCTCATGACCCGCAGCGTATCGTCGATGAGCTCGCGCTCGCCGCGGCCGAGCGTCTGCAGGTCGGGCATGTGCGCATCCGCGGTGTGCATGCCCTGCGGCGTCGCGCCGGCGCTCGCGCCCAACAACGTGTAGTCGAGCAGCTGCGCGAAGGAGGTCAGGCATTGTTGGTTCTGGCCCTGCTTGAACTGCGACCAGCCCCGCTTGTACAGACTCTGCGGGTAGAAGGCGGAGCCCTTGGGCCCGAGCGCGAGCACGGCCTCGTACGCCTGCTGCGCGCCCGCATAGCTTTGCGCGGAGAACAGCAGCTCGCCGCGCCGAAACTGCACCTCGCCGATGTCGGGAAAGTGCGGATAGACCGCGACGATGCGATCCAGAGTCATCAGCGCCAGTGCGCTCTGTCCGGTGACGTCATAGGCGCGCGCGAGCTGGTAGAGCACCTCATCGTCATGGGAATAATGCGGGTAGGCCTGCAGCAGCGCCGTGTACAGGCGGATCGCCTCGACGCCGTGTGGGTCCGCTCTCGCCATCGCAGCGGTCATGTGGTCGAGCTCGAGGGCCTGCAGGTTCAGATCCGCCAGACGCCGCATCGCCTCGGCGTGCAGCGTCGGATCGGTGTTCTGCAGCTGCAGGAACTGGCGGTAATTCGCCATCGCCGCCGCCGGGTCGGGCGCGGGCAGTGCACCGCTCTGCACCGGCACTTCGACCTGCGCGGACAGCTCGCCGATGGTGGTCGGCTGCGTGGGTGCCCGGTGGGCACAGCCTGCGGCGAGCACGCCCACCGCGAACAGCGCGGCGCTACGCGACGCCGCGCGCGCCTGCCCCGCCATCCGGCCGGATGACCCGCGCACGCTCATGGCGGCTCTCGCCCCGAGGGGGCGCTGTTGGCGGCGCGGTCGTACACGTTCGCGAGCGCGAAGCGCGCCTCCTGCGCGTAGGCGGCGAGCCGCGACTGCTGCTGCTGCAACTGGGCCTCGGCCAGGCTCTCGAGGTAACCCGCCTGCGCGCGCTGCGCGTCGGCGAGATCGGCGTGCAACTTGTCGATGCGAGCGCCGAGCGCGGCGACGCGCGCGGCGAAATCCCCGTTGGTGGCGGGCACGGCAGCGCGTGCGCGCTCGACACGCACCCAACGGTTCTGCAGCTCCTCGAGCGCCCGGTTGACGTCCTGTAGCGCGCGCTGCTCCTGGTAGCCGCGCGCCTTGAAGGCCGCCTGCAGCCGCCAGTACAGCACACCGCGCACGAGCCGCAGCTTGTCGGCGTCAGCGTCATGCCGAGGCCCCGGCGGCAGCAGCGCGACCAGCGCCTGCAGATGCTCGATGCGCTGCCACTGCTCGCGCTCCTTCGGAGTCGCCAGCGCGACCACGTCATCGCCCGTCTGGATCGCCTGCAGCTGCGACTGCAGGTCGGTATGCAGTGCGCTCAGCCGTGCCGGAGCGTTGGTCGCGAGCAGCGCATCGGCCGCGGGCACTCGCACGGCGTATGCACTGCGGCGCGCATCGAGCATCGCCGCAAACGCCTCCATGCTGCCGTCCCAGCGTGCGAGGCTGCTCTGCATGAAGCCCAGCTCACGGTAGTTCTGCAGCCCCTGCTGGAAATCATCATCGGCCAGCAGCTCGTACAGGTAGCGCGACTGCGGCACGTCCGGCAGCGTCTGCAGCTGCCAGTACCAGCCGTGCTGTACATCGTCGCGGCCGAGTAGATCCTGCAGCAACCCGCCGCCCTGCACGTGTTCGATCGCAGCCCGCAGGTTCTGCTCCTCGCCGCTGAAGGACTGCAACGCCGTTTGGTAATACTGCGCGGCTTGCGCCCCCGCGTTGAGCTGACCGAACGCATAGGGCACCGCGAGGTACGATTCCTGTACGGCGGCGTCGAGCAGACTGCGGTGCTGCAGGGCCAGCCACGGGACCAGCGCGTCACGATACTGGCCCAGCGCCGCCTGCGCCCAGCCATCGGCCAGCAGCGCGCGACTCGAGTACGGGCCATCCAGGCGCACGCGCGCGAGTGCCGCGCGTGCGGCGACGGGTTGGTTGGCCTGCAGATAGGCGAAACCGAGCGCCAGATTGGCGCGATCACGCAGGCTCGCCAGCTCCTCGGTGGAGGTCTTGAGCGTACCGACCATCGTCAGGATCGGCGCGGCCTGCGCCAGACGTCCCGCCCGTACCAGAGCCACTCCGAGGTTGAAGCGAGCAAATGCGCTCCAGTCCGCAGTGCCCTGCCAGCTGCGCAGGCGCGCAATCGCCTCGTCGTAGCGGCCCTGATGCATCAGCGAGTTCACCAGCAGGTTGTTGCGTTCGCCCTCCTGCTCCGCAGGCAACTTGCCACGGATGCGCTCCAGAGCCTGCTCGCTGCGATCGTAGTAGCCGCGTTCGTACCAGATCTGACCGAGGTAGAACCACGCGCGGTCGCGCACCGCGAGCGGCACGCGATTGTTCAACAGCGTCGCAAACCGTGTCCCGGCCTCATTGTAGATACCCAGCTGCAGGTACAGCCCCGCGGCGAGCAGCTGCGCATCGGCGGCATGATGCGGCATCAGGCCCCAATGCTGATAGGCCTCGAGGCGCGTCAGTGCGGTCAGGCCGCCATCATCGTCGGCCCAGTAGTGGAACAGCACGTCACCATAGGCGAGGTCCCGGATCTTCACCGGCGGCAGCGCGCTCGGATCGGCATGGCGCGCGGCCAGCGCCGCCGCGGGCGCCATAGCCCACAACGCGCCGGCCAGCGCGAGCGTTCGCAGCCCGACTCTCATGCGATCTTCCGCGTCCCTATTGCCAGTCCTTGATCTCGAACTCCGGCTCCTGGGCGCTCTTGTGATCGGTCACCTTCAGCTCCAGGTACTTGGCCCCCAGCCCCTTCTCGAAGCGGATGCTGGCTGCGCGACGGTAATCACGGCCATTCGGTCCCTTGCCGTCGAAGAACGCCACCAGCTCGTGCTCGCCGGACTTGAGGTTGCCCACGTATAGACGCTGCACTCCGCCCCTGAGCAAGGCGGCGACCTCGCGGGGTGTGTACAGATAGTCGCTGACTTCCCGGTTGTCGATCTTCAGCGAGATCGAGTCGAGCGCAAAGAAGTCGCCGACATCGACCGAGACGAACACGGCCACCTGTGTGTTCGCGGGAAACAGCAGCTCCTCCTCGAGCACGAACAGGTCACGGTTCAGCTCCACGGTCTGCTTCTTCAGATCCTGGATGCGCTCGTCGAGCGAACGCGTATCGGTGGCGCCGGGCGCGGAGGCCGACGGGGTCGAGGGGTCCGCGGCCGCTGCGGCGGCGGGTCCCTGAGCGGCGACCGGTGCGACGCTGGGCGCTGCCGTGGATGCGGGAGTGGATGCGGCGGTAGATGCGGGCGTAGACCCAGCGCTGGAGACGGCAGCGGATGCTGCAGCGGACGCGGCGATTGCCGCGGGGGCAGCAGCGACTGCGACGCCCGTGCCGCCGAGCGCCAGGACCATCAGGAGCAGCCGGAGCGGGTGCGGTGTCTTCATGGGTTCTCTGCCTGCGTAAGCGAGCCCGAGGGGGCTTGCGCATCCTCATCATCGAGCAGGGTACGGATCTGGGTGATATAGGAGGGATCGTCGGCCCTATATTCGTCGTGCATGTAACGCACGACGCCGGAGCGATCGATCAGCACCGTCGTAGGCAGCCGGTCGATCTCATAGGAACGGCTGACGGATTTGGATTGGTCGAGCAGCATCGGGAAATGCATCCGATGAGAGCGCGCGTATTTGGCGGCGCGCTGCATATCATCGTCGACGCTGACGCCGAGCACTACCAGACCGGAGGTGCGGTACGTGTCATACAGCCGATCGAGCCGCGCGAGCTGCGCCGCGCACTCGGCGCAGTGGCTGCTCCAGAACATCAGGATCACCGGCTGCCCGAGCGACTCGGACAGCCGTACGTTGTCGCCGGCCTCGGCCGGCAGCGCGAAATCCGGAGCACTCTGGCCGATGAGCGCCGCGGGCGTGGCGCGTGCTGCTCCCGCGCCGAGCCAGCCCACCAGCAGGCACACGGCAGGCAGGCAGCGAAGCCGCGCGCGCGACGCCGCTTGGGTGCCACCCGACGCGCAGCGAATGATGGATTGGCGGGGTGCTGTCATGACCTGTCAATTTGACATGATCGCTGGGGCGAGGGCGACTGCCGAAGTGCAAATGCATGACGCCGCTCGCACTTGAGACAGCCCCATCCGGCGGCGGCGCGATCGGGTCGACCCCCACGCTCCGGAGCAGCAGCGTTGTGCGTCGGTGCAAGGCGACACCGACGCCGCGGCCGCGCGTGGCGTGATTGCCCGCCGCCAGGCGCACACCGCCGCGCCCGCTCAGGTCAGGCTCGAGACGACGCCGTTGGATACCGAGGGCAACTGCGAGAAGGCGATGAGACTTTGATAGGTCGAGGCGCTGCCGAGGCCCTGACCGACCCCGCCGGCCCATACCATCGACTGGAACGCCGCCTCCTGACCATGCAGCGCCATGTAGTTGAGCACCGCGGTCTCGGCCAGGAGGTTCACGGCATTGCCCGCGATGCTACCGGTCCCGTTGACGGTGCCGTCGGCGTTGTAGTTGCCGATCTGGTTCTGCAGGGCGGTCGGCCGGCCGCGCGGGTCGAATACCAGCATCAGCGAAGCGGCCGTGGCGACGTTGTCGGCGACCCAGGTACCCTTGCCGCGTCCTGCGGCAGAGTTATCAATCATGCCGTTGGATACCAATGAGCCGTCGCTGAACACATAGATCATCAGCGGCACGCCGCGCAGCGCCGCATACTGCAGGCAGGCGCCCATGCACTGCCCCGCCTTGAAGTCGCGCGTCTCGCCGGTAGCGCGCGTGCCGTCGTGATAGTCGAAGCCGCCCATCTCGATGGTGCCGGCGCCCGCGTAGCCGTCGATGACCATCTTCATGATGCAGGCGGTCGTGAGGAAGTCCGAGTCCTGCAGATCCGTCGCCGAGAAGATGCTGGAGATCATCGTATCCTGGGTCGGATCGAGCGCCGCGGGATTGCCGAACTCGTTCACCAGGTAGGCCGCGTCGACGTAGCTGCATTCCAGAACGTTGGAGATCGTGGCGTCGTTGGTCGGATTACCGGTGGCCGGGCTCACCTGCCCGAGCTTCATGTTGGTGACGCGCACTGCCGACTCGAGCACGTCCACGGCCGCGGCCTGATCCAGGCCACCCGAGGACACCAGCTGCCCGGTGCTGACGAGACCGGTGACGTCCGACGGCTGCGTTATCACCGTGGGCAGCACCGTCTGATCGATCATGTAGGAAGGCGCTTCGGAGTTGCCGCCCGACACGGTCGCCTCGGTGCCGATCAGCACCAGCAGTTGGCCGGATGCGCCGGCCGAGTGGATACCGTACATCGGATTGTGCGGGTTGAGGTCCGTGTCGGTCTGGCTGATCGCGGGAATCACCGCGCCGTTGACCAGCGCGGTGGTGCTGCTGCTCGCCATGCTGTTGATGCCGCGCAGATAGGCGCTGTCGCTGTGCATGGCAATGCCCAGCGACGTATCGATGAAGCTGCCCGCCCCCACAGAAGAGTTGGGAATCATGTTGCCGGGCAGACCGAGAGCGTTGTAGCCGGCCGTGGTGAGGAAGTCGAGCTGCCCGCCCGACTGGCCCACCAGCGCGTTGGAGCCGGCGATGTTGCCGCCGCCCGCCAGGTCGAAGGCGATGAACGGCACCTTGCCCGCGCCCGCGCGAATGTTGCACGGGGTGCTGACCAGCTGCTGAATGTCGGGCGCCAGCTGCGCATAGGCCTTGCGCGGGTTCGCAAACATGCTGAAAAACGATCCCATGCCGAGCAGCGTCCCGCCGGTGGTCAGCATGCCGCGGCCAAGGAACTCCCGGCGCGTCACCGGCGGACGATGATTGAGGTTGCGCACCTGGAAGGGCAGTGGGGGGCGCCGGAGCGGAGTTCGCTTTCTCATGGCATCAATCCTTGCTGATGTGCGAGTTCCCAATGAACTGATGAACTGAACTTCGGTGAGCTTGCGCCTGGGCTCATTTGATGATCGAGGTGGCGCTCGACAGCAGCGCGGTGCAGGCCGCCATCGTGACGTTGGCCGTGCTGTTCGGAGTCGTCGGATTCTCCGTCTCCAGCAGCGCGATCAGGTTGTAGAGCTCCTGGCGCTCGGTGGAGCCTGGCTCGCTGGTATCGCGCGACTGGTCGGTGGGATCCGGCGGCTGCGTCGCGATGCTGATTCCGTCGGCGCCCTGGCCGGTCAGATTCTGGATCAGCGGGGTCACGATCCAGTCCATGTTCGAGGTATCGCTGCCGAACACCGTGCTCGCCGGTTGCGAGAGATCCGCCGCGGGCAGGTTCGGGAAGAACGCACTCTCCAGCGCCGGGGTGTTCACCAGGGTCTGGCAGTACGCAACCGCCAGCTGGGCAATCGAGGTAACGTTGGCGGACGTCATGCTTTCCATGCTGATGACGTTCGGCAGCTCCTGCTGCACGCCTTGCTCCACCCCCTGCGCCACCGTCTGCGCCGGTCCCTCATAGGTCGTCAGCGGCTCGTCGAGCTGCGTGGACGGGGAGTACAGCGGCACGCCGGTCAGGTTGGCCATGGTGGAGTTGACCTCATCCCACAGGCGCACGCCGATGTCCGAGGAAGGCGCCAGCACCGCCGGGGTGGGTGGCGTCGGCGCGGTCTCGGTGTAAGTGTGCGTGTTGCTGCCGATCTGCGCGAATGTCAGGAAGAACTGATCGCTCGCAGGCCCGTTCTGCAGAGGAAACACCGCGCCCAGCGGCGAGAGCAGCTGGCCGGTGCTCGGGGAGTAGTCCTGCGCCTGCACGGTCACGTTCAGCGGAATCCACGCCTGGTCGACCGGCAGCTCCTGGCCGTTCTCGCCGATGCGGATGCCCGATATCTGGATCGGCGCCGAGGGCGTCCAGGACGAATCCAGGCTGATGAAGGTCGGCCTATAGAACAGGTAGCTGTAGTTATCGTACTGGCTCGCCTGGAGCATGATGTACGACTGCGGTGTGTTGGTCAGCGCGCTCACGTCGAACAGCAGGTAGTAGGTTGCGCCCACGCCGGCCGCATAGTTCTGCTGCACCTCCTGCTGGGTGAGCGCGATATCGTGGATCGCCGCGAACTTGATGGTGCCCTGCCAGGGACTCGTGCCGCCCGGGGCAGCGCCCAGCACGAACGCCGAGAGCGGATCCCAGTCGTTGAGAGTGCCGCCGGTCAGGTTGTCCACGTCCACACCGGCGGGACAGGGGCTCGTAGTCCCGGCGGCGCACGATAGCTGCCCGTCCACATAGATCTGCCGCCCGTTGGCCGGACTGTACGTGATCACCACGTGCTGCAGGGCCGCCTGCGCAAGGCTGCCGTCATCGTCGTTGGGGTTGGTGGTCAACGGCAGATCGCTCGGATTGGCGCTGCTCAGACCGTAGGCCTGGTACTGGAACGCATCCTGCGCGAGCGCGAAGTTGTTCGAGGTCGGGCCGTCGCCATAGTCGACGACGTCGGCGCCCGCCTGCGTGACGTTGGCCGGATCGATCCACAGCTCGACGCTGTACTGGCCGCTCGCGCCGATCATCTGCGCGAGCTTGGAGCTCGTGGATGTGGTCGCCTGCAGGTATTGACCCGCGCCGCTGAGCGTAACGCCCCAGCCGCCCGCCCAAGCGACATTGCCGTTGAGCGTCAGGTTCATCGCCGGATCCACACCGCTGGTGTCGTATGCCGTGACACCGCTGCCCTCCTGGAACTGCCACTTGGCGATGTCGTGCACGTCATACCGCCCAGCGCCCGAAGCCACCGTGCCCTGCGTCAGCGACAGCGCCTTGGAGACGATCAGCGTCGGATCGATCGGCGTCACCTGCACGCCGTTGGCGAACGCCTGGATCGCCGCGAGCATCGTGGCTCCATCGGCCTGGCAGTTCGGCGGATTACCCCAGCAGTTGTGCGACTGCTGCGCCAGGCGGATGTAGAACATCGACTGGTCCGGGGTATTCAGATTCATGTACGGCTGCGCATAAGAATACGCGGTGGCCAGCGTGGCGCTGGCGAAATACGGTGACTGTGGGCTCGCGGCCGTGTCCGAGTGGCAGCGTGAGCACCACGCCGACACTACCGGGTAGACGGTTGTGCTGAACAACGTAGGATCGGCCGGAAACACCTTGGTCGCGCCCACGGTAATCTCCGGGGGCGCCGACAGCTGGATCTGCGTGCCGGGCGCAGAGCCCGAGGCGCCGCCGGCCCAGTTGGTGATCCAGGTGGTCATGATGTCGGCACAGGCCTGGTTGCTCGAGAGCCAGCAGTTGTGGCCACCGGCCACCTGGCTGACCATCGTGGAACTCGACGGTTCGGACAAATTCACGACCGTGAGAGCCGCCTGGTAGGCCTGATTGATGTCGTCGGTGCGCGCGAAGCTCGGTGAGCCTGCGCCACCCACCCCGTGACAGGCCCCGCAGCGGTTGCTCGGGGAAACGTTGGCCCACAGATTGGATTCGAACGCCTGTACTTCCGCGCTCGCGGGCGGCGGCCCGGTGTACACGGCCGTGTTCTGCGAAGCCTGCAGGTTCGGATTCTGCGTGGTCGGCGCGCCGCCCGAGCATGCCGTCAACGCAGCAGTGGCCAGCAGCACCAGTCCTTCGGTGGCAGTGATACGCATGGATGTGGGCCTCACGACGTTCTCTCCCTACTGACCCATGCAGTAAACGGCGCTCTCGGCGAACGCCGTCTTGAGGTTGTAGTTGCCGGAAACGAAGTCAGACGTGATCTGCGATACTTCGCTGTTGTCGGCCGCATTGCTCGGCGGCCGCAGGCACATCGCCTGGAACGCCTTCTGCACCTGACAGGTCGCGAACTGCTGGCTGTTCTCCAGCTCCTGGCCGAAGGCTTGGGCTCCGTTACCGCTGCCGGGCAGCGATGCGCTCCAGCCGAGCAGCGAATTCGGACCCTCGCGCCAATGATTGATCCAGCTGTCGTCCGTGGTCACGTAGCCCTGCGGAAAGTTGCCGGTGTTGATGGCGTACTTCTGCTGCACCTGCCCGGGCGTGTAGACCATCGTGCCGGGAATGTTGTACGTGGGACAGGTGGTCACGGTGCAGGTAGGGACGAAGTTGTAGTAGGCGAACGCCCCCGCCAGCGCGTCCATACCGGAGTGGCAGCCGATGCACTGGGTCAGGAAAGTCTGGCTGTCGCCGCCGGGCGAGCGCGAGGGGTCCTGGCGGATGCGATCCGGCGGCCGCGTGATGTCCTCGATGGTATCCAGGTCATCACACAGGTAGTCCATCATCGTGAAGCGCACCATCGCGCGGTTGGTACCCAGGTAGAAATACGCCGAGGCGCCCGCGTAGGTGGTCAGTACACCCGCGGTGGCCGACGAAGGAATGCCGGTCACCGACGACTGCGCTTCGGGCATCAGTGCCGCCGCGAGATCCGCGTTGACGCTGTCCAGGTATTCGTACTGGTTGTCATTGGAGTACGAGTACGCGGGTAGTCCGGAGACCACGCTCGGGTTCCCAACGTAGATCAGGTCCGCCGACAGCACGGTGTTGAACGGCACGTTGTCGCGCACCATGCCGATGATCGTCGCGGTGTAGTCATTCAGTGGCACGAACAGACTCTGCGGCTTGTTGCTCATCGGCTGCGCGAAGTTGCGGATCGTGACGTTGTAGAACGCATGACCCGGATCATTGATCGCGAGGTTGGCCGCGTCGGTGTAATCCTGATTGGAGATGTCGGTGGCCATCTGCTGCAGCACCGAGGACGACGGCGGCGTGCCCGTCAGCCGCTCGAACAGACGCGTGGCCTGCTCGTTGGGCCCGGCGAACGCCGGTGTCAACGGCAACAACGCCACGGCGGCGGATGCCATTCCTATCATCGCAGCCGCCAGCGGCCTGCGCGTTCCAAACTCTGTCAGCCTGTCGAACATCGCTTCGCTCCCTGAACGCTCATCGAGTACGACTGGGCGGCAATGATAGGCAGGAGCGAGCTCGCGCGTAATGTCGCTGCTCACAGACGTTGGGAGCCATTACGTCAATAAAAAGGCCCGATCCACCGGGCGCTGCGCGCAGGTGCGGGCCTGATGGTGCATATACGACGTAACGCACGGTTTACAGACTGTGCGTCTGCTCTCATATCTGCACATATCGGCCCGTAAACTGCGAGCTCTTACTGGATCGCACGTCAGGAACCTGCATGGGAGTCAACGGATTGAACCGTAACCGGATGGTAGGAACCACGGCATTCCCCGCCGCTGCGCGGCTTGCCGCGACGCTGCTCGCCACGACACTGCTCGCAGCCTGCAGCAGCGGCGGCACGGTGACCATCGCAGATTCGCAGCCGCCCGATTCGCAGACCACCGACTACGCGATCGCGTTCGTCAAACGCACGGTGCCCATGACGGGGACGGGCGCCACGGCGACGATGACGCAGGATGACCTGCGACTGCGGCGCGCGTTCTTCCTGAAGGCCGACCTCTATCTACTGAACCCGCAGAGCTCTGGCGGAACGGAGATCAACATCACCAACCGCGTGACTCAGGGCGGCAACTACGACATCAAGGACGTGGACGTCAACTACGACGGCTCGAGCATCATTTTCGCGATGCGCGGACCACTGACGGCCAAGCAGAAGGACTTCGATCCGCCCAACTGGAGCATCTGGGAGTACGTGCTCGCGTCCAACTATCTGCATCAGATCTGCCCGTCCGAGGACCCGACCTGCAGCGACGCACAGTACATCTCCCCGCACTACCTGCCGGACGGTCGCATCGTGTTCGCCACCACCCGCCAGTTCGATTCGGGCGCGGTGCTGCTCAACGAAGGCAAGCCGGTGTTCGAGGCGCAGACCGAGGACCTGGACGAGTCGGCCTTCGTATTGCACGTCATGAATACCGACGGCAGTGACATGCACCAGATCACCTTCAACCAGAGCCACGACGTGGACGCCACGGTGCTGGAGAACGGCCGTGTCATGTTCAGCCGCTGGGACCACGCTGACGGCAACGACGGCATCCACCTGTACACCGCCAATCCCGATGGGACCAACGTGCAGCTGCTCTACGGGTTTGGCAGCCACAACACCGCCACCACCAACCCCGACGAGGCCGCGAGCTGCCCGGCGGGCGAGGATTGCACCGTGCAGTTCGTCGATGCGCATCAGATGTCCGACGGACGCATCCTCGCGCTGGTGCGTCCGTTCACCGACGCGGACTGGGGCGGCAATCTGCAAATCATCGACGTCAACGACTATCTCGAGAACAACCAGGCCAATCCGGACACGCCGAACAACACCGGCTACTCCACCACCAGCGTCGCCGAGCAATCGGCCACGCAGAACGACGTGGTGACCGCCTGCATGAACAGCTGCGCGGCCACGGGCAATCTTCCGCTCATCTCCCCCGGCGGGCGCTTTACCTCCGCCTTTCCGCTCTGGGACGGCACCGGCCGCATTCTGGTCACCTGGGGCGAATGCCGCCTGCAGGACAAGACCGGCACCATCATGCCGTGCACCAGCACCAACCTCGCCGACACCACTTTGACGGCCGCGCCGCCGCTGTACAGCGCCTGGATGTTCGACCCTTCGGGCAACACCTTCATGCCGATCACCACGCCGACTGCGGGGGTATTCGTCGACGACATCGTCTCGCTGCAGCCGCGCCCGACGCCGCCGGCGTACATTCCCGACAGCTATAACACCACCACCAATCCGGACGGCATCATCGACATCCGCAGCGTCTACGACTGGGATGGAGCGGCCTGCAACGGACAGAACGGCGAATCCTGCAACGCCGCGGCGGTCGGCGGGGTCGCCGGCATGGCGCAGAGCGCGGCCGATCAGGAGCCCGCGCGCTTCCTGCGCATCGTCAAGGCAGTGTCGATACCACCGGCGCAGGCCGCGACCGGCCAGCAGGCGCTGAAGTTCGATCAGAACGCCTCCTTCGGCGCAGCCGGCAACTACATGCGCGAGATCGAAGGCTATGTACCGATCCAACCGGACGGCTCGGTGCGTGTCTCGGTGCCCTCGGACATCGCCTTCCAGATCGACGTCGTCGACGTCCAGCCGAACGCCGCCAACACCACTTATGGGGCCACCGGCTACATCTGGCGCTCCTTTCCGCTGCATGCAAGCTGGCTGCAGCTGCTGCCGGGTGAGGAGCTGGACTGCAACGGTTGTCACCAGCCCGCCGGACAGCAGGATCCGCCCGCGGGCGTGAGTTACTACTCACACGATGCAAACCCCCCGGCCAACAGCGGGCAGATGCCCGTGTTCGCCTCGATCTGGAGCGGGGCGACGGCGGCGGGTGCAACCTTCCCCGGCACCACCAGCGGCGTCGTCGCCTGCCAGCCCGGTCAGACGATGGCCGAGGTGTTGTACGAATGCGTACAGCCGGGCAGCACCGGCTCGGCGCCCGGCGCCGCGACGCTCAGCGTGAATCTGACCTTCAACGATCAGTGGTTCAACGGCAGCACGGGCAATGAACCGATATCACTCTCATACGACCCGCCGGATGGCTCCTTCAGCACGCCGTTTCCGACGCCGACGCAGTGCGCGGTCAGCGGTGGGGACGGCGGCGATGATTGCCGCATCGTCATCAACTACCCCACCGTCCCGCCGATGACCGCGACGGTCCCGGTGGCCGGCAACATCGAGCCGCTGTGGGACAAGTGCCGCTCGTCCAACGCCCCCACGTGCCCCGCCGGCACACCCACGACCAGCCCGGGCCCGGGCACCTGCTCGAGCTGTCACACCGCCAGCACCGCGGCCACCGGCTACCTGGATCTGGCCGACGGCGCCTCGGCGAGCGACGCCGATCAGGAGAATTCCTATCAGCAGCTGATGGATCCATTCAGCGTCACGAGCGTCGACCCCGTCACGGGAGAGACGACCACGACGCAGGTGCGCGGCGCCGAGTTCGTGTCCGGAAATGCAGCCGCATCACATTTCTTCCAATTCTTCACGAATCCGGATGCCACACATGCGGGACTGCTCTCACCGGCGGAACTGCGGCTGCTGTCAGAATGGGTAGACATTGGCGCCCAGTATTTCAACAATCCGTTCAACGCTCCGGTCGACTGAGCTCGGCGTACTGCTGGTCATGGCCCTGGCGTGCTGCGCGCCGGCGCCGGCCAGCGCGCGGCCTCACCGGCCGCCGCTGCAGCTGTTCGTCACGCAGCCGTACCTGGAGCTGCGTACCGGCCCCGGCCGTGGCTTTCCCGTGACGCAGGTCGTGGGGCGCGGCGAGTCGCTCGACGTGTTGTTTCGCCGCACCGACTGGTTCAAGGTGCGCACCGAGCGTGGCATCCTCGGCTGGGCCTCGGTACACGACCTGTCGCAGACGGTGATGGCCGACGGCACGCCCTTCTCCGTCGACACGGGGACCCTCGCGGGCTTTCGCACCCATCGCTGGGAGGGCGGCGTGTTCGGCGGCGCCTACGCGGGCGCGACGCTGATCTCGGCTTACGCGGCCCTCTCGGTCACCGACAACCTGAAGATCGAGGCCGATCTCGCGCAGTTCCTCGGCAACGTGTCCAACGGCTACCTGGCGGACATCGGCCTCGCGCACGTGTTCATGCCCTCTTGGCGCGCCTCCCCCTTCGTCACGCTCGGTGGCGGGTTCACGCGTACCGAGCCCAAGGCCCTGCTGGTGCAACCCATCGATCGCAACGATCAGCTGGCCTATGCGGGCGGCGGCCTGCGCATATACCTGTCGCGGCGCTTCTTCCTGCGCGGCGAATACCGCACCGATGTGGTGGTCACCAAGACCAACAACTACGAGGTCAACCCGGAATGGAGACTCGGATTCGGCTTCTTCTACTGAGCGCCGCCGCCGCGCTCGCGTGCGCCGGCTGTGCCGCGCACGCCCCGGCGCGCGCGCCGGGAGCCAACGGCACTGCAGTCGGCGCCGCCGGTGCGGGCAGCGCA
>JASHPX010000318.1 GCA_030037905.1 Gammaproteobacteria bacterium
GCCGCGACGGCCGCGGCGGGGCAGGCCGCGGCGGGGCAGGGCGCGGCCCCGCCATCGGGGCCACCGACCACGCTCGCCTCCACCGGCCTGCCCGAGCAGCTGCCGCTGCCGGCCATCATGTACTGCGCATCGCAACCGGAGCGCGGCTCGTGAACGTCTCCGCGGATTTTTCCACCGGGGCCGCCCCGCGCCCGCGCGCCGTGGTGTTCGCCTATCACGACGTCGGCGTGCGCTGCCTGCGCACCCTGCTTGCGCACGGCGTGCACGTCCCACTGGTCTTCACCCACGAGGACGCTGCCGGCGAATGCATCTGGTTCGAGAGTGTCGCGCGCCATGCGGCCTGGCACGGCATCCGCGTGCGCACCCCGGCGGATCCCAATGCGCCCGAGATCATCGCCGAGGTGGCCGCAGCGCAGCCCGATTTCCTGTTTTCCTTCTACTACCGCTGCCTGCTCGGAGAGGCGCTGCTGGGGCTACCGCCCCGCGGCGCCTACAACGTCCATGGCTCGCTGCTGCCGAAGTACCGCGGCCGCGTTCCGGTGAACTGGGCCGTGCTGCACGGGGAGCGCCAGACCGGCGCGACGCTGCACGCGATGACGCTGCAAGCCGACGCGGGCCCGATCGTGGCGCGCGAAGCGGTGCCGATCCTGCCCGACGACACCGCCGTGGAGGTGTTTCGCAAGGTCGCGGTGGCGGCCGAGCTGATGCTCGATCGCATGCTGCCGGAGCTGCTGGCAGGCAGTGCGCCGCACACGCCGCAGGATGCGGCCGCGGCGACGCGCTTCGGCCGCCGCAGCGCGCGCGATGGCGCAGTGGATTGGCGGCGCGGCGCGCTCGCCGCACACAATCTCATTCGCGCGGTGGCGCCACCCTATCCCGGCGCCTTCAGCCGCGCGGCGGGCCTGCATCTGGCGATCTGGCGCTCGCTGCCGGGACCGGCCGATCTGGCGGCCGAAGCCCCGCAGCTGCGCTGGCATGATGGCATCGTGCATGCGCTCTGCCGCGACGGCTCGGTGCAGCTGCTGGAATTCCGGCTCGGCGCGCATATCGCGAGCGCCGGCGCGTTTCACCGCGAATTCGGCGAGCGCAGTGTGCCGCTAGAGCCCTATCTGGAGTCCCCGTGAAGATTCTGATCCTCGGCGTCAACGGTTTCATCGGCCACCACCTGTCGGCGCGCATCCTCGGCACCACCGACTGGCGCATCTTCGGCATGGATATGTACAGCGATCGCATCGCGCCCCTGCAAGGCAATCCGCGCCTGCAGTTCTTCGAGGGAGACATCACCATCAACCGCGAGTGGATCGAATACCACGTCAAGAAGTGCGACGTGGTGTTGCCGCTGGTGGCGATCGCGACGCCGGCGACCTACGTGCGCGAGCCGTTACGGGTGTTCGAGCTGGATTTCGAGGCCAACCTGCACATCGTGCGACTGTGCGTCAAGCACGGCAAGCGCGTGCTGTTTCCCTCGACCAGTGAAGTCTACGGTATGTGCCGCGACGCCGAGTTCGATCCCTACGCTTCCGAGCTGGTATACGGCCCCATCGAAAAACCGCGCTGGATCTACGCGTGCTCCAAGCAGCTGCTCGACCGCGTCATCCATGCCTACGGGCTGCGCGGTGAGCTCGACTACACCCTGTTCCGTCCGTTCAACTGGATCGGGCCCGGCCTGGACAATCTGAATGCGGCCAAGGAGGGCAGCTCACGCGTCATCACGCAGTTTCTCGGTCACATCGTGCGTGGCGAGAACATGCAGCTGGTCGACGGTGGGCGCCAGCGTCGCTGCTTCACCGGCGTCAGCGACGGCATCGATGCGCTCATGAAGATCATCGATAACCGCGGCGGACGCGCCAGCCGCCGCATCTACAACATCGGCAATCCCGCCAACAGCCTGTCGGTGCGCGAGCTCGCCGAGCAGATGCTGGCCATCGCCGCCGAGTATCCGGAATATCGCGCCAGCGCCGCGCGCGTACGCCTGGTCGAGACCACCGCCGCCGCCTACTATGGCGGCGGCTACCAGGACGTCGAGTACCGCGTCCCCAAGATCGACGACACGTGCACCGAGCTGGAGTGGTCGCCCCAGGTCAGCATGCAGGAAGCGCTGCGTCAGATGTTCGACGCGTACCGCGGCCAGACGGGGCAGGCCGGCGCACTGCTGGAGGAGCCGCGCGCGTGAGCGGCGGCCGGGACCGCCTCCTCGCCCTCAAGATCGACGTCGACACCCTGCGCGGTACGCGCGAAGGCATTCCCTCCCTGCTGCGCGCCCTCTCGCAGCACCGCGCCGACGCGACCTTCCTGTTCAGTCTGGGACCTGATCACACCGGACGCGCCCTGCGGCGGGTGCTGCGCCCGGGCTTCTTCGGCAAGGTCGCGCGCACCTCGGTGCTCGAGCACTATGGCCTGAAAACGCTGCTCTACGGGACGCTCCTGCCCGGGCCGGACATCAGCCGTCGCGCCGGCGACGTCATGCGCAGCGTGCGCGCCGCCGGCCATGAGGCCGGCGTGCACTGCTTCGATCACGTCCTCTGGCAGGATTTCGTGACGCGTCGCGATGGCTCCTGGGCGCGCGCGCAGATGCAGCGCGCGGTCGAGCGCTTCGGCGAGGTGTTTGGCGAGGCCCCACGCGTCCACGGCGCTGCCGGCTGGCAGGTCACCGAGGCGGGGCTCGCGGCCGAGGAGGAGATGGAATTTGTCTACGCCTCGGATACGCGCGGCACGGGGCCATTCGTCCCGCGGCTGGGCGATCGCGTGAGCCGCTGCCCGCAGCTGCCGACCACGCTGCCGACGCTCGATGAGCTCATCGGCATCGACGCTCTGCACGCCGCCAATGTGCACGAGCGCCTGCTCGCCCTGACCAGCCCGCACGCGCTCGAGCGGGCTGCCGAACCCGTGCCCGGCCCGGGCTTGTCCCGTCCGGGCGAGCCCGGTCCCGCCACCCATGTCTTCACGCTGCACGCGGAGCTCGAGGGCATGAAGTTGCGGGGCGTGCTCGAACGGCTGCTCGTCGGCTGGCGCGCGCAGGGCTATGAGCTGGTGTCACTACGCACGCTGTTCGACTCCCTGGACCCGGCCCGGCTCCCCGCCGCGCATGTCGAGACGGGTACGGTGCAGGGCCGCAGCGGCACGCTGGCCGTACAGGGCGCCGCTGCCGGCTGAGCGTCGCACCGACAGGAGGCACCCGTCATGGCAGAGCGCAAACCGGTTGCGGTGGTGGCAGGGGCGGGTCCGGGTAACGGCGCGGCGCTCGCGCGGCGCTTTGCGCAGGCCGGCTATGCCATCGCACTGCTCTCGCGCAGCGGCGCGACACATGCGGCGCTCGAGCGGGAGCTCACCGGAGCGCGCGGCTACGACTGCGATGTGGGTTCTGGCGAGTCGGTGGCGCGCGCCTTCGCCGCGGTCCGCGCCGACCTCGGCGAGGTCAGCGTGCTGCTCTATAACGCCGGCCCGGGTGTGTTCGCTGATGTCGAGAGCATCACGCCCGAGCAGTTCGAGGCGTCCTGGCGCGTGAACGCCTACGGCGCACTGCTCTGCAGCCGGCAGGTGATTCCCGCCATGAAGACGGCGGGGCAGGGCTCGATCGTGTTCATCGGCGCCACGGCCTCACGGCGCGGCGGCCCGCGGTCGGCCGCCTTCGCCCCCGCCAAGGCCGCGCAGCGCAGTCTCGCTGAATCAATGGCGCGCTCACTCTGGCCGGCGGGCATCCACGTCTGCCTGATCGTGGTGGACGGCGTCGTCGATCTGCCGAGGACCCGCCAGGGGATGCCCGGCAAGCCCGACAACTTCTTCATCAAGCCGGCCGCGGTCGCGCAGATCGCCTTCGAGCTCACCCGCCAGGATCCGAGCGGCTGGAGCTTCGAGGTCGAGGCGCGACCGTTCGGGGAGACGTGGTAGTCGCCGGGCGCATGATCGCGGCGGTCAGAGCGAATTCAGCAGATCGAAATCGGCGTCGGCATATTCCAACTCCGCACCGTGAACACGCGCGCACGCCGCGATGAGCAAATCACCCGCACCGGCGCTGATGCCGGCCCGACGGGCCCGATCAGCCAGGTCGCACGCCAAAGCCCAGACCTGATCCGTCATGGCGAGATCCGGCAAAACGCGTTCATAGTCGCGCAGGAGCTTTCGATCCTGATCCGAGCGGGCGCCCGCCCAGAGCTCCAGCCGCACCTGCGGACACCAGGCCGCAGTACCGGCTGTGAGCGCGCTCTCCACCCGCGAACGCACGGCCGGGTCGCCCCGTGCCCGAATCTGATGCACCCAGCAAGAGGTATCGATCAGCTTCACTTGCCCGCCTTTTCGAGCCGGCGGGTGCGTTTGCGTTCCAGATCCTCGATCGCCTCATTGGCCAGGAGCGTCTGGGAGGTGCCCGAGTACCTGATCAGCTCCGCCATGCGCTTGCGGCGGTTGTAGTCCTCGATCGCCGTCACGATCGCCTCGCGCTTAGTCTTGGCGCCGGCAAAGCGCATGGCATCGGCCAACGCCTTTTCAGGAATATCCACAGTGGTCTTCATGATTCCATAATAGGTAAGTCTGGAATCCAAGGCAAGCCTATCTGGAATCCGGCAGGCGGACGGCGCCTGCTCCGACCCTGCCCACTCGCCGTCCATCCGGGCCGTGTAAGCTTTTGCGCAGCCGGGAATTTAGCCCGCGCACCACTCGCAACCCGTGGCATCATTTGCCCAATGAGCGATAGCAGGCCCGCGGGCGATGCGCTTCGCAATACCATCTACAAGCGCTATACCGGGCGGCGCATGGGACCGATGCGCCGCGCGCTGTACCGCGTGGCCGCACCACTCGTACTGGGACTGGCGCGTCTGTGGTGGCGCAGCTGCCGCATCGTGGCCGTCGTCGGGGAGGAGCATCTGGATCAGGTGCTCGCAGGCTGGCCCTCGTTCCTGCCGTGCTACTGGCACCAGCACACGCTGTTCTG
>JASHPX010000319.1 GCA_030037905.1 Gammaproteobacteria bacterium
TGAGGTCGTAGCCGAATGGCGCGGTGTCGCGCGTGGAGCGGCCATGCCCGCGGCTGTCAACGACGACGACACGGTAGCGGCCCTCGAGCGCGCGTACCTGATTCCCCCAGTAATCGGCGTTGGCGAGCCCGCCATGGAGCAGGATCACGGGCGGGCCGCGGCCGAACTCCGCATACCAGATCTTGATGCCGTCGACGGGCGCGTAGCCGCTGGCCGCGGCTTTCGGGAGGGTGGGCGTCGGCGGCAGAGCGAGCCATTGCGGTGCCGCCGCCTGAGCTCCGCCGCCGATGGCCCACAATGCCAGCACGCAAACGAATGCGCGCCGCACCGAAGATGCCATGATGGCGAGTATGACCCCGCAGTTCCCCACGATGTCGTTCAGATGCCCGCGAAAATCCTGTCTCAGCGGAATCGAATCGACGTCCTTGAACACCTGCGCCTTGCCGAACCCGGCGACGAGGCGATCGTAGATGCGGCCCGTGGCGTCCGGACTGTCGCTGCGGCGGTAGCTGATGAAAACGCCCGACAAGACTCACTCCGCTTTCTTATGACCCGGATGACCTCATCGTGGCGACCGGGCCGTTCTTTGGATGTGCACCGCTTAAGTCTATGCGCCCCGGACCCCGAGGTCGAATGGCGACTCTGGCAAGGCCCCTTCAGCCTGGTGATTGGTCGCTGCCGGTTCGGGCCAATTTCGGACGCGTGGCCATTACGGTTCGTCCACGGTCACCGCTCGCCTATGTCTGCAAAGGCAACAGCGCCTGGACCTGTACCATCAGCGTTCGCATCGTCCGCGAGGAGAGGTTGCGAGCCGCATCACCGTCCGCTTGGCGGGCGCTTAGCGGAGACCTCGCCGCCGAGTAGCCGGCGGATTCGAGAATCTTTATGCAGGCTATAACGCCGCACCGGCGGCAGATCCAAAACTCCGTGATACCCGTGCCGAAGCGATAGCGTTGAAGAAGCGGCTCATTGGTCGCGAGTAGAAGCTCGCCGCCGGGATCGGAGGTCGTGACCGCCCCATGCGTCCGGCAGAACGAACGTTGGCAGGCGCGTATCTCCCACACAAACGGCGGCAACGCGGTGCGGTATCGCAATTTCAGCGCACCATTTGGATCCGGTACTGCAACGAGCAGCGCGCCACCAATCAGGCGCGCATCCAGTGCCGAACATGCGAAAGCGGTTGCATATCCGGTGCGTTTGGTCAGTTATTCGCGGCACGGTTGCGCCTGCCACGTACCATGAGGCGGCGGCCAATTGACTCTGTCGATCGACGGGCGTCCAATAGTCGTGGGGCGCCCTTGGTGTACCCCACACAGAAAAAAGGATCTTGTTCAGGGAGGAGCCATTATGAAACCATGGAACAGGTTGTTGCTACCAGCAGTGTTGGCGTTCGCGTTGCCGGGGGCGTTGCTCGCACAGACGGAAAGTTATCCAAGCGCCGGCACATGGGTATTGAATCTTGCCAAGTCGAGTTACAAGCCTGGTCCAGCACCTCAGAGTGAGACCCGTACCTACGAGGCCACTGCCGACGGCATGCATCGAGTGACAGTCCACCAGGTCACAGCCACTGGGGCTGCTCTGACGGAAACGGGGACCTATAAGTCCGACGGCAAATCCTATGCATTTACGGGCTCTCCTAACGTCGACGCCCTCGAAGTGACCGAGGTCAATGACCGCCTGGCTCACACCAAGCTGATGCGCGATGGCAAGATGATTGGTCGTCTCACGCATACCTTATCGAATGACGGCAAGACCTTGACTCTCACGGTTACGTTGCGAACCGCATCGGGAAAGACCGAGCACGAGGTAAGAGTCTACGATCGACAGTGACGTCTGCTGATCAGCTCGAGTCAGCGCTGTAGGCTTGCGCCTGCGGCCGGTGCAAGCGGCCCTGAGGTGTCTACATGGCCATTGCGCCAGCTGTCGGAGGCGCGGTCGAGGAGCGCCAGCGCTGCGGGCGCCCTCGGGACGGAGCGCCAATGGGATTTTAGGGCCTAAAATTTCAATAACTTGCCGCGCGGCGTCCGTTGCAGTTCGCACCGCTGAGCCAACTGAGCAGCACTGGGTTCCGCAAAAAATCCCGCAGGCCAATCCACCAAGCCTCCTGTCTCCGCGCTGGGTCCGTGGTGGTAGTCTCTACCACCGATCTGGAGCTTCCCATCGTGAGTAAAGCTGTCAAAAAGGCGATCTCCCTACCGGAGGATCTTGCCGCCGAGGCCGAAGCCATAGCGTGCGAAGAGAACAAATCATTCAGCGCCGTGGTGCAAGACGCCTTACGGACGCTCAAGCGCTCGCGACTGCGCGGTGAATTCCAGGACCTGCGAAGCTACTGGTCAACTCGCGCTCGCGCCAAAGGTGTGCTTTCCGAGCGCGAGCTCAAACGCCTGTTGCGCCGTTGAAGGCAGTCTTCGACGCCAACATCTTCGTGTCGGCGCTGGCGATCCCCGGTGGGCAGGGGCAGCGCGCCGTCGAGCTGGTCATCGAAGGCAAGGTCGGTCTCTGCATCTCCAAGGAGATCGTGCACGAAACCCTGGAGGTCTTGACGCGTAAATTTGCCCGCAGTCCAGAGCACGACAAGATCGATGCGGAGATGGTGTAATGAAGGCTACGCTGATCGCCTCTGGGCGTCCGACCCCCGCGGGGGACGCCACTCGCTGTCATCTGAAATTTGATACGGTTGCCCGTATCGCTTTAAGGTAGACAGGCGCTTTCAGCACCGTGTCGTGTCGCAGCACCACTTCAATCCTGAAACCTACGAGGCCATGATGGCCGAGGAAGTGCCTTCGTACGGCCAGCTTCAAGAACAGGTTGCGAAGGCCGCCAACCGTGGGCGCGTGACACGCATTCTCGAGTTGGGTACCGGGACCGGCGTCACGGCCCGCACGGTGCTCGCTATGCATCCGCGGGCCCACTTGGTGGGTATCGACGAGAGCGCCGAGATGCTGGCGGCGGCCCGGCGTGTCTTACCTGCGGAGGTGGCGCTGCGGGTGGCTCGTCTGGAGGATCCCTTGCCACCCGGCCCGTTCGACCTCGTGGTATCGGCATTGACGGTCCACCACCTTGATGGCGCCCGCAAGGCCGAGCTGTTCCATCGTGTCGCCAATGTCCTCGCGCCGGGAGGACAGTTCGTGCTTGGCGACCTGATAGTTCCCGATGACCGGCGCGACGCCGTTACACCGATCGATGGCGTCTACGATAAGCCCAGCACGTTGGCGGAGCAGCTGGCGTGGCTGCGGGCCGCCGGATTCGTGGCCACCACGGCATGGCTCGAGCGCGATCTTGCCGTCCTTGTTGGCGATCTCGAGGACCAGGAGCGCGGCGACATGCATCATGCTGAGGAAGAGATCAGAGCTCTGGTTAGCGCAGAAACGGCTGCCTGGAATACGCGCGATGCCAGTGCCTTGGCGGCGCTTTTTCATCCTGACACCGTTTGGCCCTGGCCACCGAATCCAGCGGCTCATGATCCCATGCAGTGGGTTATCCCTTCGGAAGGTACAACCGCGAGCGTTGGACGGCCACCTGGCAGAGGCTCTTTGACGCACACGATCTGGTTCATAACAGGAGGCAGACGCTGCGTATAGCGGTGTCGGAGCAGGGTGATGGCGGCTTCGCTGTCGTCGATGTTGACACCCTGTGGCGCAATCGGAGCACAGGCGAGTTATTCCATTGGAAGGGCCGCGCCTGCAAGGTGTACACAAAGGTCGGTGACCGCTGGCTATTCTTGTTCCAGACCGGCCTACTTGAATATCAATAGCGGCCTGTCTGTGGGGACACTTCCCGTCCGTCCCCAATCCGGTGGGAGGTGATGCCCCGATCCGCACGTCGGACGGTGCATCCCCCGCGCCGCTCCCCTCGAGACCCCGGAGTTTCACCTCATCCCGCTGTCCAGGCGTAAGATTCCAGTTTCGCGTGCAGGGAAATCTCATAGCGGCGGGGACAAGAGGGCAAGGGGCGAGCCCGGCCCCAGATCCGGATGTACCTACAATCGAGAACAATGAATGCCGGCTCAGTGATCCCGCTGCAACGCTCGTTTGAAAGCGTCGATATAGAGTAGCCGTGCGCGGACGGTCTGGGCCTGCGCGAAGGGGACGATGAGCAAGTCAACGAAAATGGGGAAGACGTGGGTCGGTGCGGCGCTCGCTGCGCTCGCATTGCTGTGCGTGCGGCCTGCGGCTGCCCAGGTTGGAATCGTCTCGGTGACGGGCGGGCGCGTGGAAGGCGTCACGATCGACGGCATCACCTCGTTCAAGGGCATCCCGTTTGCAGCACCGCCGGTGGGGAATTTGCGCTGGCGGGCCCCGCAGCCGGTGGAGCCCTGGGCGGACGTCAAGAAGGCCGACCATTTCGCTCCGGGTTGTATGCAGCCGCCCATCGCCGTCCCGATATTCGGCGAGCCGCCCGCCATGAGCGAGGATTGCCTCTATCTCAACGTATGGACACCGGCAAAGTCTGCCGACGCGCGGCTCCCGGTGATGGTCTGGATCTACGGCGGAAGCTTCCGCGAGGGGATGACGAGCCAGCCGATCTACGATGGGACGCATCTTGCGCAGAAGGACGTCATTGTTGTCAGCCTCGCGTACCGCCTCGGCGTGTTCGGCTTTCTCGCCGATTCCGAGCTCAGCGCCGAGTCGCCCCATCACGCTTCGGGAAACCAGGGCCTGCTCGACATGATCGCCGGGTTGAAATGGGTGCGGCGAAACATCGCGCAATTCGGCGGAGACCCCTCGCGCGTAACCATCTTTGGAGAGTCCGCCGGAGCAATCTCCGTGGGCGCGATCGCCCAGTCGCCGCTCGCGAAGGGACTTTTCCAGCGCGCGATCGGGGAGAGTGGAAATGCCGTGGATGATCTCTTCCATGGATTCGTTCCGCGGCCACAGGCGCAACGTTACGGCGAGCGGTTTCTCGCCACGCTGGGCGCAACGAACGTCGCAGCGGCCCGCGCACTCGATGCGCAGACTCTCTTGAAGGCCCAAGGACCGGCTTTGGTCTCTGGTAACGGCGGATTCTCACCATGGATGGCGCTGGGCGGCAATGCGCTGCCGGAGGAGGGCTACCGGCTGTACGAGGCCCGCCGCTTCGACGATACCCCGGTACTCATCGGCACGAACTCCGATGAGGGGAGCATATTCGTGCCCCCTCACACGACTCCGAGCCAGTTCGAGGCGCAGGTTCGCGCGCAATTCGGCCCGGCGGCGGCCGGAGTGCTGGCGGCGTACGCCCACGCGACCGAGGCGGAGAGCTCACAGGCCGCCGCCAACATCTTCCGAGACTCCTTATTCGCTTGGGGGGCGTGGCGGTGGGCACGATTGCAGTCCGAGTACGGCAAGAGCAAAGCATACCTGTACTACTTCGATGAGCATGCGCCGCAGTATCCCCCGCAGGGCTCGCCGCACGGCGCGGAGCTCGGCTACGTCTTCGACAATCTCGGGACGCTCATCCACACCGGCGCCAAGATGACTTGGCCTGCGGCGGCCACCGATCCGGCGCTCGCGGCGATAATCAGCGGCTATTGGGTGAACTTCGCGAAGACTGGCAATCCCAATGGTCCCGGACTGCCGCACTGGCCGGCCTTCAACGACAAATCGCAGCGGATCATGGTGTTCGACGCTCACCCATCGGCACGACCGCTGCCGAACCGTCGCCAGCTCGAGGCGCTGGACCGCTATTTCACCTGGGCGCGGCAGCAGGAGCGCTCGTCACCCCAAACGCAGCATTGATTCAGAGTCTCGCTCGCCGGAATGTCTATCGAGCCCCGATTTGTGGAGTGAAAAATGAGAATCGTACTGCCGGCCGCGATGATCGGCGCACTCTTCATGGCCGCACCGGTGCTTGCTGCCCCCTGTGCCAGCCTGACCGCCTTGAAATTGCCGGCGACCACGATCACAGCGGCTGAGGTCGTCCCTACCGGAGCTTTCAGACCGCCCGGGCTGCGGCTGGCTGCACTGCCTGCCGATGAGCTCCGAGCCTTCGAGCGCCTGCCCGCGTTCTGCCGTGTGCAGGGGGTCATCGCGCCCTCGAGCGACTCGCACATCGAGTTCGAGGTGTGGATGCCGCTGAGCGGCTGGAACGGCAGGTATCTCGGCGTCGGCAACGGCGGGTTTGCAGGGAGCCTCATGTACTGGGCGCCCGGCATATACACGAGCAACGTCCCCACTGTGCAGTCCGCCTTGATGGCCGGGTATGCGACTTCGTCCACGGATACCGGGCATGACGCGCCACAAGCGGACGCCCGGTGGGCGCTGGGTCATCGCGAGAAGATCATCGACTACGGCTACCGCGCCGTGCATGAAACTGCAGAGACGGCCAAGGCGATCATTCGCGCCTTCTATCGCCGTACTCCCGCGCATTCGTACTTCGACAGCTGCTCGAATGGGGGCCGGCAGGGGCTGATCGAAGCGCAGCGTTATCCGGCCGACTATGACGGGGTGATCGCCGGCGCGCCCGCGGCGTCCTTCACTCATCTTGTCGCCGAATTCGAGTGGGATGTCCAGGCAACGGAGAAGGGCCCCGCCAGTTACATTCCGGCCAACAAGTGGCCGGCGGTCCAAGCCGCGGTACTCGAGCAGTGCGACGCTCTTGATGGACTCAAGGATGGGCTGATCGAGGATCCGAGGCGGTGCGATTTCAAGCCGAATGTGCTCCTGTGTCACGGACCGGAGTCCCCGAGCTGCCTGACGGCGCTGCAGATTACGGCCCTGGAAAAGATCTATGCGGGTCCGCGCGATTCGCAGGCAGACCAGATCTCCCCTGGGCTGGTGCCGGGAGGTGAAGCAGGCGGTCCGGTCGGCTGGGCTCTCGCGGTTTCGGGCCCTGCTCGTGGCCAGAGCGCCTACTACGGGCTTATCCAGGGTTTCGCCGACCTCATGCAGAATCCTCACCGGAACTTTCTGACCGCCAACGTGGAGCGCGACGCAGATCGCTACGGGGCAGCGCTGGGGCACATCCTCAGTGCCACGAATCCCGATCTGACGGCCTTCGAGGCACGAGGCGGCAAGCTGATCCTCTTCCATGGCTGGAGCGATCCATTGCTGTCGCCCCTCGGCACGGTCGATTACTACGACAGTGTGGTCGCCAGGATGGGCCGCGAGAACGCCGAGCGCTTCACCCGTCTCTACATGGTTCCGGGCATGCCGCATTGCTTTGGAGGATCGGGGCCCAACACGTTCGGTACGACGATGCTGACGGCCGTGCAGCATTGGGTGGAGAAAGGCGTCGCGCCGCAGGCGATCGTCGCCACGAAATATCGCACGAACGGCGATCCCGCGAGCGGCATCGCGCGCACGCGCCCGCTTTGCCCCTACCCTGAGGTCGCGCGGTACAAAGGAACGGGGAGCATCGACGTGACGGCAAGCTTCACCTGTCGTGCACCTTGACGTAGCTATCGATGCGCTGCCCCGACGTCACCAAGGCACATTCCTGGCACACCCAATCTGAGCTCCTCGTTGCGGGCACAGTGACGGCAACTCGCAGCAAGGGTTCTTTAGCAGTTTGCCGTGGCAGAGTGTGGGTCTCACGCGCAATGACGCCACCCTCCTTGGCTCTTCATTCGAAGCGAGCTATCATATGACCACAGTAGTCATATGAGAATCGGCATGCGGAAGATCCAGCTGAAGGATGCGAAGGCGAAACTCTCGACCGTCGTTGATGACGCCGTCCGGGGCAAGCCGTCGGTGATCACCCGTCACGGCAGGCGCGAGGCGGTGCTCTTGTCCTATGAGGATTGGGAGCGGCTCTCGCAAGTCCCCTCGTTCGGCCGGCTGCTCATGTCGGCACCGCTCGGGGAAGAAGACGTGCCGCCCCGCTCGACTGCGTCGCTGCGCGATACGGGATTGTGAGCGCCGGCTTCCTGGTGGACACGGATGTGCTTTCGACCGGTGCCCCTTCGAAGGCGCAGCCCACTCCGGCACTGGTCGCGTGGATGGACCGCCACTCCGAGAGGCTCTACGTATCAGTCGTCACGATCGCCGAGATCGAAGATGGAATCGCAAAGTCAGGACGTGAAGGAACGACACGGAAAGCTGCGCGTCTGCGGGAATGGCTCGAGACGTTAGTCCATCTCTATAGCCCGCGAATCCTGCCATTCGACCTCGCAGCGGCGCGGATCGCAGGATCGCTATCGGATAGAGCGCGAAACCGAGGGCACAACGCTGCATTCGCCGACCTTGCGATCGCGGCCATCGCAAAGCATCACGACCTCACGATTCTCACCTGCAACCTCAAGCACTACGTGCCGCATAGCGTGGCCGTACATGACCCCGTGGCAGAACTGCCGCTTGAATGACTGCGCCCCCGAGAACCGGCACCGGCTGCTCGAGTCCGACTGGTCGCCGTCCCGCTCACGCTCGATCGCGGCCTACGCGCATGCAACGAATGCCGAGGCGGAGCAGGCTGCGAGGGACATCTTTCGTGACGAAGCGTTTGCGTGGGGTACCCGGGCATGGGCTCGACTGCAGTCGGAGAAGAGGCGAGGCAGGGAGCGGGTGCTGCTCGACGCGTATCACGCGGTCCTGTGCGAGCACAGTGTGCGGGGTTACAGCCGCGATGATCTGTTGCGAGACTACCGCCGGACGTTGAATCCAGCCGTGCACAGACATCGTTGCTGCCATTGAGACGGTACTGGCGCCAAACAATCAAACAATCAACCGAATGCACGCGTAAATAATTCATCCAAGGCAGCGATGATGGCGTCGCCCTCGGTCGCGAGCGAACCGACGTGTTCGCCAAGTTGCTCATTGACGATCGAAACGATTTCGAGCGGGTGAAGCACGACGGTAACGTTCTTGATCTTGAATGAAGGATTGAGCCGCTGATTCGGAAGCCGCTCAAGCTCGCCCTTCTTCACAAGCGGAATCACGACACGGCGACGGTAGCCGTCGAAAAGCGACGACTGGACCACGATCACGAATGGAACGCTATTCCGGTGCTTACCGACATTCCGATGGATGTCGAATTGCGCCATCAGAGTGTCGAATATTCATCAGCAAACGAGCCGTTCTTGTCAGCAAACTCGTTCCACAGAGCTACAGTGGCACGAGCCTCCTCGGCAATGTCCGTCCTGCGTTTCATCTCCCTGGCTAGAAAATCCACCAGGAGAGATTCCACGACGCCGGATAGATTATCCGTGACGCCCTTGACCTCTGCGACCAGGTCTTCGCGCAAGGTCAGGTTAACCGGACGCTTCCGCACGGCGTTCCGCGACCCGTTCGTCAACTTGGCACACTCCGATTTCCTAATATGCGCATTATATGCGCATGCGACGCACGGCGCAATCTAATGCTACGAGCTAGAGCCCGGAAATGCGGCGCCGCCGTCGCTGTCGACCCAAAAGCTACCTGTCTCTACTGAGCGGCCATCCTCGGTTCGATGCCGCAGCGTTGAAACTGGCCGCACACGCCTCTGGGGCCACGGTGGATCGGCTCCATACAGCCGTCATTCTGCAAATATTTCCTGCAGCGTGGAGAGAGCCGCAGAGAGAGTCTTCGCGGTGACCGCTCCGAGCCGCCGGACCAGGCGAATCTTGTCCACGGCTCCGACTTGATCCAGCGCGATCAAGCCCTTCGTTCCGGCGTGAGTGATAGGGACCCTGAACGGCGCTGCAGATCTCTTGCTAGTCATGGGGGCGACGATAACCGTCCGCAGATGCTGATTGAGCTCGGGTGGCGAGACGATCACACACGGACGGGACTTCTTGATTTCGCTTCCTACGGTCGGATCAAGAGCAATGAGCCAGACCTCCCCGCGCTTCACCAGTCGAGCTCCACATCGGCGGCATTGGCGAACTCTCCCATCAGAAGCTCGTCCTCGCCCTGAGCCGCGACTGATTGCGCGGCCTCTGAGCACCCTGAGCGAGCAGCCTTGCGAGGTTTGCGCAGTACAATCGCACCGCGAAGCAGGTCAACTGACGCATGGGACCCCCGCGGAGCGCGACCGGACTCGCGCACTCGCGGATCGATCTCGGCTCAGCGCAGAAAACGCTCGATCGCTGGATCGCGGGCGCTACGGTAACTACCTTTCGGCGATCGTTCTACCAAGGCCGTGACTTACGCAGGCGGGTCGATCTGTTGGGTCGCGGCCGCGAATGCGTGGGGGCGCGGGAAGAACGGCGCGTTCCGCGCCCACCCAGAAGGGCGGCGCCACAGCGAGCTGCGGGGCTGCGCACCTGCACTTACAGCAGATCACGTGAAGCTCAAGCTTGAGATAATTCTATTATAAATCATCTGGCTAGGGAGGGACTCGAACCCTCGACCTCGGCATTATGAGAGCGTCAATGGAATTCCAGGACCTTAAATTCAATAACTTGCCGCGCGGCGTCCGTTGCATTTGGCGTTACTGAGCACAACTGAGCAGCACTGAGTCCCGCAAAAATCCCGCAACCCTCGCACTCGGTTATTTCCATTTTTGGGAATTCTGGACTAAGATCATCTTCGTATGATCCTGGTCGGCACCGACCTGGTCGAGCAGTATTTTGCGGCGCGGATCGGCCACCAGGGAATCAAGGCTGCGCGTGGTCAATATGACGCCTGGCGCAGCGTCGTGGAAGCTGCCCAATGGAAGACGCCTGAGGACGTAAAGAAGGCTCACCCCAAGGCGAGCATTCTCAAGGGCGGCAGGGTGGTGTTCAACATCAAGGCAAACGACTATCGACTGATCACTGTCGTGCAATATGCAGGCGGCATCGTGCTGATCCGGTTTTTCGGGTCACATGAGGAGTACGACAAGATCGATGCGGAGACGGTGTAATGAAGGCTACGCTGATCATCATTCAGACCGACGCGGATCACGCCGAGGCCAAGCAGCTGGTCGAGAAATTGATGGATTCGGATGATCCGGCAGATCAAGCTCGACTTGCGGCCCAGGCACGTCTGATCGAAGCACATGAGCGAACCCGCTGGCCACGCCGGCCCCCTACGTTACCCGAGCTATTGACATACCTCATGGACCAGCATGACCTCTCACGGGCAGATCTCGTACCTCTGCTCGGCACAGCGAGTCGGGTAAGCGAGGTACTGAATGGTAAGCGCGGGTTGAGCATGACGATGGTGCGCAAGTTGCACGATCGATTTCACATCTCGGCGGACCTTCTGATCTCGCCTCCAAGGTCGCGCAAAATGGCGGCGTGAGGTCAGCGACCAACGCCCCGGCCGAGGCCGAATCGAGAAGAACACATGGAGACCTTGGAGCACATCACCCAACGTGCCGATCTGATGGGGGGCAAACCCTGCGTTAACAAGCTCGGCAAGACCGCTGGAGAGACGGTTTGGCTTGAGATGGTGCAGCGTTATGCGCATCTCTCGCCCGGGCACTGGGCCGCCTACGCGGATCGGACGCTGCTCGGGGAGGCACCGGGCACAGAAAGTGGCACACCCACGAAAAAGGAGCGTGCGGCGAACGGATAAACGGTTGATTCTGGTGGCTAGGGAGGGTATCCAATCGCCCGTATAAGCCGCGGAATTCATTGTAGTTGTCGAATTGGCGAACATTGAGTTGCCCCTATTTTTGCCCCCCGACGCAGCGCGCCTGGCTACGCCGACATTCACCAAGCAGGCAGGAAAATCGCCGTCAGGCGCGGTTGTACCTACCCGCCTCCAAGGACTGTCATGGGAAAAACACCAGTGCTTGCCCATTCAGTCGCGGGTATAACGCGACGGCCCCCAAGCATCGGCCGCTCGCGAAATCGAAAGCCACGACCTCGTTTTGGGCGACGCAGTAGAGAATCCCGTCGGGACCAAAGCGCAGACCGCGAGGTTTGCGGAACTCGGCCGATCCACCCGCCGAGAACACACGGATGAGATCGCCATCCAGTGCGCCATACTCCCGAACACTGGTCACCGCACCCCTCACGCCGAACGGGTGCTCGCTGGAGACAACAATGTTCCCATTGGGTGCCACTGCAAGATCGAGCGGACTCAGTTCCGGATCAGAGACAAGCCTCGCAGGTTTGAGATTGCGACCTTCGGCAAACGAAACGATGGTGTTTTCGCCTTCACCACTGGGACCAATGCCAGAGGAGAGAAAGAGAGTACCGTCGCTGCCGAATGCAAACCCGCGAGGAAACGGCACGATCCCCTCCGGCATAATGCGCTCACCAGCGTCATCGAGCGTCGCAGAAAATGCCATGATGGTACGGGCGCTGCGCAATCCGATGTAATAACGCTCATCGGGCCCGAAGGTGCCCCCGCCCGGGTTCAAGTGCGGAATTGGTCCGGTGTCCCGTAACACTGTCCCATGCCGATCGAGTGCCAGAACTCGATCGCTGCCGCTGTTGAGGAGGAGCAGTCCTCTCTCTTGATCGACAGCGAGTCCACGTGGGTCGGCAAAATGAGCACCCGGGGTATGGATTTGGCGTCCGCGGGCGCCGTTGTGGACCTGAGAGCCTGTCCAATCGTCACAGGTCTCCTGGTAGCCTCCCGACTGCTTGCGTTAGAGCGTCGCCGGTTCGCGCCCCTCGCTCTGTCGCAGGGAAGCGAGCCGTGCATGAACAGCCTGAACAACGACAGACCCCTCGCCGACAGCCGATGCGACCCTCTTCACCGAGCCCGAGCGCACGTCACCCACAGCGAAGACGCCGGGCAGATTCGTCTGGAAGAGATTAAACGGCACGGCGGCATCCGCACCGCAATCCGCTCCCGTCAGAACGAATCCGCGGTTATCGAGGCGTACCGTATTCCTCAGCCACCCCGTGCAAGGATCCGCGCCGATCATGATGAACATCCCCCCGATCACCCGCTCCTCGAGCCGACCCTCGGCATTGCGAACCTTGACGGCTCGCAGGTACTCATCGCCGCAGAGCTCGACCACCTCTGAGCCGGTCTCGATACTGACGTTGGCGGCGTGACGCAGACGCTCGACGAGGTACTGTGACATGCTGTCTGCCAGGTCTCGGCCGCGGTGGACGAGCCGCACGCAGCGGGCACGGGAGGCGAGGAACATCGCCGCTTGGCCCGCGGAGTTGCCCCCACCCACCACCACGACGTCCTGGCCCTTAGAGCTGCGAGCCTCGAGCTCGGTGGCCGCATAATAGAGGCCTGCACCCTGGAAGCGCTCCTCATCTTGCACCCCCAGCTTGCGGTAGCGGGCGCCAGTTGCGATCACAACCGATCGCCCGATGATTTTGCTGCCATCATCCAGACAAACCTCGTAGTAACCCGGACGGTCGCTACGTTGAAGCTTCTGTGCCTGCCGCGGGACGGCCACGCGCGCACCGAACTTGATCGCCTGGAGTTCCGCTCTAAAGGCCAAGTCGGCGCCAGACACACCAGTCGGAAAGCCAAGAAAGTTTTCGATCCGCGAAGAGGCGGCCGACTGGCCGCCGATCGCCACATCGTCGAAGAGTGTCGTTTGCAGGCCCTCGGAGGCGCCGTAGACCGCCGCAGAGAAGCCCGCCGGCCCGGCCCCCGCGATGATCAGATCCACCGGGTCGCTGTGATCTGCCGCCAGTTCCAGTCCAAGGGCGCGCGCCACTTCCGCCACGGAGGGCTCGCGCAACAAGTGTCGCCCTCTCACCACCGCTCGCACAGTGGTCCCATCACCCGCACGCGCCGGAATGGTTTGCTTCTGGGTGGGATCGGTGGGATCGAGGGAGCGATAAGGGATGCGGTTGCGCTCGGCGTACTGCAGGAGTCCTTGAAGCGCGGGGGCGCCTGCGGGCCCCACGAGCGTCAAAGTGCCCTGTTGACGTCGCATCAGCAGCAGGCGCCGCGCGGCAAACGCAGGTAGCAGCGCGTCCCCGACCTCAGGGTCGATCTGCACCAATTCGGCGATCGCCTGAGGCGTGACCAGAAGGACCTCGCCGGCGTTGATCGCCCGACAATCAGCGAAGGCCGGCTGACCGAACAGTAATGCCAACTCTCCCGTGTATTGGCCGGGGTCCATTACACCCAGCACCATTTCATCCGGATCGCGTAGCTCAAGCGTGGCGGAGATCGCGTAGACGAAGGGATACTGACGGTCATCTACCCGATAAAGCATCTCGCCGGCGCTCACTGCGCGACGCATGCCATGAGCCTCGAGCCTCGCGACGACTCGGTCCGGCAGCGGCTCGTTGGCTCGCCGCTTCAGCTCGTCGTAGGTAAGATCTTCGAACACTCTCGATCTCCATGCGCATGCCGCGACATCGGCCCCATCGAGGGCTGACCCGCGCCCCTTTCGCCAGTGCTATCGCGCATTGGACGCGGCCACCTACGAGGCTGACGTGCCTTCGAGCGCAAGCCCATAAGATAAGCTCTCCTGGAGCCGACGGCGGAACTGCGTCGAAAGCGCCATGCGGGGTATAGCGCAGCGCAAGCGGGTTCTGTTTCTTCAAATGCCGCGCCAACTCCCCTGCCCGCGGGATCAGCAAGGACCTCATTGACGGCGCCGTAATCCCTGGCATCTCCCGCGCTAAGATCCTGGCAACTCAGCAAAAAGTGCCGACCCCGAATCTCCCCGATAACTTCGGGCCACACGAGGCCGCATATCCGGCCCCCTGACGCAGCGCGTAATTACTCCGAGTCAGGGCTGCCCCGGGAAGAGCGTGTCCGCTATTGTATTCCGGTACCCCCACCCCTGCGTCATTTTGACGCACCCGCAGACGCGCGCCGCGTGCTAAGAGACCACCGTGCAACTCCAGCTCACCGCCTCGCCCCGCAAATTTCTACAGACGTTGCTCTGGCTGCGTCTGGTGGCGATCATCGGTCAGTCGTTGACCGTGACGATCGCCGAACGCGTCCTCGGGATCTCGCTGCCGCTCGAGCCGCTGGCGCTCGCAATCGGCGCACTCGCCGTAACCGCCGTTCTGACGACGGTGCGCCTCCGCACGAAGCTGCCGGTCACGCAGCTGGAGCTCACACTGCAGTTGCTGGTCGACGTCCTACAGCTCACGACAGTGCTGTATATGAGTGGTGGAACCACCAACCCATTTGCCTCACTGTTCCTGATCCCGGTGGCATTCTCCGCAGCGGCGCTCGCTTGGCCTTACGTATTTGGCGTCACGCTGGTGGCGCTCGGCGGCTACCTCTGGCTGATCACACATTTTCGCGGGCTGCCGTTCATGCACGCCAACATGATGGCCGCCTTCGACCTACACATGGCAGGCATGCACGTGACCTTCGCGTTGAGCACCGCGGTGCTGGCGGTAGCACTTGCCCTGATGGCAGCGGAAATGCGTCGTCGCGACCGCGCGATGACGCAACTACGTGAGACCGCATTGCGCAACGAACATCTCAATGCCACGGGACTGCTCGCCGCGAGCACAGCCCACGAGCTGAGCACGCCGCTGTTGTCAATGGCCATGCTGATCTCCGAGCTGCGCGTGGCCAGGAGGATCGACCGGCAATTTCATTCCGACCTGGCGCTGCTCGAGCGGCAGATTCAGCTCTGCAAGGAGCGCCTCACGACATTACTGCACGTGCGGCAGCTCTCTGGGGACCCAGGGCTCTCACGCACACCGGCCCGACAGCTGTTGCAGCAGGTGATCGATGACTGGAGCATCGTGCGCCCGGCTGTGCAGCTGCAGGTGAACTGGGAGGGGGTCGGGCGCGGCGCAGTGTTGGAGGTGGACGAGGGGTTCTCCCAGGCGCTCACCAGCCTGTTGCATAACGCTGCGGACGCCAGCGCGACGCGCGCTTCCGATCATGTCGGGATCTCCTTCTGCCAGGGTGCTGCGAGCTTGCAGATCATCATCGACGACGAAGGCCCGGGGTTGGATGCCGAGATCGGCCAGCTAGCCGGCAAGGCGGTATTCACCACGAAGCCCACGGGTTTCGGGCTGGGACTGGTGCTGTCGCACGCCAATCTTAATCGCCTCAAAGGCACGGTGACGCTCAGCAATCGGCCTGAGGTTGGTACACGCACGACGGTCAGCATGCCCGTGGTCACGACACCAACGGTCACTGATCAAGTCGTCATGCTGTCCACCGCGACCGTGAGCGCAGGAACGAACTCCCCTCTGCACGCAGCAGGCGATGGCGGCTATTGAGATGATCGCTGCGGGCGATTGTGAGAGCGCAGCCGGGGGACGTGCTCGCAGCGCTGTCGATCGCGTACTGATCGTCGAAGATGACCCGACGGCAGCGATGCTGCTTGCGCGCTCGTTGCGCCGCCACGCGTACGAGGTCGAAACTGCCGCCTCGGTGCAACAAGCGCTCGAGCGCGGAGCGCTCTGCAATCCAACAGCAGCGATCGTCGATCTGCGGCTCGGTCGGGAATCTGGGCTTGCGCTGGTGCCGCTGCTCGTTCAGCACCATCCCGGCATTCGCATCTTGGTACTGACGGGTTATGCCAGCATTACGACCGCCGTACAGGCCATCAAGCTAGGAGCTACCGATTATCTCGCCAAGCCTGCGCAGCTAACGGAGATTCTCACAGCGCTACGCGGTGCTCGGCCCGTCGAGCTGCAGCCCGAGCTTAATCGTCCTTCCCCTCGCCGCTTCGAGTGGGAGTACATCCAGCAGGTGCTCGCTGAACAGCAAGGCAATATCTCCGCCACCGCGCGAGTACTCGGGGTGCAGCGGCGCACCCTGCAGCGCAAGCTCGCTAAGAAGCCCGCGCGTAGCTGAGACAGCGGGCGGAGCGGATGATTCCGCTCCGGCTCGAAACTACATCTGCGGCGCTCATCGCGCTACGCGCTACGAACCACGAGCCCTCGTCTCGAAGGCGCGCAGATCCAGGTGCGTCAATATGACGCAGCCTTCGAGCAACTCTTGCTTGTTACGATATATCCCCTTCTTAGCCACTCAACGACAGACAGAAGGTCGATCAGAGCCCCTCGCCCAGCGAGCAAGGTCAGGGAATATTACGTGGCAGATCGGATCAAATCTCCACCAGAGCACGTCCGCCCCCGGACCAGAGCATGGCCTGGCCCCTCCCGGATGGCCGTTCTCCTGCTTCTCCCGTTCCTCCTGTTCCTCCTTCCATCGCATGCCCGGGCCGCCGCATATGGCAGCGTAAACGGGATCGTTCGAGACGACAGCGGCCGGCCAGTAGCGGGAGCAGAGGTGATACTCGAGTCTGTCGCCCACGCGATCATACGGCGGCAGACGGACTCGGCGGGACGCTTCGATTTTCCCGAGGTGGCGATCGGCCACTACATGCTGACGATCTCGCAGCGCGGCTTCGCTTCCTCCAGCCAATCGGTCACGGTGGAAACGGGATATTTCCCGTTTGCGAACGTCGTCTTGCCGTCCTCCACGAAGCTCGCCGAAGTGACAGTGTCAGCGTCCCGGCTGCCGGTGGTCGCCTCGGTCACCCCAATCACAATGGTGAGCCAAGAGGACATCGAGAACACCCCGGGGGCGATCAACGCTAACAGTCTCGCCATGATCACCGACTACGTGCCGGGGGCGTACGAAGCCCATGACATGCTGCACATGCGCGGCGGCCATCAGACGAATTGGCTGATCGACGGGGTCGAGATTCCGAATACCAACATCGCGGAAAACCTCGGTCCGGCGATCGATCCCGAGGACGTCCAAACGCTTGGCGTTGAGCGGGGCAGCTACGCGGCCGACGAGGGCGACCGCACTTATGGCATCTTCAACGTGATCCCCAAGAGCGGCTTCAGCAGCACTGATCAAGCGGATCTCGATGTGACCGCGGGAAATTTCGACCAGACCGACGATTACCTGAGCGCCGCGAGCCACACGAACGACTTCGCATATTATGCGAGCGTAGAGGGCAATCGCAGTAATCTGGGACTACAGACGCCGGTTTCCCAGGTGATTCATGACGCCTCCCAAGGGTACGGCGCGTTCACCAACCTGCAGTACCAGCCCAGCGCGCAGGATGCGGTGAGCTTCGTCGGCCAGCTGCGGCAGGACGATTACCAGATACCGGACTGCACCACGCCGCTCGCCGACGACCCGCAGTGCGTCGGACAGTTCGGCGACGTGCAGAAAGAGGCGGATAATTTTGCGCTGTTGTCCTGGGCGCACACCCTCCCAAATGACGCGGTGCTCACGAGCTCGGTCATGTATCACTTCGAACGCGCGGATTATGACGGGGGCGCCGAGGATTATCCGACCATTACCACCTATCACCACAGCTCGCAGTACGAGGGCGCCGAAGAGAATCTGCGGATGACTGTCAGTCGCAATCATCTGGATGTCGGCCTCTTCGGCTTCGCGCAGCAGGATCAGGCCGACTTCAACCTGGCGTTCACCGACAACAGCTCCCCGACGCTCCAGGAGTTGGAGAGTCCCACGGGCGGGCTCTTCACCGCCTGGATACAGGATACCTTCGAGGCCGCGCATTGGCTCAACCTCGCCGCGGGCCTGCGCGAGTCACACTTTCAGGGCGAATTCAGCGAGAACGCGACCGACCCGCGGCTCGGTGCGACTGTCCTGCTGCCGCGGCTGGACTGGGTGCTGAGCGCCTTCTGGGGCAAGTACTACCAAGCTCCGCCGCTCGAGACACTCTCCGGACCCCTCGTCGCCTACGCGACTCAGCAAGACACGCAATTCCTGCCGTTGCACGGCGAGCGCGACACGGAACGCCAGATCGGTGTGACGATCCCGCTGAAGGGCTGGAGTATCGAGGCGGATCACTTCATCACGGAAGCCACTAACTTCTTCGACCACAACCCCCTTGGCGAATCGGACATCTTCCTGCCGATCACCGACCAGGGAGCGATCATCGAGGGCAGCGAGCTCACGGTGCGCTCACCGCCCTTCTGGAAGTACGGTCAGGTGCATCTGGCCTATTCGAACCAGACGGCGGATTGCTTCGGATCGATCACCGGAGGACTCGTAGTCCCCGGCACTCAGTGCGGCACCTATTCCGAGCTCGACCACGACCAGCGCAATACGCTCA
>JASHPX010000320.1 GCA_030037905.1 Gammaproteobacteria bacterium
GCGCAGCGCCACGCGTGGCCCAGCGCCACGCGTCGCGCAGCTCCACGCAGCGGGCGTCGCCGAAACGGCGGCGCGCGGGCCCGCTCCGGCGGCGCGCGAGCCGCTCGTGTATTCTTGCTGAATGCAGGAGCGATACGACCCGGCCGCCGTCGAGCGCGCTGCCCGGGAGCATTGGGAGCGGCACGGCTGCTTCGTGACGCGCGAGCGCGCGAACGCGCCCAAGTACTACTGCCTGTCGATGTTCCCGTACCCCTCCGGGCGGCTGCACATGGGTCACGTGCGCAACTACACCATCGGTGACGTGGTGGCGCGCTTCATGCGCATGCGTGGCTACAACGTGCTGCAGCCGATGGGTTGGGACGCCTTCGGCCTGCCGGCGGAAAACGCCGCGATCGCCAACGGCGTGCCGCCGGCGGTCTGGACGCGCGAGAACATCCCGTACATGCGCCGCCAGCTGCAATCGCTGGGCTTTGCGATCGACTGGTCGCGGGAGCTGGCGACCTGCGATGCCTCCTACTATCGCTGGAACCAGTGGCTATTCCTGCGCATGCGCGAGCGCGGCCTGGCATACAAGAAGACCGGGGTCGTGAACTGGGATCCGGTCGATCAGACGGTGCTCGCCAACGAACAGGTCATCGATGGCCGCGGCTGGCGCACCGGCGCACTCGTCGAGAAGCGCGACGTTCCGATGTACTACCTGCGCATCACGGCCTACGCCGAGGAGCTGCTCGCCGCGCTGCAAGAGCTCTCCGGCTGGCCCGAGCGCGTGCGCATCATGCAGGCGAACTGGATCGGGCGCAGCGAGGGCGTGGAGGTGGTGTTTGATTACGCCGAGGACACCCGGGCGCTACTGGCGGGTACTGCGCCCGCGGGCACTGCGCCGGCGGCGGGGGTCAAGGTGTTCACCACGCGCGCCGACACCCTGTTTGGCGTCACGTTCGTCGCGCTCGCGGCCGAGCATCCGCTCGCGCAGGCAGCGGCGGCGCGCGATGCGAAGCTCGCGGCGTTCGTGGAGGAGTGCCGCCGTGGCAGCACCATGGAGGCGGATGTGGCCACCGCGGAGAAGCGCGGCATGGCCACGGGGCTGCATCTGCGCCATCCCTTCACCGGCGCGCCGATCCCGGTCTGGGTGGCGAACTATGTGCTGATGGCCTACGGAGAGGGCGCGGTCATGGGCGTGCCGGCGCACGATGAGCGCGACTTCGAGTTCGCGCGCCGCTATGGCCTGCCGGTGAACACCGTGGTGAGATCGGCGCACGCAGCGCACGCAGCGCACGCGGCGCACTCGGCGTACGAGCGCGTCGGTGACAGCTGGCGGAGCGAGTACGCCGAGCCCGGCGTGCTGATCGATTCCGGCGACTTTTCAGGCCTGCCGTCCGGGGACGCCATCGAAGCGATTGCCGCGGCGCTCGAGCGCGCGGGACGCGGCGCGCGGCGCGTGCAGTGGCGGCTGCGTGACTGGGGCATCTCGCGCCAGCGCTACTGGGGCTGTCCGATCCCGCTCATTCACTGTGAGCGCTGCGGCGAGGTGCCGGTGCCCGATGGCGAGCTGCCGGTCGTGTTGCCCGAGAATCTGGTGCCGGACGGCAGCGGCAATCCTCTGGCGCGCTACGCCGCCTTCGTCGACTGCCGCTGCCCCGCCTGCGATGGACCGGCACGGCGCGAGACCGACACGATGGATACCTTCGTGGATTCGTCGTGGTACTTCCTGCGCTACGCGTGCGTGGATCAGCGCGAAGCCGCGGTGGATGCGCGCGTGGACTACTGGCTGCCCGTGGACCAGTACATCGGCGGCATCGAGCACGCGATCCTGCACCTGCTGTACTCGCGCTTCTTCACGCGCGCGATGCGCGACCTCGGGCTCGTACGCTTGTCCGAGCCGTTCGCGAACCTGTTTACGCAGGGCATGGTGCTGAATCACATCTACTGCCGCAAGCTCCCGGACGGCCGCCGCGACTACATCAACCCTGCCGACGTCGAGGCGATCTACGACGCGCAGCACGTGCGCCGCGCGCTGTCGCTGGTCGATGGGCGGCCGGTCGAGTACGAGGGTCTGGGGACGATGTCCAAGTCGAAGAACAACGGCGTGGATCCCCAGGCGCTCGTGGAACAGTACGGCGCCGACACCGCACGTCTGTTCGCGATGTTCGCGGCGCCACCCGAGCAGTCGCTGGAATGGTCCGACGAAGGTGTGAACGGCAGCTACCGCTTCCTGCAACGCCTGTGGACCGCGGTACACGAGCACACGCGCCAGGGTCACGCCCCGCCACTGCAGGTGGCGGCGCTGAGCGCCGCCGGTCGCGAGCTGCGGCGCGTCGCGCACCAGACGCTCGCCAAAGTCACCGTCGATATCGGTCAACGGCGTGCCTTCAACACGGCCTGCTCGGCCGTCATGGAGCTGATCAAGGCCGTCAGGCACTATGACGAGGGTGGCGAGACGGCTCGCGCCGCCCGCCAGGAGGCGCTCGAGATCGCAGTGCTGTCGCTCTCGCCGGTGGTGCCGCACATCTGTCATGCGCTCTGGCAGGGACTCGGCCATTCGAGCGCAATCATCGATGAGCGCTGGCCCGAGGCCGACCCGGGCGCGCTGGCGCAGTCGATCGTGGAGCTGGTCGTGCAGGTCAACGGCAAGCTGCGTGGCCGCGTGCGTCTGCCTGCAGGGGCCGAGCGGCAGCTCGCGCTGGACGCGGCGCTCGCCGATCCCACCGTGCAGCGCTTCGTGGCCGGCAAGGTCGTCCGCAAGGCCATCCACGTGCCCGACAAGCTGGTCAACCTGGTGGTATGAGCCGCCGGGTGGTATGAGTTGCCCCGTGATATGAGAGTACCCCCGACCCGCGTAGCGCTGCGAGTCAAGGCGCTCGCCTGCGTTGCGCTGTGCGCGCTGCTCGGCGCGCTCCTGGGTGGTTGCGGCTTTCACCTCGAGGGGCGCTACCAGCTGCCGGCCAAACTGACGAAGGTACGCATCGACTCGGTCGATACCGAAACGGACTTCTACTTCGGACTGCGCCGGGCGCTGCTGGCCGCAGGCGCGCATCTCACCGATGACATCAAGGACCCTTCCGCCGTGGTGATCCACGTGCTGGCGGATGGCACCACCAACGTGATCCTCACCGTCTCGACGCTCAATGTGCCCAGCCAATACGAACTGACGTACACGATCCGTTTCTCGGTAGATGCGGCCGGCGGAAAACAGCTGATCGCTCCGGAAGAGCGCATGCTGGTGCGCGATTACAGCTACGCAGAGAGCGCGCAGCTGGCCAAGCAGCGCGAGCAGCAGATCCTCACCGCCGCGATGGCGCAGGATCTCGCCGGCGTGGTGATGCGCCGCCTATCGACCCTGTGATCCACCTGGCGATGGTGGATCGCGATGCACTCGAGCGGCTGCTCGCGGGCTATGGATTGCAGCTGCGGCTCATGCCCGCGGGCGCCGATATTCCGGGCTCGTATTGGGGCGGCAGCGAGGCGGGACTGCAGGGGGATGTGCTGTTTGCGCGCGCGGATACACCGCTGCATTCGGTGCTGCACGAGGCGGCACACTACGTCTGCATGAGCGCGGAGCGACGCGCACACCTGGATCGCGATGCCGGAGGCGATGATGCCGAGGAGGCGGCGGTCTGCTATCTGCAGGTGCTGATGTCCGATGCGCTGCCCGGTGTCGGCCGCGCGCGGCTGTGCGCGGACATGGATGCGTGGGGCTACAGCTTCCGGTTGGGCGCGGCGGCGGTTTGGTTCGAGCAGGACGCGCAGGACGCGCGCCGCTGGCTGGCCGCGCACGAGCTCATCGATGCCGCGGCGCTGCCCACCGGGAGGGTACGCGGCGCGGCCGGGCAGGGCTCCCCAACGGCACAGTAGCGCATGACGCAGGCATTGCATGCAGAGGTGGGGCAGCCTCAGGCGAATACGTCTCATGTATTCGCCTGAGGCTGCCCCACCTCTGCATGAACTGGCTACGCGCGGCGCTACGGCGCCGCTGGAGAGCCCTGCCCGGCGGCGCCAACCGGCCTAGCGGGGTGTTGGGGCTCCGGTGATTCCCGGGGGCAGGCCGCCTGGCAGCGGGACTGGCGGCCCCGCACGCACCGCGAGCAGCTGCACATCGAAGTCCAGCGTCGCGCCGGGCTTGATGACTCCGCCGGCACCGCGCTGACCGTAAGCCAGCGATGCGGGACAGACCAGACGCGCCTTGCCGCCCACTTTCATGAGCTGCAGGCCTTCGGTCCAGCAGGGAATGATCTGTCCGAGCCTGAACGTGGAGGTGCCACCGTGCTGTGCCGAGCTGTCGAATACGGTACCGTTGATGAATCGACCCGTGTACTGCACGGTGACCATATCGCCTCGTTTGGGCGAGGCCCCCGATCCCTCGACGATCGGCAGATAGACCATGCCGCTGCTGGTCTTGCGCGCGCGCGGCATGGCGGCGACATGATCCAGGAAGAGCTCGCCAGCGCGTTCCTCGCGCTGCGAGGCCTGCTGCACACGCGCGCTCACCAGCGCCCGCAGTTGCGGCACGTACTTGATCGCATCCTTGACCGCGTCGGGATTCCGGTAGCCATCGGCGAAGCCCTGCGCGACCGCGCGGAACTCGGATGCCGAGAGGTCAAAATCGGCGAGCTGCTGCCGCTCGATCAGCACGCCGAGCGCATGTAGCACGGCGGCGCTGGGTGCCGCGGCGCTCGGCGCAGCCGCGGCAGGCTCACCGGGGGTGCCCCCCTGGGATCCGGCGGCCGGTGCTGCCGCCAACGCAGGCGCTGCTGCCAGCACGCTCATCAGCACCGCAGCCGCGATGCAGCCGAGCGCCCGCAAGCCCCTGGGGACGCGTGCCTGGAATTGCTGACGGTCAGGCTGCTGACTGTCGGGTCGTTGAGCTCGAATCCTGTAGGTGTGCATCGCGTGGAACAGCCCTGTGTGTGCAGTGGATGGCGGACGGTCCCGATGTCGTGTCCGTCCGGATGGATATGAAGGCGCGATGATAGTGCGGATGCCTGTGCGAGCGCAGCCCCGCCGAGCATCAAACGTGACCTTGCGCTCAGTCATCGGGCAAACCGGTCGGTAGCCGCTACGAGCTCGCGGGTGATGCCCGGCTCGAAGGCGGAGTGCCCCGCGTCAGGCACGAAGCGCAGGCGTGCCTCGGGCCAGACGCGGTGCAGATCCCAGGCGCTGCGCGCCGGGCAGACCACGTCGTAGCGTCCCTGAACGATGACGCCGGGGATAGGGCGGATGCGATCCGCGTCGCGCAGCAGCTGATCGTCACTATCGAGGAAGCCGCCGTTGACGAAGTAATGGGCCTCGATGCGCGCGAAGGCAGCGGCGTAATCGGGATCGCCGAACTTGCCGATATAGGCTGGATTGGGACGCAGGAAACTGGTCGCGGCCTCCCATGAGCCCCAGGCGCGCGCGGCCGCGTTGCGGGCTGCGGCGTCGCCGCCGGTCAGCCGTCGGTAGTAAGCCTGCATCAGATCACCGCGTTCGGAGGGCGGGATGGGCTGCAGATACTCTTCCCAAAGGTCGGGGAAGAGCGATGCCGCGCCGTACGAGCTTTGGTAGAACCATTCGAGCTCCGAACGCCGCAGCAGGAAAATGCCTCGCAGCACCAGCTCGCTGACGCGCTCGGGATGGCGCTCGGCGTAAGCCAGGGCCAGCGTGGAGCCCCAGGAGCCGCCGAACACCAACCAGCGTTCGATCGCCAGGTGCGTGCGCAGCGCCTCGATGTCGGCGACCAGGTCCCAGGTGGTGTTCTCGCGCAGCTCGCCATGCGGACGGCTCTTGCCGCAGCCACGCTGATCAAACAGCACGAGGCGGTAACGCCTGGGATCGAAGAGGCGCCGCATGGACGCATCGATTCCTCCACCCGGACCGCCGTGCAGGAAAACCGCAGGCTTGCCGCGCGGGTTCCCGCACTGCTCATAGTGGATCTCATGCAGCGCCGAGACGCGCAGGTAGCCTCGCTGATAGGGTCGGACCGGCGCGTATAGCGCACTCCGGGCGCTGGTGGACCTTGCAGGGGCTGGACGACGCGCAGCGCGGCGCCCGGGCGCCGGGGCCGCACGCCGGCGCGCGGCGCTCACACCGACACCATCGGACCGAGCGGCTTGCCTCCCAGCAGGTGCAGGTGCAGGTGAAACACCTCCTGTCCCCCGTGCTGGTTGCAATTGACGATGAGGCGGTAGCCGTCAGCGGAAATACCTTCGCGCCGGGCCAGCTGTGCAGCGACCACGAACATATGGCCGAGGAGCGCCTCGTCGGCCTCGGTGACGTCGTCAGCGGTAGGGATCGGTCTGATCGGCACGATCAGCAGATGCACCGGCGCGCGCGGGTGGATATCGCGGAAGGCCACCACACGCTCATCGCGATACACGAAGTTCGCCGGGATCTCGCCGCCGATGATGCGCTCGAACAGGGTCGTCATGGGGGCAATCCTCGCCGCGGCAGCGGGCGTATGTAGCCACACTCAGTCACTCAGTCACACTCAGCCACAAATCACACGCGGCCACACGCGGCCGCACGGAGCCGCGCCGCACAGTGCCTTGCAGCTTAAGATACGGGTGCAATGGAACACAATGGCGCGCCGCGAGCATGAAACTGTCGCCCGAGACCTTGACGCAGCAGCTCAAGAGCCGGCTTCTGCCGGCGTATCTGGTTTCCGGCGACGAGCCGCTGCTGGTCGAGGAGGCTCTGGATGCGATCCGCGGCCGCGCACGCGCCGCCGGGTTCTGCGAGCGCAACGTGTTCTTCATCGAGCGCGGCAACGCCGTTTGGGAAGCGGCGTTACAGGCCGCGCAGTCGTTGTCGCTGTTCGCCGAGCGGCGCATCGTGGAGATTCGTCTGCCCAGCGGCAAGCCCGGCGCGGCCGGCGCTTCGACGTTGCAGGCGCTGCTCGCCGCCGCGGGTGAGTCACTGCTCGTGCTCATCGTGACCGGACGGCTCGACCGCGAGGCGCAGGGGGCCGCGTGGGTCAGGACGATAGAGGCTCAGGGCGCCTGGGTGCCCGTGTGGCCGGTGCAGCGCGAGCGGCTGCCGCAGTGGCTGCGCGATCGCTTGGCTGCAGCCGGACTGTCCGCCGATCCCGCGGCGCTGGCGCTGCTGGCGGAGCGCAGTGAGGGTAACCTGCTCGCCGCACAGCAGGAGATCAGCAAGCTCGCGCTGCTGCTGCCGCCCGATGCGCGCGTCGGCGTCGTTGAGGTAATCGCCGGCAGTGCCGATAGCGCGCGATTCGACGTGTTCCAGCTGGTCGAGGCGCTGCGCTCACGCGCCGCGGCGCGCGCGTTGCGCATCCTCGCGAGCCTGCGGGCCGAGGGCAGCGAGCCGACACTGGTGCTCTGGGCGGTACTGCGTGCGCTGCGCGAGCTGCCAGAGGGGCCAGCGGCGGTGTATGAGGCGATTCCCGAGCGACCCACGGCGGCGGCCGCGGCGCGGCGCCTCCCGCCGCTGCAGCGGCTCGTGGCGCGCGCTGCGCGGGTGGACCGGCTCGCCAAGGGTATGGCCCTCGGGGACCCTTGGGACGAGCTGGCGTGGCTCGCGGCGGAGCTGTGCGGGGTGGGCGGGGTGGGCGGGATGCCGCCACCGGCCGCCATGCCTGCGCTCGGCGGCTGAGCGTCTGCGGCCCGCACGCCAACACCGCGCCAGCCGCCTTGCGCTAGCCCGCTTGCGCTAGCCCGCGCCGCCTACCACACTTGGCCCGGCATGCCAGACGCTCCCATCGGCCTGTTCGGCGGTACCTTCGATCCCATCCACTACGGTCACCTGCGCACGGCCTTCGAGCTGCTGCAGGGGCTGAAGCTCTCGCAGGTGCGCTTCCTGCCGGCGGGCAGCCCGCCGCACCGCGAGCAGCCGCTCGCACCCGCACAGCTGCGCGTGCAGATGGTGCGGGCGGCGATTGCCGGCCAGCCGGGTTTCGTGGTCGATGATCGCGAGATCCACCGCAGCGGTGTGTCCTATTCCGTGGATACCCTCACGGAGCTGCGCGCCGATTATCCGCAGCATTCGCTTTGCCTGCTGCTGGGGATGGATGCCTTTCTCGGCCTGCCGACCTGGCATCGCTGGCGCGAGATCTTCGAGCTCTGTCACGTCGTGGTCGCACATCGGCCGGGCTGGAAGGCGCCGATGATGGGTCCGCTCGGCAAGCTCATGGTGGACCGCGGCACCGGCAGCGTACGGGAGCTGCACGGCTCAGCCGCCGGTCGCATCTACGTGCAGGCTGTCACGCAGCTGGAGATCGCCTCCACGGATCTGCGCGCCGTGATCAGCTCCGGCCGCGATCTACGCTACCTGGTGCCCGATGCCGTCCGTGACCTCATCACGAGCAGCGGGTGCTATGCTGCCCGCAATCGATGAGGAGATATCCCTAGCCGCATGCCCCGTCCCGCTCGCCCGCATCACACGCCGCGCCGTCAATCCGCTCTCGAGCAGCTGGTGGTGGCGGCACTGGACGAGATGAAGGCTACGAACATCAGGGTGCTGGACGTGCGCGGCATGACGGACATCGCCGATGCGATGGTGGTGGCCTGCGGCAACTCCGACCGGCACGTGCGTGCGATCGCGCAGCATGTCATCGATCGGGCGCGCGAGCAGCGGCACCGACCGATGGGCGTCGAGGGCAACCGCGATGGCGAGTGGGTGCTGGTCGACCTGCAGGACGTCGTCGTGCACGTGATGCTGCCCCGGGTCCGCGAGTTCTACGGCCTCGAGCGGCTGTGGGACGCTGGCACCGCGATGCACGAAGGCGCAGGCGGCATGGTGCACGCGGCGCGGCATTCGTAGGA
>JASHPX010000321.1 GCA_030037905.1 Gammaproteobacteria bacterium
CGTATCTCGTGCAGCCGCTATCGCCTCGGGCGGGGCACCGGCGAGACCCTTGTTGAAATGCAACTCAATATCTGCGTGTCGTGATCCAGCGAACAACGTATCCGCAAGACGCATCCGGAAGTCGTTCGCGAGCAAAGATGCGGGCATCCACAGGGATTCGTAGGCCCAGATGTACCATCCGACCTGCCCTGAATCCCCGCCCCACCAGACGTCCGATGGCTCCGCGCCGGACCGTTCGTCGAGATCGAAGAGGGGCTGATGCATCACGTGCACCAGGATATCGTCCATGATCGCGTAGAACGGGTTTCCTCTGGCGTCATTGCCCTCTTTCGGCCAATTCGCCTCGTGCCATTCGGCATCCCACATGCGTCGCGCCGGAAGCTCCGAGATAATCGGGCCCGGCCACGGTATCGAATATCCATTCGGCGACTGCTTCACCCAATCCACGAATGGCTGCCAGATCCGGAGCATTTCGTCTCGGTTGAGGCCCTGCGAAACCATCCTGATCTCGAGAATGTTCTGCCGGCGCACCTTCACCTGCTCCCCCCAATGCTCGTTGAAGAGATGCTCGGCGTAGAAGCCGACGAACTCACGAAGGAGGCTCCGGTAGGCCTCGTCGGAAGGGGCTCTAATGTCGAAGTTGGCGCCGCCGAAGTATTCCGGGAGCTCGTGCGTACGGGCCGTCAGCTTACTGATCACTCCGAACGTGCCCCCTCCGCCGCCCTTCAGCGCCCAAAACAGATCGGGATTCATGCACGCGTTCGCGATTCGGATCCGGCCGTCCGCCGTGACGACTTCGGCTTCGAGCAAGCTTCCCGCCGCGGTGCCGTAGCGCTTCGAGTAGCTGCCGAACCCCCCGCCCAAGGTCAGGCCGGCGACACCGACCGTCGTGCATCCGCCACCCTGGACGTACCTTCCGCCGCGGGTGGTGGCCGCCTGGTACGCCTGCATCCAGTGCGTGCCTGCACCCATCGTGATGGCGGGCTCCGGCGCGATCTTCCCCTCGCATCCCTGCGGAACGAATGCGGAATGCATCTCGATATCAGTCATGTGACGCGTCCAGATCATCAGCGAGTCCGACGCATTCGAGGCGCCCAGATAACTGTGCCCGCGCCCCTTGACGACCAGCCGCAAATCATTGTCGCGCGCGAAGTTCACTGTGGCGGCTATGTCGCGGGCGCTGCGCACGGCGACGGCATAAGCGCTGGGGCTGGTCGCCCATGCATCCACCCATCCGAGCGTCTCGGTGAGCCCGGGCTGGTCGGCGATCCAGTAGGGATTCTTGAGCTGCTTCAGGAGAAGTCCAGCGGCAGGGCTATTCGGAACCGCTCTGAGCGCATCGAGCGGAAAGCTGACCGGGAACATATTCCCGCCGACGTCGTCCTTGAGTCGCTTCCAAGCTGCCTCGGGCGGCCATGCCGCGTCCGAGCGCCGGACCCTCTGGACTTTCGTGCTCAGCGACGCGTTCGCCAGCAGACGACGCGGCAGACCCGGCAGCAGCATGAGCGAGCCGGCGGCTTTGAGAAGTGATCGTCGATTATGCGACATGAACCTCGCCCTCACTCGCAGGGGCCGCCGCTGTGTGTGCTCACCACCGAGTCGGCATTATAGATTTCGGTGTACGTGGGACAACGGAAACGTGACGAGCGGGACTGCGCCCGGAACGCGCGGAAGCCGATCGCAGCACGCAAATTCAGGTCGATCCACGTGTCGTCGGTCTGGTTGCGCCATACGATGAAGCAGCAGACGTCACCGGGTTTTAACGTTACGGAAACACGACCCGGCGCAACGGCAAAATTGTGTCGAGCTTCCTATCGCATCACCGGCCGTGCGAGCCTGGAAATCGCCTATCCTCAGCGATGCCCGAGAACGAAACTCCGCATAATCGCGAGGTCCGCATAGGGGTCGTCAGTGCGCGATCCAGTCTTCGACTCTCAACCCCTTTATGCGGGAGAACTCTCCGATGTTATGGGTAACGAGAATGGCGTCGAGTGCGGTCGCGTGACTGACGATTAGAGTATCGAGCGGGCCTATAGGTTCTCCGTGTCGAGCCAGCGACCAACGAACGTCCCCATAGATCATTGCGGCGCGGTCATCGAAGTTTGCGACTTCCAAGGCCAACAGGAACTCCTCCAGTGCTCCGCGTGCATCCTGTGGACGACTGCTCTTCGCTATGCCGAACGCTAACTCACCCAACGTAACCGACGAGATTCCGACCTGCCCGATTGACTTCCCGCGGAGCTTCTTCAATGCGACCGGATGCTTCTTGATGATCGCTATGCAGGTATTCGTATCCAGCATCCACCTCACGGCAAGAGGCTCCGCCGCTCAGATTCGCGCGGTTGTTCGCGATCCGTCATGAAATCGGCTGGGAACTTGTCCAAGCTTTCGAGCAGAGTGTCCCAGGATTTCGCTTTCGGCAGCAGCACAACAGCACTGCCGATCCTCTTGATGAGTACCTCATCGCCTGCGAAGCGAAACTCCTTCGGTAGACGAACGGCCTGGCTATCCCCATTCTTGAACAGCTTTGCGGTTTTCATGGCGATCGCCTCACATATATATTAACAGTATATATAAAAGGATTCAATGCGGCCGCATGTAGACCTGTACCGTCAGCGCTCCAGACCCCTTGACCGACCGGGCCCGGGGACGACGCTCGAAGGCCCGCTGCCGCTCCTCGCGGGCCACGACCCGCAACTCCGCGTGCTCCACGATGATACAAAGCCGAGCGGGTAGCTGGATTTATGGCCGCCACCACGTGGCTCGAACGCGATCTGGCCATCCATGTTAGCGACCGTTGATATACGGCAAATCCTGACCCGCTACGGCCAGTGATGCCAGTTTTCGCGTCGATGGTCTGAGGTCTGCAGCATTCCGAGAAGCTGCGAAGGGAAGGTGCTGCCTGAGAGGCGTCTACAGGCCGCTGGCCCGCCAGACTGAAATCGCTTCCACTATATTGTGCGTGAGCTGGATGGCGACGTCATTTTGCGATGCCCCCTGCCGTCCTTCAAAGATCCCCGAGCGCACGTGCCTGTAGAACAGCACGTCTGGTCGCACGGTGGAGGGCGCCCCCAATGCGACCATGAACTGATCGCGGGTCTGCCCCAATGTTATTGGTACGGGCAGATCAACCGTGCTTCCTCTTGGAAGGGGTTGACACCGCTTATCGAATGTCGACTCCGCTGGTATGGTCCGCCATTGAAATCCGGACACCTTCCCGCCATCGAGCTCATCACTCTCCAACCAGATCACCCATGGCGTTGAGGCCTCGAGTTGGTACAAACAAAGCCAGTCATGAGAGCTACCGGCATCGCCCTCACCACCGGATACGCCTCCGAAGTGCTTTTGCACGCTCTCGAGGCTCGTCTGCTCGAGGACTATGCGTATGTGCGCCACCGTGAGCTTTGCGATGATGTCTTTGGAGCCGGTGGATTTGTCCGGCCATCTCAAATCCCCGCCCCAAGGAGGCTCGTTGAAGCCGGGTCCTAGCGGAAGGGGCGCCCACAACGGCGGCGCTGCAGCTACGACGATGGGCAGCGTTAGGACTGCAGCGAAAATGAATGGAACGCCAAAGCGGTGTGAGGTGCGCCGCATAGCGGCTTTCCTCCTGATAAGCAAGCTAGTGGCCCATGCTCGCCGAGGAGAAGTCTCGCAGTTAGCCGGGAACCGCGTCGGTAAAGAGAGCCCGCACCGCGGGGGCATGTCAAGGGCACCGCTGACCTCGGCGGTCTCCGGGTCGAGGTGCTCATTGGTCCCGACGAAAATTGCTCTGATGGTCAAGTGAGGCATCTTGTCCGGGGGGCCTCAGATCCAGACGGAAACTATCCTTTTATAATCAATAAATTATACAAAACCGCAGCGCTTGGAACTTGCCCCCCGCACGACGCCTTAAACTTGTTTCAGTACAACACCTGAGACTTGTTATCATGCGACCTCTGAGACTTGTGATCGTACGATGCCTACGCCCAACGAGAAGCTAGCTGCGGCGCTGGCGGAGCTGGAAAAGCTCCAGGCCGCGGGCAAACACGTGGTTAGATCCGAGGAGCTCTCGCGCGTTCATCGCGAGCGACTCTTACGGGCCGGCTTCCTACAGCAGATTATCAGAGGCTGGCTCATTGCTTCGAACCCGGGTACGGCACCCGGAGAAGGCACTTCCTGGTTTGCCTCCTTCTGGGAATTCTGCGCCCGCTATTGCGAGGAGCGGTTCGCGACTGCGTGGCATTTGTCTGCAGAGCAATCGCTAATGCTTCAAGCCGAAAACACGGTCATCCCCTCTCAGGTGATCATCTACAGCCCGAAAGGCACCAATAACTCGATGAGTCTCCTCTTTGGCACGTCGTTCTACGACTTGAAAGAGACCCAACCCCCGCCAGATACAGACCTCGTTGTGAGAGATGGGCTACGCCTCTTCAGCGTCGACGCCGCACTCATTAAGGTGCCAGAGGCCTTCTTCGCCGCGAAGCCCATCGAGGCCCAAGTAGCCCTGGCTACGGTCCGTGAACCTTCGGGTCTCCTGCACCGACTTCTCGCAGGTGGCAACTCCGTAGTCGCAGGTCGATTGATCGGCGCGTTTCGACGCATCGGCCGCACTGAGACAGCCGACGAAATCCGCGCCGCCATGAAGGGTGCCGGCTACGGCGTACGCGAATCAGACCCCTTCGTTCCCGGACATGAATTTGGCCGGCTGGCTGCCGCAGTTGCACCGATTGTGGGCCGCATTCAGAGCATGTGGGACGCCATGAGAGCTGCCGTGCTGCGGGCCTTTCCGCGAGCGCCGGGACTGCCGGCGGATCGGCAGGCGTACCTACATTTTGTCGACGAGATCTATCAGAGCGATGCATATCACTCTCTGTCGATCGAGGGTTATCAGGTCACGCCTGATCTGATTGAGCGCGTTCGCGCGGGAGGCTGGAGTCCTGAATCGAATGATGCGGATCGCCAGAGCCGCGATGCGCTTGCGGCGCGCGGCTACTGGCAGGCATTCCAACTGGTCAAAAGGTCTGTAGAGGAGATCATCGGCGGCGCTAACTCCGGTGCGCTCGTTCGAACCGCCCATCGGGACTGGTACCGTGAACTGTTTCAACCGTCAGTCGCCGCGGGAATCATCCCGGCGACCGCTCTTGCCGGATATCGCAATGACTTCGTGTTCTTACGCACATCGCGCTATGTGCCGCCACGCTGGGAAACAGTACGCGATGCGATGCCGGCGCTCTTCGATCTCCTTGAATCAGAAACAGAGCCCGCCGTCAGAGGCGTACTCGGTCATTGGCTCTTTGGCTACATTCATCCGTACATGGATGGCAATGGACGCATGGCTCGCTTTCTAATGAACGCCATGTTGGCTTCTGGCGGCTATCCCTGGACGGTCGTGCGAGTAGAAGATCGCGTACGCTATCTTCGTGCGTTGGATAGCGCGAGCATAGACCTGAACATCGAACCATTCGCCACCTTTCTCGCCGCGCGCATGGCGTGGTCGGCCTCTCAGGCTCACTAGCAGATTCCGAGTTAGCTCCACAGTCCCACAACGTCTTGCGACCCCGCCCGCAGCCAGGGGACCCAACGTTCCGTACTGGCTATAGTAGGCACCCATGGCAGATCTCTCTCGCAAGCGTGCAGGATTTCCCCGTTGGGGACCGGCCGATTTCCCGAGTTGGGGACCACCTTGAAGGGGTCACCGGCGGAGCCGTAGGCGACGATTCTTAGCTGTCTTTCTTCTTGCTGGCAAGTTTTCTGGCCTTGACGCCCCGGTAGCTCTCCCCGGTGATGTGGATTTTGAGGGCCGAGTGCTCGAGACGGTCGCGGATGGCGTCGGTGATGACAGGATCGCCGATCACTTCGCTCCAGTGGTCCAGTGGAAGCTGCGTTGTGAACAGCGTGGATTTGTTGATCGAGCGCTCCTCAAGTAGTTCACATAGGTCCTGCGCTTCAGTGGACGAGAGCTTTCGCATGCCGAAGTCGTCGATGATGACCAGATCCGGCTTGGCGAGTTTGTCGCGGTAGCGCAGGTAGGTGCCGCTGGAGCGGGCGAGGGCCAGATTCTCCAGCCAAGTCGTGAGTGTCATGTACAACACCGAGTTGCCGCACGCACAGGCGTGCAGGCCCGCGGCCTGGGCGAGGAAGGTCTTGCCGACACCGGTCTGGCCGATCAGCAGCACCGGGCGCGCATCGTGCAACCACTGCAGGCCGTAGAGTTCCTTGACTTGCATCTTGGTGATCGAGCGGCTGGCGGTGAAGTCGATATCCTCGAAGGCTGGTCGCAGCGTGAACTTGGCGACTTTGATGCGATAGCCGGTTTTGCGCTCCTGCCGATAGTCGGCTTCGGCCTGCAGCAGCGCGTCCAGTAGTTCACTGTAACTGGTTTGATCACGGGTGGCGTCAGCGACGAGCTGATCGAAGGCGCCAAGCATGCCGAGCAGTTTCATCTCGGCCATCAGATTTTTGGCAACGGCGATACTCATAGGTCTAGGCTCTCCTGGGTTGAAGTGACTGGAACGGTCTCGTTTCCGGCGCTGCCGGCGACGTAACGCAACATGGGATTGCCGGGCCGGCGCTCGATCTGACGATCCGCTTGGGGCTGAAGGGCCTGCTTGCGCATCTGATCGAGCAGCGCCTTGAAGTACGGGACGCGCACGCGGTTGTGGCGGCGCATGGTGGCGATCGCCGCGGCGATACGCTCGCTGGCCAGCTCGTTGCCGCTTTGGTTGATCTCTTTGGTGCAGCGACTCACGAAGCCCTGGCAGCGGCGGATATTGCCGTAGACGTCGGCATTGAACAGCTCCACGAACAACCGATTGAGTTCGGGATGGATGAACCGTGATTGCGACAGTAGTTTTTGCGGTGTCGCCTCGTAGTAGGCTTGGCTGGCCGGCGGGAAGTGCGCATCGATCTTGATGCGACGGCCGTTCTTGCAGCGGCAGCGTGGATGCACCGCCAAGCGCTCGAGCTGCAGGAAGATCTCGATCTGGTTTTCGGTGAGCTTCACGCGCAGCTTCTTGTGGCGGTGGATGTGCGGAGCGCTGTAGTAATCGCCGTCGATGTAGACATAGCAGTCGGGGTGCAGCTTGGCGTCTTTCCATTCCCCGACGTCATCGACGAGCGGCAACGGCTTGAGCGCGGCCTTCTCCGCTGTCTCGAAGCGCTCGCGGCGCGAGACGCCAAAGCGCGTGTGGCGCCGATCATTGATGCGCTCGATGCACTCGGTGAGTGCGCGATTGATCTCGGCGAGCGAGGTGAAGCGGTGACGGCGGTAGCGGAAGCGCACGTAGCGCATGAGGATTTTCACCAGCCCCTCGACAATGGCCTTGTCCTTGGGGCGGTTCGGGCGCGCCGGCACCACCGCCGTGCCGTACTGAGCGGCGAGCTCGGCGTAACCGGGGTTCAGATCCGGATCGTACAGGTGGCACTTGAGTACGCCGTTCTTGAGGCAATCGGGGACGGTCACGTGTGGCACGCCGCCGTAATAGGCGAACATGCGGCGGTGGCAGCCGAGCCAGTTGCGGCTCCTCATGTCCTCGGCCGCTCGAGCGTAGAGCAGCTGGCTGAAGCCCAGCGCTGCCACAAAAACCCAGGCGCGGCGGATCTCGCCGGTCTTGACCTCGATCCACTCGATCGGATCGCCGGCGTAGTCGACCTCGACACGCTCGCCGGCGGCGAACTCGCGCGCCGTGACGGCCGCTTCCCGATACTCAGGGAACTTGCGGTAAAACTGTTTCCAGAAATTGCTGTACGTGGTCAGCTGCTGCGCGCGCTCCTCCCACAGGAACTTCAGCGGATGCCCCAGACCCAGATCGTGGATGATCGCCGGCCAGTCCAGCTGCCCCATCCACAGCGGATCGTTCACCGCCTTGGCGACATCGGGCGAGCGCCGCTCCCCGTCACGCACTTCGCGTACGGTACGGCGCGAGCAGCCCAGCGCGCGTGCAATCTCGCGCAGACTGCGACCCTCGGCCAGTCGCCGTCGGATCTCCTCGTACCGATGCACCGTCATGCTCCGAAGCCCCATGCTGCTTTCTCCTTCGTGGTGGCCCACGAAGGGTGCAGCAGATGCGGCCGGCAATCCGGCGTCGCTGACTCAGAGGCCTGGAAATGCCGTTTCGCAGCCCGCCGCCCGAAAAGCGACCGCACAGGAAGCCCGTGGACCGGCGATCCGGCCCTACCCCTTGCCCTGGCTACCCATGAAACCCCCGCTCTTGCGGCAAATCTCGACATCGGCGGACCACTCCCCATGTGGGCTCGGTGCCCGGACAGGCACCGCCAAGTGGTCCCCAACTGAGGAAATCGGGTGGTCCCGAACTCAGGAAATCAGGTGGTACCCAACCGAGGAAATCGGGTGGGTCCAATCAGAGGAAATTCTGCAAGCGCGATCGTGACCGGCTCCCAGCGCGTCGGGAGCCACTGGCAGCGCCTGGGTGCGGGAGCCTATCCCGCTTTGCGGTGCGAACCGGCGAGCCCGAGAACTTCGAGTTCATCCGGTCGGCGATGTTGGAAAAAATCTCCGGCTCGAGGGCAAGGCCGAGCGTGCAGTCTGCATAGTCGGGTCACGCTCCATGGCGATTACTAAAGAGCAATTCAGAGCGGCCAACGCGCGCGGAGCAGCGACTAGCGCGCGGGGCCCGATCGCGCGCGCGGCTCGTTATGACGCGCGGCGCGGACTGGTTGTGCTGACGCTAGAAGGTGGATGCGAATTTGCCTTTCCGGCGGCGCTCGCAGAGGGGCTTAGCCATGCGCCACGCTCAAAGCTGGCGAAGATCAAGATCAGTCCGAACGGTCTGGGACTGCATTGGCCGCTACTCGATGCGGATCTCTATGTCCCCGCACTCATCGAGGGCGCCTTCGGTTCGCGCCGCTGGATGCAGCAGATCGGCAAGCTCGGTGGGACGAGTCGCAGCGCGGCCAAGGTGAAAGCTTCGCGCGAGAACGGCAGACGTGGCGGTCGGCCCAAGGAGCGAGCGGCGGCATAACTGAGCTCAGGCGCTTCTGGGGCCATTGACCGGACGCGACCCGAAGCCGTCCGCCGTCAATCTCAGTTGTCGGGCAACCCGATTCTGCGCAGCAACGCGTCGCCTCGGCGGACCTC
>JASHPX010000033.1 GCA_030037905.1 Gammaproteobacteria bacterium
GCCCGGCGGGTCATACGGCTGCAGCAGCGTGCCGACGTCGTAGGTATTGCCGGTGCCGAAGTACACCTGGTTCAGATCCGGGTCATAGCTGCCCGCGGTCCACACGCCCGAGCCGTAGCGCTGATTGAAGGGCGCCCCGTTCCAGCTGTTCCCGCCGGGCTGCCCAGGCTGCGCGATGGTATCGAAGCGCCACAGCTGCGCGCCGCTGTGCGCGTCGAGTCCCACGATGAAGTCCCCGCCGGCGGTATTGACGCCGAGACTCACCCCCAGGATCACTTTGCCGTTCACGATGATCGGTCCGCCATCGAGGCTCACGCCCTGGCCGGGTGTGATGACCGGGTGATCCCAGCGCATGTTGCCGGTATGTACGTCGAGGGCGACGATGTGCCCGTCCGCCGTGGGCGCGTAGAGCAGATCCTGGTAGATGGCCATCCCCTTGATGCGCGCCCCGCGCCCCTCGTGCAGCGCCGTGGGCAGCGCGCGTACGTACTGCCAGAGCTGCTGGCCGCTGGCGGCGTCGAGCGCCTCGATGGTGTTGGCGCTCTCGATGAACAGCACCCCATCGTGCACCAGCGGGGTAATCTCATTGGCGCTGATCGGCAGCGCGCGCGACCAGGCCACCCCCAGGTGCGCGACATTGCCGCGGTTGATCTGCGTCAGGGGACTGAAGCCCTGCGAATCGTACGTGCGACGCCACATCAGCCAGTCGGCCGCGGGCGGATCGCGCAGCATCGCATCGCCGACCGGCTGCACATGCGCGAGCGTCGCGGTGATCGCCGCCTCGGCCTGTCGATACAGCGCGTCCTGATTGTCGGGGTTCGCGAAGTTGTCGGCGCGGCCGCCGGCGCCTGGCCCTCCGGGTGTCCTCGGCGGCACGCGCGCGACCACCAGCTCGCTCGCGCCCGCAGGCTCGCCGTTCTGCTGCAGCAGGTACGCATCGATGTCGGCGTAGGCCTGGCTGTCGAGCCCGACCGGACCGGACGGTGGCATGCGTGTGGCGATGAAGGTCTCGAACGCTGCGGCCGATTGACTACGCCACTGCGCGCGAAATGCGGCGCCCTTGACGGGCGGGCCGAACTGTCCGTCATCCAGATTGCCGCCGTGACAGGAGGCGCAGTAGTCGTCGTAGCTGATCTTGCCGCGCGCGGCCTGGGCTGCGGTATAGCTCACCGGAGCGCCCGCGAGCAGCGCATCGCTGGCCGCCCGCACGCTGCCGAGCGCCCCGACCGTCAGGATCCCCGCCGCCAGCCAACGTGCGACCGCACCCCTCGACATCCGCTGCATCGGCTTCCCCCGCCCCCGGTGAGGCCGGGGCGTATCTCATTCGAGTGTACTCGAACTGCGGCGGTCGCCAAATTATGAGAGCGACAATTGAATTAGAGAGCCTTTAAATTCAACTACTTGAATTCCAACTACTTGTCGGGCGGCGTCCGTTGCGTTTAGCGGCGTCGTCATGTCTTCTGATCGGGAGATCGGGGGTCCTCCGGCTGCAGCTCGGCGTCTGTAGTCGTCCACTCGTGCACGCGTCCACACGCTGGACAGCGCAGCACATTGATCTGACGACCCGCGCGCGCAAACTCGTCTGCGCTCATCCTGACGCCGGTCGCCACTTTCTGTCCGGTCACGGGACAGATGATGATGATCATCCCCACCGTCTCTACCTACCATTGATCGCTCCCTCTGCCAGTAGCGCACAATCCAGCGCGGTGGGCCCGGAACTGGGACCGGAACTGAATCGCATTCTGTGGATTTGGACCATTCTGCGAATTTGGATCATTCTGCGGATTTGGATTCGGCCGCCGCTGGCCAAGCGTGACGTCTCTATCTACTAGACGGGGGATCCAGCGGCCCCGGGATATGATTCGACGCAACAGGAGCCGACAGCGGCGGCGGCGTGGCGCTCGCGTCGCCATTGAAATGCGCTTCGATCAGCTGCTCGATCGCATCGATATCCGGCGGCTTGAGGATCCGCGCGTCAAAGACGCTCAGATCGCTATGATACCGGAGATTCCGGCTGTTCCAGCCCGTCAGCGCCACCAGCAATGCCTGCCGCTGCTCCGCCGAGACACGAGTGCGGATATGGGCGGCGCTCTGCAGGGCGATCGAACCGCCATGCCGCAGCACGATGCAGCGCGCAAGCGCCAGACCGATGCCAAGTCCGCCCTGCGCGCGCGAGCGCGTTGCTGGCCTGGTAGAACGGCTCGAAGACGTGCGGAAGATGTTCCGGCATGATGCCGATGCCGGAGTCGCGGATGTATACGTTCGCTCGTGCGCCCTCGCGGCCGACGCCGATGACGATTGAACCGGCGTTGGGAGTGTATTTGATCGCGTTGGTGAGTAGATTCATGAAGACCTGCGTGAGCCGTGCCGCATCGCCATCGAGCATCAAGCGCGCGGGCGGCAGCGTGATATGCAGCTCGTGCCCGCGGACTTCCAGCGGCTGCTGGAGCGCCTCGATGGCGGTCTTGATGACGTGGCATACATCGATCGGCTCGATCTTGAGCGTGAGCCGATCGTGCACGATGTGACTGAGATCCAGAAGATCATCTGCCAGCCGGGACAGGAGCTTCGATTGGCGGCGAATCATATCGATGCACTTTTCGGTCGCAGCCGTATCCAACTGCACGGTACTCAGCAGCCGGGTCGCAGCGCCGATCGCCGTCAGTGGATTACGCAGCTCATGGGCGATGGTTGCCAGAAAGTCGTCCTTGCGCTGATCAGCCAGTGACAGTGCTTCCAGAGTCTGGCGGTGCGCGGTAATGTCGATCATCACGCCTTCGAGACCCTCCGGACGTCCACTTCCATCCCTGAGGACGGATGGCCCCGCGCCCAGCCTGCCCTCGTGTGATTATCGCGCACCGGTTCCGAGAACCATATAAGCGCTTGCCCCTATTACATTCAGCAACGTCAGCCCGTAATGAGCACCATCGCTGTCCGACGCATGTTGGATTCGATAGGATCGTGATGCGATGCGGTAGTTAGATCACACGCAGAGCGCATGCGTAATCAGCGAGCGGGGGAAGCCTGCTTCCTTTCTTCGCCGATCGACGTGATACCCAGCCGCGAAACGGGGACGAGCAGCCGCTACACCGGCATCCACCGTTTTGCCTATCTACCCGGCGGGACTCTTGGCTCCTCCAGATGCCTCTCAGTTCCCCGACGCCCTGGCATTGCGCAGCTTGAATACCCACAGAGTGGTGCTGCCGCTCGGATCGGCAATCTCGGGAGTCAATGCACTGGCAAACGCATCCATCGCGCTGCCGCTCCCGGCCACCACGGCGACATACTGCTCGCCGCCGGCGTCGTACGTGATCGGCGAGGAACTCGGCGCGGAGTTCAGTGTCGTCTGCCACAGCAGCTTGCCGGTCGCGGAGGCATAGGCATGGAACTCGCGATCGTGCGAACCGCTGAATATCACCCCGCCGGCCGACGCCAGCATCGAGCTCTCGATGGCCGCGCGCTGACGCAGCGTCCAGACGGTCTTCCGGGTCCTGAGGTTGATCGCTTCGATGCGGCCGAATTTGCCGTCGCTGTCGTGCGGGGGGATCGGCGCGCGGCTTATATCGTCCCCTCCAGCGGCGACCTGCGCGGGATCGCGCGGCACCCAGTGGAAGTTCATGCAGTTATCGAGCAGCGGCACGTACAGGATGTCGGTGGTCGGATCGAACGAGGTCGAGATCCAGTTGCGAGCCCCGTCAGTGCTCGGGCATATGACGTAGTTCTGTCCGGGCTTGGGATTGTCGAACGCCGGATTGATGATCTTGGCGCCGGTCTTTGGGTCGATGCGCACCACCAGATTCTGTAGGCCGACCTCCGTGGAGAACTCGTACTTGCCGTTGGCACGATCGAGCGCATCGAAGATGGCCAGCTTGCCGCCGGTGAACAGCAGTTTCCTGGGTCGACCGTCCACCGGCAGCGTGAGCAGCGACTGCTCGAACACCCAGTCCATGTCCCAGACGTCACGGTTCATGTGCTGGTAATACCAAACCAGCTTGCCGGTATCAGGATCCAGCGCCACTGTGGAGTCCGTATAGAGCGCGTCGTTGGAGCGCCCCGGGTGAGAACGCGGCAGCAGCAGCGTTGCGGTGTCGTAGGTATTGCCGGTTCCGAAGTACAGCAGGTTCAGGTCCGGATCAAAGCTTCCGACCGTCCAGACCCCCCCACCATAGCGTTGATCGACGGGGGCACCATTCCAGCTGTCCCCGCCGGGCTGTCCCGGGCGGGCGATGGTATGGAAGCGCCACAGCTCCTTGCCGGTCTGCCCGTCCAAGCCGACGATGAAGTCGCCGCCAGCGGCGTTGAGTGCGAGGCTCACGCCGATGACCACCTTGCCGTCCGCGACGATCGGACCGCCCGAGAGTGTATAGGTATTCCCGCCCACCTCGCCCTCGTGCGTGTCCTGGGGTGCCGTGCCGATCGGGGTGTCCCAGATCAGTCTGCCGGTCTTGACGTCCAGCGCCACCATGTGGCCATCAGCGGTGGGCGCGTACAGCTTGTCCTGGTAGATCGCGAGGGCCTTCATATGCGCTTGACGACCGTCGTGCAGCCGGGGCGGCAGCTGGCGCACGTACTGCCACAGCACGCTGCCGTCGGTGCCGTTGAGCGCCTCCACCGTGTTGGCACTCTCGACGAACAGCACCCCATCGTGCACCAGCGGGGTGATCTCATTGCCGCTGGCCGGCAGCGTGATGGTCCAGGCCACCCTCAGATCCCCGGCGTTGCGTGCGTTGATCTGCTCGAGCTGGCTGTAGCCGGTGGCAGCGTAGGTACCGTGCCACATCAGCCAGTCCGCCGCGGGCGGGTTGCGCAGCATCGTTGCGGTGACCGGCGTGAGCTCGTCCAGCAGGGCCTCGCGGCGCGCCATGGCTGCCTGGTATATCGCATCGTGATTGCCGAGGAATCCGTAGCCGCCGGCCCGGCGCGCCGGCGACGCTGCCTTCGCAAGCTCGGCAGCCGACAGTGCGGTCGTCCCGGCTGTTGCACCGTTCTGCTGCAGGATGTAGGCCTCGATATCAGCGTAGCTCTGGCCGTCAAGACTGTCCGGAGCTGCCGGTGGCATCGTCGTTGCTGCGAGGCTGAACAGCGCTGCGGCGCTCTGGCTGTGCCACTGCGCCCGGAAGGCCGGCCCCTTGACCGGCGGCCCGAACTGCCCGTCATCCAGGTTGCCGCCATGGCAGGATGAGCAATTGTCGTTGTAGGCCGACTTGCCGCGCGCGGCCTGGGCGGCGGTGAAACTGACCGGGCCGCTGTCGAACAGGCCCTGCGCCTGCGCCTGCGCCGTCACGCCGAAGCCCGGGAGCGCAGTCAGCGCACTGATGCAACCGAGGCGAACCCAGCCCGAAGAACGAGACCAAGCCATGCGCATGCTTCAACTCCGTGAGTGCGACCGCGGCGTCGATGCCGAATTTCCTCGTGAGACGCAACACAGCGGCGCTTGGCCCTCGGGCAGTTGCTGATCGAAGGCGGCGAGCAGGACCTCTTCGCCCACATGCTGGCCCATCACTGATACCAGGCCCACCAGATCCCGTTCGCCGAAAACCTTTACTGCCCGCGCGTAGGTGGCGGCGGTTACGTAGTGCTTGTCGAACAGCTCCCGGCCAAATTCGATCAGACTTGCATCTTGCTCGGTCAGACCCGTCGTCGGCCCGCGATCACGGATGACATCGATGACCTTTGGTTCGAGACCGTCCTTGGCGGCAGCCAGCTCGTTGACCGTCCAGTCATACTGCGACTCGTGCTCGCGCGCTGTCACCAGGATCGCCACGTCAATGACGCGAGGTCCAACGCTGGCCTCGAGGGCCTTCAGCCCGCCACGATCATGGAGTCCTATCTGGAGCGGCCCAGTGCCCGCCGGCGACCCTCCCAAAGGACGGCTGTAGAGCACCCCAGGTCTGATGGTAGGCTCCGGAAGCAGGGGAAGTCGGTTTCTCGAGTCCGGATGGATGTCGTTGGGAGGGGTGAAAGGCAGTGGTAGAAACTGTCTAAAGCCCGGAGGCATTTGCTGGTTAAAGGCGCTCAGCGATGCGGAAACACTGGCGTAGTCCGCCATCTCTGCCACCATATCCACCAGATTCCTCTCGCCGAGCACGCGCAGGGCGCGGGCGTAAGTGGCCGAGCTGAGCTCGTGAGTACCATAGATCTCGCGGCCGACCTGGATAATGGCCGCTTCCTCGGGACGCAGCTTCGAGGCCGGCAGATCGGTGAGCGGGCGATTGTACCGGATGACGTCGATGACGGCCGGATCGAGCGATACGGCAACCGCCTGCATTTCGTGCAGCGACCATTCGTACGGTTGGTCGAGTGCGCGTCCCGTCACGAGGACCGGGATCTGTAGAACATTGAGGCCCAGCGGAGACAGCATCTGCAGGTCCAGCGCACCCTCCGGGGTGCCGTGCAGCCGCATCGACGGTCCCTTGGGAGGAACGCCCGCGAAGTTGGCCATGCTTCTGTCGTATATCTGCCTCGCCCGCGCGCTTGCGTTTTCGGGGTTCAGCAAGGGCAGCCGGTTACGCGAATCCGGATTGACGTCTTTGGGCAGGCCATCACTCTGCGCAAGAGTCGGGCTCGCGCCAAGAAGGCCTAGAACTGTAAGCAGCACTGCGACTGCAATCGTGATGGAACTGATCGATCGTTTCATGGACTGCCCTCCTGCCCGGTATGCCGGCGCTGACCGAACTGCGCCGTGATTACGGCAGCGCGAAGACGTGGAGCATGTTTCCTGCCGTGATAGCCACGTATTGCTTGCCGTCCCTGCCCTCATAGCTCATGGGATCGTTTCCGTTGCCCCCGAGATCCGTGACCCACAGCATCTTGCCGGTGTGCGAATCATAGGCGCGGAACATTCCGTCGGTAGTAGCACCGTCGAAGACCAAGCCGCCAGCTGTGGCGATCGGTCCGGCGCTGCTGCCATTGCCGGTGTGCCGCTTATCCGGCGGAAGGCCCTTGGTGATACCGGCAACGTCCGACCAGGCGATCTCTCCGGTGTTGGCGTTGACGGCGATCAGCTTGCCCCATGGCGGCTTCTGGCACGGCCAGTTGCCGAGAACTTTGCCATCCGCGTCTTTCGCAATCGCAGAGAAGCCGGCGTAGGGACCTGGGCCCACGATGCTGGCGCGGTCGTACGGCTGTGTCGAGCCTTCGGTGCCGCGTCCATAGTTCAGGCCGGGCTTCTTCTTCTCGATCCAGCCGATCAAAGCATTATTGTGGATGTGGACGAATACGTACGCGTCCGTGGGATCCACGGCCACGCCGCCCCAATTCGAGCCGCCGGTGCCTCCGGGGAACTGTATGGAGCTGTGCACCGGAGTGCCTTCCTCGTGATACAGCCACGCCGTGAACGGACCAGCGTTGTGGAAGCCGCCGGATTTTTCCACCAAGGCCCGGCAGGCTGCAGCGTGCGCGGGAGTGGTGTCTTCCGCAGTGACGATATCAGGAGACTCGTAGCTGACGCGCGCGAGCGGCGGAGGCTTCAACGGAAACGGTTGCGTCGGCGAATACCATTCGCCCGGCACGTCTCCCTTGGCCACTGGGCGCTCCTTCACTCCGAAAATCGACTTGCCGTTCTTGCTGTTGAGGATGAACATCCACGCGGATTTGTTCATGGCAATGACCACGGGAACCTTCCTGCCGTCGCGATCGATCGTGAACAGCGCGGGCCCGGTGGGCATATCCTGGTCCCACAATCCGTGGTGGATGGTCTGGAAATACCACTTCAGCTTACCGGTTTTGGCGTTGACGGCCACGAGCGAGTTGCCGAAAAGATCGTTGCCGGGCCGGTCGCCGCCGTAATAGTTCGGCGAAGAACCGCCCACGGGCATATACAAGGTGTCGGTTTTCGGATCGACGGTCATGTACCAGCTCCAGACATTGGTTCCGGAGCGGCCTTTCCAGCCGTCGTTCAGCCAGGTGGCGTGGCCCACTTCGCCGGGCCGGGGAACGGTGTGGAACACCCAGAGGATCTTGCCGGTCCTGATGTCGAGCGCGCGCGTATCTCCCGGAGGGCCGATGGGAAGTTCGCCGACGGTGGCTCCGAGGTACATGATGTCGCCAAACACGGTGGGCACGCCAACGTAGCCGACGTCCAGAGTGACGACGCCGCTGTCGCCGAAGCTGGGCACCAGCTTTCCGGTGGCGGCGTCCAGTTCCTCGATTTTTTTGTCGAAGGTGGTGAAGATGATGCGCGGCGGATCATGCCCATCACCGCGCCAATAGGCCACGCCGCGCGTGGAAGGTTGCAGGCTCTTCCCGGCGTAGCTCCAGACTTCCTTGCCGGTGTCCGCGTCCACGGCGACGACCTTCGGGCCGGCGGGCAGGTACATCACGCCGTTCACCACGATAGGTGTCACTTCGTCACTTTCAAGAAGCCGTGCGTTGAAGAAGCCCCGCGGCGCCAATTGGTAGGTCCAGGCTTCTTTCAGATTCGCCACGTTGTGGGTGTTGATTTGCTCTAGGGCAGAGAACCCGTCTCCAGCGAGATTGTGCCGGTACATGGGCCAGTCGCCGACGGCGTACTGCGCGCGGCTGGCGGGCGCGAACGACGCACAAAGCACACCCGCAACCAAGATAGAAAACCATCGAAATCGCATGTATCTGATCCCTCCCCTTCCTCGAGACCCCGCTGGCGAGCCGCTCGGCCCGGCAGGCGGAACACCCGCAGCGTCGTGCTGGCAGCCGCACCCCCGAACTCGGGGGTCATGATGCCGGTACCGGCATCGAAGTACACCTGGTTCAGTTCCGGGGCCGCCTGCGCACTGCCGAGTGTACTGCCGAGCTTGCGCTGTCGGACCTGATGCAGAGCTATTGGGTGAACTTCGCGAAGACCGCGGACCCGAATGGACCCGGGCTACCGATGCGGCCGGTGTTCAAAGCGCCGTCGCAACAGGCGATGTTCCTGGATGAGCACGCCGCAGATCAGGCGGAGCTCAACCTCGAGTTAAATCTGTTATAAATCATGCGACTAGGGAGGATATCCAATGGTCCCCGCACTGCGATGGGGAGCTCAGGCGGTGACGAGCTACGCTCGTCGCCGGAAATGGTAGGATTTCGAGAGCGCGCGAGTCTGCAGCGCTTCGGGGGAAAACACATGAATCGCTCGACAGTCGTCTTCGTGATCAGCTCGGCCTGCGCTCTGACGGCGCTGTACCTGTCCAGCGCCATCGCCCATGCCCAGGCGTCAACCACCATCGACTGCGATTTGAGTGCCGGCGTTACCGACCGACCCGAGTGTAGCGCCAGCGTCAATACGCAGAAATCCAAGAAGCCGACAATCAGCGACTTCCTGCTGAATGACCTGAAGGCGGCCCAGGACGCGCAGAAGGCCCAGAAGTGGAGCCTGGAAGTGCAGAAGCTCCATGCCGCCTTGGCGGCCAGGGGCAAGAGAACCCCGTACGATAATTTCGTCATCAACTCCTGGCTAGGCATCGCCGACGTGCAACTACAGAACTATGCGGAGGCGGCGGCTGCTCTGGAATCCGCAGCGGAGTCGCAGTACGCCCCTGTCGCGCAGCAGAAGGTGATGCTGTCGACAGTGGTCAGCCTCTACTCGCAGCTGCAACAGTACCCGAAGGCCATCGCCGCGGGCCAGGACGCCATGAAGCTCGGCGTCGCCGACTCCGGCATTTATGTGAGCGTCGCGACGGATCAGAACGACATCGGCCAGTACCAGCAGGCAGCCGCGACGATCCAGCAGCTGATCGACAAGGAGCCCAAGCCCGAGGAGAAGTACCTACAGTTCCAGTGGGAAGCCTACAACCACGCCGGGGATCAGGCCGATGCCAGCCAGGTGATCGACAAGCTGGTGACCTACTATCCCAAGCCCGACTACTGGCTCAACGCGCTGCAGCCGCTGTTGAATATGAATAAGGATGCGCACCTGCAGTTGGACATCTACCGGTTCATGAATGAAGTGGGCGCGCTCAAGACGTCCAGTGATTATGCGCAGATGGCGCAGCTGTCCCTGGACGCGGGCTACCCGGGTGAGGCCGTGGCGGTTCTGCAGAAGGCGTTCGCAAATAATGTCTTTGCTGACCCAGGCGACATCATGCGTTACCAGCAGCTGCTGATGGGCGCCATGCAGAAGGCGACTGCGGATGAGGCTTCGTTGCCGTCACAGCAGGCCAAGGCCGAGATGGCGACGACGGGCGATCTGCTGATCGCGGTCGGCGCCGCGTATCTGAGCTACGGCCAGGCTGACAAAGCGGCCAGCGTCATCTCCGAGGGCATCGCCAAGGGGGGCCTGATGTATCCGGAGGAGGCGAACCTGCTGCTCGGTATGGCGCAACTGAAGAGTGACAACGCCGCCGAGGCGCGCAGCACTTTCGACAAGGTGGGCAAATCCGCCAACACGGGCTATGCCCAGCTCGGCAAGCTGTGGGTGCTGCATTCGCAGTCCCAGACCACCGCCTGAGCGGGCACACCGCCCGGACAGGCTACGTTCGTATGAACACAAAGGCACGACCTATGCTCAATCGAATGGTGGGAATCGGCACGCTGGGCTCACTTTGTCTGGTGACGGCGCTCGCATGGGCGCAAGCGCCGAACGATGCCCGGCGGCCCGCAAGGGCGGAGCATCCGCCAACCCTGCGCCCTGGACTATTCTTCGAGGAGGATTGGAAGCCGTCGCCGAAGAGAGAACAACCTCTCAGCAGCCAATCGAGCGACAATCCAAACCTGGACGTCGTAACGTACGTTCCGGCGGGGCAGCTCGTGCTGGCGGGCAGCGTCAGCATCAAGAGCAATCCCAATCTGGCCGACGAAGCGGTGCTGCACGCCTGGACGGGGCTGTGCACCTCACCCTGTGGGGTCACTTTTCGCGACAAAAAGTATTTTGCCGACCTCAGTGGCCTCGCGGTCATCAGCCTGACAACCACGATGTCGGGTTTCCACCATGTACGCCCGATCGTGAAGCTCGCCGACGGCACATGGTGGGTCGGCGACCAAGCAATCGGTACGACCGGCGGCGGCTGGCTCACGAGCCAGATCTCGTACGCGAATTTGCGCTGGCTCAAGCTCGATATGAAACGCCTGGTTACGGTCGGAACCCTGGTCGATAAGATAGATCTCTCCAAGGTCGACGAGATCGGTTTCGTCGACCTCAAGCCCTCCAGCGGCCATGGTTACGGCGGCTTTGCCAGTGTCGCGCAGATACGAGTCTACGCTGGCGCTGTTCCCAGGACGGGGCAAAATTGAGAAATCAGAGCACGAGGTGCGCGCGCATCCAAGCACCTGCGATTCCACTGCTGGCTACGTTGCATCCATGCTCTGAAGCGCTCGATTCCACGCCCGATATTCCGCCAGTCGAAGGCGGTAGCGCGCAATGTTGAATTCGTTCAGCCGTCGGAATTCCGCTGTCGCGAGTTCGACGAACCTTGGCACGTCGGGCGTCTCGACGACCTCCCCGGCCCGCCGGCGAATTTCCTCGGCGGTAGGTTGCCTCTTGTCGCGCACGATCTGACCAATGACATCTGTCAGCGCTTCCCGGTAACGCATGCGAAACCGGTCGGGCTCCGCCATCGAGTTTCGCACGACGACGTATCTCTCGCAGGATCGCTCATACGCCCACACGAATACGTCTCGCAACAGCTCGATTCGGGTCATTTCGTACACGCCCAGGTTCCCGGCGATATACGCGCGTTCGGGCACGTCGACGAATGACAGCGGGCAGAGATTGGCCCGGATCAGAGGGATGTTGGCGACCAGGCGCGAGACACGCTTGTTGACGTCCTCGAATGGTTGCAAGTATGGCAGGTGCACCATGACAAAGAACGCCCGCTCGAAGGGATCGCCAATCGAGCTGGCCTTCGTGAGAATCCGAGAAAAGCATTCGTCGATGACCTGAGGTATCGCGGGCGGCGTGTAGACGCTGCCGCTGATATCCACGGGCCTGCGGCGCAAGCGACCCGAGCCTTCCGGATCTGCCATCAAGTTTTCTGAGAGTAGAGCGTGCAGGTTGAGCAGCGTGAAGCGGTTAATTCCGATGTCATCCGTATTGTCCTCGACCAGCAACTCAATGGCGGCCTTGTGATTCAGGATCATCTGGGTCTCTCTCGCATCTTTCCCTTCGGCCGCCTGACCAAACTGGATGAGGCGTTCGGTATCCAGCCGGCTGTAGGTATTGCCTTCGAGACGGCTGGATGCCCAGGAAAGATCGATCAGGAAGCGACTGAGGATGTCGCGTGCGAACGTACCCGCTGCCCTCTTCGCGTCGATTGGCTTGCCAACGGTACGAAGGTGGACTTTGCTCCGGTCTGGAATGTAGGTGGTCTCATTCGGCACATAGTCGTCGAGCAGACGCCGTTCATAGCCTCGCGGTGTTCGAGCCGCAGCGGGTCTCGACACGTACTCCAGGATGTCGCGCGCGATCGGCGAGAACTCGATCATCACGACGCCCTCGGGCGTCTCGAACCGACCTTCTCTCTCTGCAGTCTTGACTGTTGGCACGGTCGCCGGTAGCGCAGGGCTTACCGATCCGTCACGCTTGACGTGCCGGACTCCCGGCACCGTGGGCGCTCCGTGCAGATAGCGAGTCGACCTCGCCTCACCCTGCCGATGGATGCGCTTTGCGGTCAATAGGGCCGAGACTCGGCGACTGAGGGTGCGGCGGCTCATGGCGCCACTCAGCTCCCTTTGCAGCTGCAGCAGCGAAAGACCGGCAGAGTGCCGAAGCAGCACGTCTTCGATCTTCTGGAGCTCGGTTTCTGTGACCCGCTTCGGCATAGGTCACTTAATTTGGCATGATACTATTTTATTTGGCAAGAGTAAACACAACTACTTATTAATGATAGCTTTTTATATGGCTTGAAACCAGATTTATCTGGCCAGAAGTCTCTCCGGCCAGCGCAGCCGCGACAAGCGATTCCGCTGGCATGATCTGCGTCACCACTTTGCCTCCCGGCCGGTTCAGGCAGCAGTGCCGCTGCCACTTGGAAGTTGCGGGGGGTGATACTATCGGCTGCTGACCGCGGCTCTCGCGGGACAAGAAGCAAGAACGCAAGCAGACACAGGGGTGGCATGAAGAAGTTATGGCCCGGCGCGACGCTCGCCGCGATCGCGCTGCTGTGTTTCCGTCCGGCCACTGCTCAGGTGCAAATCGTCTCGGTAACCGGTGGGCGCGTGGAAGGCGTCACGGCCCACGGCATCACCTCGTTCAAAGGCATTCCGTTCGCGGCCCCGCCGGTCGGCAATCTGCGCTGGCGTGCACCGCAGCCCGTGACGCCGTGGAAGGGCGTCAAGCAGGCGGATCACTTCGGACCGAGCTGCATGCAAGCCCCGGGCCCCTTGGTTGGGGTGCCACCCACCATGAGCGAGAATTGCCTGTACCTCAACGTATGGACACCCGCCCGCTCGGCCGGCGAGCGGCTCCCGGTCATGGTCTGGATCTACGGCGGCGCCTTTACGGGAGGGTCGGCGAGCATGCCGGTCTTCGACGGCACTCATTTTGCGCAGCAGGGCGTCGTGCTGGTCAGCCTCAATTACCGGGTCGGCGTGTTCGGTTTTCTCGCGGATCGCGCGCTCGATGCCGAATCCCCCCACCACGTGTCCGGGAATTATGGATTACGCGACATGATCGCCGCCCTGAAGTGGGTCAGGGCCAACATCGCGAGGTTCGGGGGCGATCCCTCGCGCGTCACGATCTTCGGAGAATCGGCCGGCGGCATCGCCGTGAGCATGCTCGCCGTCTCTCCGCCCGCCAAGGGACTGTTCCAGCGCGCCATCTCGGAGAGCGGCGGCAGCGTCTTCGCCCCACCCATACTCGGAAACGCACGCGGCGACGGCGAGCTATTTCGGCCCTTGGCATCAGGCGAAGCCGCCGGCCGGCACTTTCTGGCCAAGCTCGGCGCCCGAGACATCGCGGCGGCGCGTGCACTCTCGGCCGATGTGATTCAGAAGGCTGCGCCGCCTGCGCCGCCGGGACTCCCGCCCGAAATCTGGCCGGTATTCGACGGCGATGTTCTCCCGGCTGATGGGTACGTCCTGTATCAAGCACACCGATTCAACGACGTACCTATACTCGTCGGCACGAATGCCGACGAGGGGAGACTCTTCATAGCTCCGGGGAAAACGCCCGCGCAGTTCGAAACGCAGATCCGTGCAGCGTTCGGCAATGATGCGAGCGCGATTCTCGCGGCCTACCCGCATGCAACGAATGCCGAGGCGGAGCAGGCTGCGAGGGACTTCTTTCGTGACGCAGTGTTTGCGTGGAATACGTGGGAATGGGCTCGACTGCAGTCGGAGAAGGGCAAAGGCAAGGCATACCTGTACTACTTCGACCGCCGCTCACCGCAGGCGCCGCTCGGACCGACGCATGCCGCTGAAATCGGTTACGTGTTTGGGTACCTCGAGAGTTCCGGCCGGCTCGGATTGCGCGGTCCGCCGGGGCCTGCCGACATTGCGCTGTCGGACCTGATGCAGAGCTACTGGGTGAACTTCGCGAAGACTGGCGACCCAAACGGGGCAGGACTTCCGGTCTGGCCGGCGTTCGACACGTCGTCGCAACGTGTCATGTATCTCGACGCCCATGCGCATGCCGGCCCGGTGCCGAACATGCGGCAGCTGAAAGTGCTTGATCAGTATTTCGCCCGGCTGCGCGAGGAGGCCACGAAGAAGGAGTCGGCGAACTGACGCGCGGCGCTGCCCGCCCCTCCCGCGGCCCTGGCGTAAGATTCGCGTTTCGCTTCCACGGGAGCCTGACCTGGCGGAGGGCACGGGAAAGGCCAGACCGAATTTCGGGTAGGTACCAAGAACCAAGAACAATGAGCACCGGTTCCACAGCGATCCTTTCTGCCGCGAGCCTCGACGAGGACCCCTGGGAAGATCTGCTGTCCTTCATCGAGGAGCGGCGGGTCATCCAGCGCGGACAGTTGAGGCACGCGGAGGCGAGGATGGAAAAGTCAACGGAAATGCGCAAGCGGTGGATCAGTGCGGCGCTCGCTACCGCGTGCCTTTGCGCGATGCCCGCGCTCGCGTGGGGCGCCGCTTCCGCGGCGAGCGACGAGTGCGTGCAGCTTGCGAAGCTCAGTCTGCCGGATACCAGGATCACGCTGGCCGAGATCGTGCCGGCGGGCGCGTTCGTCCCGGCCAAGCCGTTCTCGCTCACCGCCCCTGGACAGCAGCCGTCTTATAAGGACCTGCCAGCCTTCTGCCGTGTCGCCGTGCAGGTGAGCCCCGTGCCCGACTCGCTCATCCGGTTCGAGCTGTGGCTGCCGGCGAGCGGCTGGAACGGTAAGTTCCTCGCGGTCGGTAACGGCGCCTATTCGGGCGAGATTTTCTATCCCCTGATGATCGCGCCGCTCACGCGGGGCTATGCGACCGCATCGACGGACACTGGCCACGAGGGAAGCGGCGGCGATGCGAGCTTCGTACTGGGTCACCCCGAGAAGTGGATCGACTCCGCATACCGCGCGGTGCATGAGATGACGGTCGAGTCGAAAACGCTCATCGCGGCTTACTACACCAACGGACCCGTGCGCTCGTACTTCGGCGGCTGCTCGATGGGAGGTCGGCAGGCTCTCGTGGAAGCACAGCGCTTTCCCGCGGACTTCGACGGCATCGTCGCAGGCGCGCCGGCGAACTATTTCACGCGCGTGGAGACGGCCCATCTCGTGGATGCCGAGGCGATGTATCGAAATGCGGGGAGCTTCCTGACGCCCGACAAGGTCCGGCTGCTGCACGCCGCGGTGTTGAAGGCCTGTGATGCGCTCGACGGCGTCAAGGACGGGGTAATCGAGGATCCGCGACGCTGCCACTTCGAGCCCCGGGTACTCGAGTGCACCCGTGGCACGGATGAGCCCACGTGTCTCACGGCATCGCAGGTCGAGACGGCGCGCGAGCTCTACGGTCCGATCAGAGAGCCCCACACGCACGCGATCCTCTTTCCTGGGTTGATGCCCGGCTCGGAGGCGGGCTGGGCGACCATCGCACCCGGGATGCGCGCGCTCGGCTCCACCTTCTACCGCTACGTCGTGTTTCAGGATCCCAAGTGGAATTATCGCGGCTTCGAGCTCGATGAAGCCCTGAGGCGCGCGGAGAGCGGCGAGGCCGCTCTCGCAAACGCCATCGACCCTCAACTCGACGCGTTCTTCGCCCGCGGCGGCAAACTGATTCAATATCACGGATGGGCCGATCCGTTGATCTCACCTCTCAACAGTGTCGACTATTATCTGAGCGTCGCGCGTGCGATGGGCGGCGCGAGCCGTATCGCGAACGACTACCGGCTCTTCATGGTCCCGGGGATGGGTCATTGCGGCGGCGGTGACGGCACCGATCAATTCCAAGCCCCGATGCTCACTGCGCTCGAGCAGTGGGTGCAGCACGACCGTACGCCCGATCGGATCATCGCCTCCCGCATCCGCGATGCACGCGTCGATCGGACCCGACCCCTGTGCCCTTACCCGCAGGTGGCGGTGTACAAGGGCTCGGGCAGCACGAATGCGGCGAGCAACTTTGTCTGCCGCGCGCCATCCCCCTGATGGAACCGTTCCCGCGCAGAGTATAGAGAATGAACGCTGCGGTAGATGTTGTTGCACGACGTCCTCGAGACCATGACCGTGATTTCATCCTGGTCATGATTGCGCTCGCCTGGGCGGGCATCCTCGGTGGGTTCGTACCGGACGTCAGGCAGCACATCCGCAGCCACGCCGCACCTTATCCAATCGTCGTGTATTTTCATGCAGCCGCATTCGCCGGGTGGCTCGTGTTCCTGACAATGCAGGCACTGCTGATTCGCGCGCATCAACGCAGGCTCCATGCACACCTTGGGATAGTCGGGGCGATGCTGGCAGGTTCCATGGCCGTCTTGGGCCCTTGGGCTGCGCTCGTCGTGGATAAGATCCAGCTCGGGACACCGGCCGGCGATCCATCGTTTCTCAGCGTTCAACTCATCGATCTGGTGGAGTTCAGCGGCCTCGCCCTCGCGGCGCTACTGCTCAACACGACACCGCGCGCGCACAAGACGCTGATGTTGCTCGCCACACTGAGCATCATCGATGCTGGATTCGGCCGCATCGTCGGCACGACTCTCGAAACTCGATTCGGAATCCACGCATGGTCGTTTGTCGGTGATGTCTTCCTGGGCGGCGATCTGCTGATGCTCGCGATTGGAGCCTATGATCTCGCGACTCGGCATCGACTGTATCCCGCGTACGTGGCGGGTTTCCTCTGGATCCTGGCAGGGCAAACAGCGGCCACGTGGCTCTATCTCTCTCCCTCCTGGAAATCGGTGGCGCTGGGACTGATTCGGCGGTGAGAATTTCGATGAGGAGGCGGTGGATCGGTCCGCCATTCGCCGTTTTCGCGCTGCTGTGCGCTGTGCCGTGCGCTATGCCGGCGCTTGCGCAAGTGGGCGTGGTCTCGGTCAGCGCTCATTGCGGGGTTGCCGGGAGAGTAGGCCGGGGGAGTCTCACCCCCAGCCCCTCGCAGAACCGTACGTGACACTCGCGCGTCATACGGCTCCCATCGTCCGGACCGAGACTCTTCCAAAAGCGAGCCAGTGGGTGAACAGCCGAGGCTGTCGGCGGGCCATATTCTTGAGCCAGCGACGGGCGTGACGCGGACGATACGCGAATTTGCGGTACTTCCGCCGCACCCAGCGAAGGAGGCTTTGCTCGAAGTGAGCAAAGACCCGTCGCATCGCAGACTGGTAGAAACGGCCATAATAGTTCAGCCATCCTCGCAGCGTGGGATTGACCTGCATAGCCAGCACGTTCAAGCTGACGGGGGTTCGTCTCGGGAGATGCCACTCATGGATGTGTGCACACAT
>JASHPX010000322.1 GCA_030037905.1 Gammaproteobacteria bacterium
GCTGGCCCGCTTACAAACACCCCCGACGCCCCAGCGCAGCTGGTGGCAGGCACTCGAGGAGCGCATCGAGCAATGGCTCGGGCAACCGGGCGCGCAGGGGGCGAACTGGTTGGAGCAGCTGCTGCGGCAGCTGTCGATACCGCAGCGGGTGGCGCAGCTGATCGTGTACGTGGCCACGGTTGCGGTGCTGCTGATGGTTCTGTGGATCATTGGACGTGAGCTGCAGGCGGCGGGCTTGCTCGGGAGGCCGGGAGCACGCCGCGGCGCGCACGCCGCATCCGGATCCGCGTCCACGGTCGCAGCGCCACCGCTCGGGCCCGCGCTCGGCAGCATTGCCGAGGTGGAGCGCGCGCCGCTCGCCGAGCGCTCGATATTGCTGCTGCGGCTGCTGGTGCAGGCGTTGCTGCAGTCGGGGCGACTGTCTTCCGAGCGTACGCTGACCTACCGGGAGCTCGAGATGCGAGGAAGCTTCGACGACCCACAGCAGCGTGTCCGGTTTGGGCGTCTCGCGCATCTGGCCGAGCGGGACCGCTACGGAGGCGGCGCGCTGCATGCGGATGCGCCGCATGCGGATGAATGGCCCGAGGTGTCGCGCGAGGGCGGCGCGCTGTACGCGCAGCTGCTCGCGCCGCGCCGGCCCGAGCATGCGGCGGCGGAGGCGGACGCAGCGGCGGCGGACGCAGCAGCGGTCGCCGAGGCGGGGAAGCCCGCTCGATGAGGCAGCGCGCGGCCACGCTGCTGCTGGTGCTCGGCGCTCTGGCCGTGTTCTATGCGCTGTTCTTTCCCAAGCCGGCATCCTCCGGCAACTCCGCGCCGCCGCCGCTGAGCACGGAAAGTGGTCCGGACGGGCTTGCGGGCGCGTGGCAGTGGCTGCGGCTCGAGCGCGTCCCGGTCGTCAGCCTGCGTGAGCGCTACGATCAGCTCGAGCGGATCGCGGGCGTCGGTACCGGCAACGTGCTGATCGTGAGCCTGCCGCAGCGTCTGCCGATGAATCGGGGGGAAGCCGAGGCGCTGAGCCGCTGGATCGAGCGTGGCAATACGCTCCTGGTGCTGGCGGCCCTGGACGATACGCCGCGCTGGGCGAGCGGGGCTGGGCCGCGCCTGCTCGCCGACCTCATGGGAATCACGCATTTCACCTTCACGCTGCGTCCATCCTCGCCCGCGGAGAACCTGCGCTCGCTGGCGGGATCGACGACGCTGCTGATCGAGCCACGCGGCAGTCATCCGCTGCTCGCGGGGGTGCAACGGGTGCAGGACGTCTCGGAGCTGCCGGCGTCGCACTGGATTGGCACGCCGAGCCCGGGGACCACGGCACTGGCGATTGCCCAGCAGCAGGCGCCGGACGTGCGCGACGCGGTGATGTGGATTGCGCCGCGCCGCGCGGGCCAGGAGATCGTGTGCGCATTCGCGGCGGCGTTCAGCAATGCGCAGATTGATCACGCCGACAACGCCCGGCTGCTCGCCAACATCATCGCGTGGTCGCGCGCGAGCGCGGGCCGGGTGATCTTCGATGATGCGCATCAGGGGCTGGTGGACTTCTACGATCCGCGGGCGTTCTTCGCGGATCCACGCCTGCATGCGACACTGTGGTGGATTCTGGGCATGTGGTTCGTATGGGTGCTCGGCTCGCAGGCGCTGCGCAGCCGGCAGGTCGCATGGCGCCCGGTCGATGAGACGGCCCTGATCGATGCCAGCGGGCGCTTCTTCAGCGTGCGTGTGTCCGGCGGGGAAGCGGCGCGTGGGCTGTTGAAGAATTTTTTTGACGACATCCACAGGCGTTTGAGGCAGGCGCAGGATGGCACGCCGCCCTGGGAGTGGCTCGCGGCGCAGGCCGCGGTGACACCCGCGGCGCTGGCGAGGTTGCGCGAAAGCGAGGCGACAGTCGCAGCCGGTAAGCGCGTGAGCCTGACACGTCTGCACAATTTATTGGTGAGGATTCGAAGGAGTATCGGATGAGCAGTGCGCTCGAGGAGCTGGAAGCGGTTCTGCAGGACACGCTCGGAGGAACCGTCATTGGTATGCGGCGGACGATCCGCGCGCTGACGATTGCGCTCGTGGCGCGTGGGCATGTGCTCATTCAGGGTGCCCCGGGCCTGGGGAAGACGCTGCTGAGCAAGACCCTCGCCGCGGCGCTGGGCGGCAGCTTCCGGCGCATTCAGGGCACCGCAGATCTGATGCCCGCGGACATCATCGGGGTTCACATCCACGAGGGCGCAGGGCGCGGTGAGGGCGCAGGGCGCGGTGAGGGCAGCGGCCGCGGCTTCGTGTTCTATCCCGGTCCGCTGTTCGCCGACGTGCTGCTGTTCGACGAGATCAATCGCGCTGGCCCGAAGACGCAATCGGCCTTGCTGGAAGCCATGGAGGAGCGCCAGGTGTCCGTCGAGCGGCAGCTCTATCGCCTGCCCGCGGGCTTCTTCGTCGTCGCGACCCAGAACCCGCGCGATTTCGAAGGCACCTACCCGCTGCCCGAATCGCAGCTGGATCGGTTCATGCTGCGCCTGGAGCTGGCATATCCCGCGCGTCAGGATGAACTGGCGGTGCTCGCGCGCTACGGCGGCGTCGAGGCCGCAGGCTCGGTCACCGCGGCAGCGGTCACGCTGGGAGTCGACGCGGCGACGGGCGGCGCGCCGGCGGCACGGGCGGTCCTCGCACCCGGGGCGCTGGATGCGGCGCGCGCGCGAGTCGATGCGATTCACGTCGCACCGGCGCTCAGCAGCTACATCCTCGATCTCGCCAAGGCATCCCGCGAGCACTCGCAGATCACTCTGGGACTGTCCACCCGCGGTGCGCTCGCGCTGCTGCGTGCCGCCCGCGTGGAGGCGGGACTGCGCGGAGCGCAATACGTCGCGCCCGATGATGTGAAGAGCGTCTGGCCATGGGTGGTGCCACACCGCCTGGTGCTCGCCAGCGAGGCACTGCTGGAAGGCGCGACGGAGCAGTCGCTCGCGCAGCGGCTGCTCGAGCAGGTGCCGGTGCCGCGGTGAGTCTGCGGCGTAACGCGCTGCTGCTGGTGCTCGCGACGGGAGTGCTGGCCATCCTCGGCCTGTGGAGCGGTGGTGCGCTCGCGCGCCTGTGGCGTATCCCGGCGGGGCTGCTGCTGCTCGGGCTCGCCTATGAGGGCTGGCGGGCGTCGCGCGCGGCCCCCACGCTCACGGTGCAGACCGCGCAGCGCTGGTTTCTCGGACGCGCAACACCACTGCGGTTGGTTCTGCAGCATGCACAGCCACGCGCGCTGGCGCTCGAGATCGCCCCTGCGGCGCCACCGGAGATCGCCATGAATCGCGCGGTGCAGAGGCTGCGCGCGCCGAGCGGGCGGCCGGGAAGCCTCGAGCTTTCCGGCACCGCGCGTCGCCTCGGAAGCTTTGATTGGCCGGCCATGCGCTCGCGCGTCGGCGGAGTGCTCGAGCTTGCCTGGTGGTCCGAGCGCCTGGCACCCGCATGCCGCGTGCAGGTGCTGCCCGACGTGCTGCACGCGCGCGAGCGCGCGGCGGGCACGGGCCTGCGCGGCGAGCAGGCGGCGCTCATGCTGGGAGCCGGCGCGGAGATTCTGCAGCTGCGCGACTATCGGCGCGGCGATCTGCCGCGGGCGATCGATTGGAAGGCGAGCGCTCGCCGCGGCAGGCTGATCAGCCGCGACTACTCCGAGGATCAGCATCTGGAGATCGTGCTGGTGGTGGATGCGGGGCGGGCGAGTGGCCTCGCGGCCGGGGACACCGACCGCCTCGCGCTGTATGCGAACGTGGCCGCGCGCTTCGCACAGCGTGCAGCGGCTCTGGACGATAGCGTGGGCTTGATCGTGTATGCCGAACGGCCGCTGGCGGCGGTGGCGCCCGGACGCGGTACGGCGGCCGTGGCGCGCGTGCGTACCTGCCTCGCCGGCGTGCGTGTGCGTGTGCACGCTGCCGACGGCAATCCCGCGCTCGCGGCGCTGCAGGCCCGCGGGTTGCTGCGCCGGCGCAGCCTCGTCATCTTTCTGACCGACCTGGACGAGCCGAGCGCCCTCGGGGACCTGGCGGCGGCGGCGCGGTTGCTCTTGCCCAAGCACCTGCCGTTCATCGCCGGCGTGCAGAGCGAGGCTGCGCAGCGCCTGGCGTATGAGTCAGTGGGCGATGATCTGGCGGCCTATCGCGCGCTCGCGGCGCAGGAGTACTGCATCTCGGTGACGCGCAACGTGCAGGCGCTGCGCTCGCTGGGCGCCGCCGCGGTGTTGGCGGGGCCGCGTGCGCTCGAGCAGGCGGTGCTCGATGCCTATGTGCGCTTCCGCCAGCGGCGCAAGGTGGGATAGGGGCGGGGCCGGCAACCGCTCTGGCGGATTGCGGGGTAGCACCCGGGGCGCCAGTCCTTACAGATATGCGGACAAATCCAGGCGAATACATCTCACGTATTCGCCTGGATTGTCCGCATATCTGCAGGGGCTCGCTACGCCGAGCGCTACCCAGCCCAGCCGCACCGAGTCTGAGCCAGCTACGGCGCCGGATCCGTGCTCTGGCGCGTCCATGCGAGCAGCCGCCCGCTGAGAAACAGCAGCATCACGCACCAGTAGCTGAAACCGATCACCGCGCGCGCGGCCAACGGCACGCGCGGATCGGGCGAGATGAATCCCTCTATGAACCCGCACACCACCAGCAGCAGCGCGCATGCCGCGAGTACCTGGCCCACGCGACGCGCGGTGCGCTCGAAGGACTCGCGCCGCGACGGCAGCGTCGGGCGCAGCAGCGACTCACCCAGTGCGATGCCCGCGGCCCCGGCAATGCAGATCACCGACAACTCCACCGGTCCGTGCGCCAACACGAATTTCAGCAGCGCAGTGGCGAGCCCGTGCTGGTGCGTGAATGCGAACGCGGCGCCGAGCATCAGGCCATTGAGCGCCACGAGGTAGCACACACCGAGCCCGAAGAAGATGCCGCTGCAGAACACCGTCAACGTCACGAAGATGTTGTTCGACAGGATGCCGATCGAGAGCACCGAGGAGGGCACCACGTTGAGCAGATCCTGCGTCCAGAGCCGTCCGTGCTCGACGTCGTCAATCATCGCGGGGCTCGCGACCAGGCTGATCAGGTCCGGATAGGTCGAGATCAGCCACCAGCCGGCCGCGGCACTGACGATCATCAATGCGGCAATCCACAGGATCGTCGGCGCGAGCGCGCGCGCGACGCTGGGAATCTCGTCGCGGATCAGCGCCAGCAGCGCCGCGCGCGACCAGCGCGGAGCGCGATCGATCTGCGCATGGGCCTGCAGGTACAGCGCTTCGAGCGCCGCGGTGGTGCGGCTGCCCGGCAGCAGCTGCCGCGCCGTGGCCAGATCCCGCGCCAGCGCACGGTAGCGCTCGACGTAGCGCTGCGCCGCTGACACGTCGAGCACGGCGCGCGCGCCCTGCGCGGGGGCAACGCGTGCCGCGGCGAGCCACTCGCTCCAGGTGCGCGAACGCGATTGCACCCACGCGGCTGCATCGCGCTGCGCGCCGGCCGCAGGCACGCCGGCGTTCATGCTCGCGCGCCGGCGTTCATGCTCGCGCCGGCGTTCATGCTCGCGCCCCCGCGTTCAGCAGCTCGCGCAGCCGTGTGTGCAGCTGCGCGTCGCTCCAGGTATCGGGCGGCTGCTCGTATTCGCGCCGATCGATGCGCGCGAGCAGAGCGCGCGCCAGCGCGCCGCGGCGCTCGGGCTGCAGCGAGCTCCAGCGCTCGAGCAGCTCCTGTACCAGCTCGGCGACCTCGGGCGCGAGCGCGAGAGCGCCGGAGCCCGCATTGCCCAGCGCACCACCGAGGCTCGCGAGCGCGGCAGCGGGTGCGGGCTTATCCACCACCAGCAGAGTGCCCGCGGCCAGATCGCCGATACGCACGCGCTGCTCGGTCAGAAAGCAGCACAGCAGGCCGATCATGTAGAACGCAGGTGCGCTGTCGATCAGCCGGAAAATATTGCGGATCAGGAGCGCTCCGGTGCCTGGTGTGCCTCCGCTGCGCGTGACCAGGCGCAGCCCGGCGCGACGCAGGCCCGGGGTATGGCCATGCATCAGCACCTCCAGCACCGGGTGATAGAACACGTAGATGCAGAGGGCGGGGGCCACGACGTACAGCATCACCCCATGCCGCTGCGACTGGAAGCCGAGGATCAGCAAACCCACGAACGCCCACGCGAGGGCCGCGAGCACGCGGATCTGCCAGTCGATGAGAAAGGCGTAGCTGCGGCTGCCCGGCCCGGCGATCTCCAGACCTGCGTCCACGCCCGTCAGACCGGCGATGCGCAGCTGCTCGGCTGGATCGGCGGCCGCGGTCACGTCGGCACCCGGCAGGTCCATGCAGTCAGATCGGTGTGGTGCAAAAAAAACCCCGCTCGCGCGGGGTTCAATCTTCGCAAAACGCACAGGTCCATCGCGAGCGGACCGTCAATATGCCGCAGGCCTGAGTCGTCGGCCCATGGGGCCTGTCCCAAAAATGTGGGACGAGCGCGTCAATTCGCGCCGGAGACTCACGGCAGCCGGAAAAAGTTCGACCACCGCAGCCTGTGTCCGCCCGACAGCCTGAGTTCTCCCGTTGAGCCTGAGAATTCCTGACTGTCAGATTGGCGCCGCAAATGCATGCAGCGCAACAATGCGACAGCATGATAGCGCGGTGCCCTTGTTAAGGCTATAGAGAGACAGGAGAATTTTTCATCCGGAAAGCTCCGAGCGGGCGGCATCACGGCGCGTTTTTTGTAAAGTGTGGCAGAGATCACACCGCTGTCCTACACGCTCGGAAGCCCCGCGCCGGCAGCGACTATCCCCCGGTCGATCAGAAGGCCGCGACCCCCGTGACCGCCCTGCCCACGGCAAGCTGGTGGATGGTCTGGGTTCCCTCGTAGGTGACCACACTCTCCAGGTTGAGCAGGTGCCGGATCGCAACGTGCTCCACGCTGATGCCCGCCCCGCCGAGCAGGTCGCGGCACTCGCGCGCGATGTCGAGCGCGACACGGCAGCTGTTCCACTTCCCCAGTGAGATCTGCGCCGGGTCCAGCTCGCCCCGTTCCTTGCGGCGAGCCAGATGCAGGGCCAGCAGCTGCGCGGCCGCAAGCGCGCGCACCATCTCCGCCAAGCGAATCTGCACCGCCTGCGTATGCACGAGCGCACGGCCGAAGAGCACGCGCTCTGCACAGTGCGCGAGGGCCTCCGCCAGACAGGCCTGAGCCGCCCCGAGCGCGCCCCAGCAGATGCCGAGGCGCGCATGCGAGAGGCAGGACAGCGGCGCAGCGAGGCCCAGTGCCTGCGGCAGCATCGACTCGGGCGGCAGTCGAACCTCATCGAAGAACAGTGCGCCGGTGCTCGAGGCGCGCAGGCTGAATTTGTGCTGCACTTCCTGTGCAGTGAAGCCGCGCGAGCCGCGCTCCACCAGAAAGCCGCGCACCCCCTCGTCGGTCTGCGCCCACACCAGCGCCACATGCGCGATGGGGCCATTGGTGATCCACATCTTCGAGCCATTCAGTACCCAGTCCGCACCCGCACGGCGGGCGATGGTACGCATGCTCGCGGGATCGGAGCCTCCGTGCGGTTCGGTCAGGCCAAAGCAGCCGATGACGTCGCCGCGGGCCATGGCCGGCAGCCAGCGCTGGCGCTGCGCCTCGCTGCCGAAGGCGTCGATCGGGTGCATGCACAGGCTCGATTGCACCGACACCAGACTACGCAACGCGCTGTCGCCGCGCTCGAGCTCGCGGCAGATCAGTCCATAGCTGGTCGCGTTGAGGCCTGCGCAGCCGTGGCCCCGCAGGCTCGAGCCGAACAATCCCAGCTGCCCGATCGCCGGGATCAGCTCCTGCGGAAAGCGCGCGCTCTCGAAGCACTCGCCGATGATCGGCAGCACGCGCTCGTTCACCAGGCGGGCCACGGTGTCGCGCACCGTGCGCTCCTCCGCGCCGAGTTCGGCGTCCACACCGAGAAAGTCCGTTGCATCCAGATTCGGTCCGCGATCCACTGGCGGGCTCATGGCGGGGGACTCTCCATTGCACGTCAATTCATGCATCATGCGCCAAATGCCCGCGCTCCTGACTCTTCTGGTGCTAGCGCTTGCCGGGGTACCCGCCTCCGGTCTCGCAGCCTCGACGGACGTCGTGGCGACATCGCCAGCGCCTGCGACATCGCCAGCGTCTGCGGCATCGACAGCGCCATCGACAGCGTCTGCGGCACGCGTGCCCTGGGTCCTACGGCGCGAGCTCAACCGGGCACAGGCGCAGCTGCGCCAGCAGGTCTCACGTTTGCCTCGCGACGAGGAGATCGAAGTCCTGCGCGACAGCGGCTCGGTGACCCTGCGTGTGCCGACGCGACTGCTGTTTGCCCCTGACAGCGAATCGCTCACGCACGACAGAGCCAGCGCGCGCGTTCTCTCCCTACCCGAGCGGCTGCTTCGGCTCCGACGCCGACTGACCGCCCAGATCGATGTCTACACGGACAACATCGGCGGCCGCGCCCTGAATCAGGCGATCTCGCAGCAGCGCGCCGCGGTGCTGCTGGCCGTGCTGACGCGCGCGGGCATCGCCCCGAGGCGCCTGCAGGCACGCGGGGTGGGACTTTCGGCAGCGATTGCGAGCAACGATACGCCCGAGGGGCGCATGCGTAATCGCCGAGTGGAGTTCGTGTTCGAGCCGGCGGGTCCCAGGCCCGCCGCGCCCACGAGCGCCGCGGCGCCGTTCAGGCCGGCGCCGGCAGCAGGGCGCGCAGGCGTGTGATCGCGCCCGCCTCGATCTGGCGGATGCGCTCGGCCGACACACCGTACTCGTCGGCCAGCTCGTGCAGCGTGGCCTTGTCGTCGCTCATCCAGCGGCGTTGCAGAATGGTGCGGCTGCGATCATCGAGCCGCTCCATGGCGGCCGACAGCTGCTCGGAAGAGGTGCTGGACCATTCCTGCGCCTCGGCCTGCTCTGCCGGATCCGCGTCCGGCGCGGGCAGGTAAGCCGCCGGGCTGTAGCTATCCTCTTCCTCGGCCTCGCTGTTGCCGGAGTCGAATGGCAGGTCGCGCGCCGACAGGCGCTGCTCCATCTCGGACACCTCGGCGGGGCTGACTCCCAAGTCCTGCGCGACCGCACGCGTCTCGTCGGCACTCAGCCACGACAGATTTTTCTTCAGGCGGCGCAGATTGAAGAACAGCTTGCGCTGTGCCTTGGTCGTGGCGACCTTCACCAGCCGCCAGTTGCGCAGCACGTGCTCATGAATCTCCGCTCTGATCCAGTGCACCGCGAAGGATACGAGCCGAACCCCTACGTTCGGGTCAAAGCGCTTGACCGCCTTCATCAGACCGATGTTGCCCTCCTGCACGAGGTCGCTCATCGGTAACCCATAACCGGCGTAGCCGCGCGCGATGTGCACGACAAAGCGCAGATGCGAGAGCACCAGCTCGCGTGCCGCGGCCAGGTCGTTGTGGCGGCGGAAGCGTCGCGCGAGCTCCTGCTCGCGCTCGCGCGAGAGCACGGGAATCCGGCTCACCCTGTCCAGGTAAGCATCGAAGCTCCCGATCGGGCCGGCCAAGCCGAGCCCGGCATGCTGAGCAATCAGCGCGGTCTGAGCGTTCATCGTCGTGGGGGTCCTCCGGGATCGGAGCTATTTTAGCACTCTGGTCATTGGAGTGCTAATCCGCCCGCGAGTTGTGCCCCCGGCGCGGGCGCCTGAATGCTGCGCCGCGGGACGGCGGCGGCGCCATCGCGGCCGGCTCAATCGGCCGGGGACGCGCAGAGGGCGTCGACCCAAGCGGCGGTATCGAGTCCGCCAGAAGAGATTCATTTGACGAATCTCTTCTGGCGGACTCGATGCCGCCGTTCCAGCGGACGCCTCTGCGCGTGCTCGTCCGTGCTCGTCCGTGTGCGCGTGCGCGCCCCGCCGCACCGTCAGCCCGCCCGCGGCTCGATCCGCGCGATCTGCCGTCCCGCGGCGAGCGCGGCTCCGAGCCAGCCGAGTACGAAGCCGGCGCCGATGAGGATGCCGACCTCGCGGGGGGTCGGGCCCTGCAGCGCAAAATGGCTGCCGTAGGCTGCGGCCAGGCGGCCGACGGGATCGGCGAGAGCCAGGCGCGTCCCCGTGACGATCGCCCAGGCGAGCAGGGCGGCGATGACCCCATAGATCGCCCCGGCATACAAAAACGGCCGCCGCGCGAAGGCATTGCTGCCGCCGACGAGCTTGGTGAGCTCGATCTCTTCGGCGCGGCCCTGGATCTCCAGCCGCACTGTATTAGCGGCCACGATGATCACGCCGACACCCAGCAGCGCGGCGCTCAGCAGCAGCAGCTGCCGCGCCAGCGCCAGCAGGGCGCCGAGGCGCACGGCCCAGTCGCGATCCAGCTGCACCATGTCCACGCCGGGCTCGGCCGCAAGCGCGGCGCGCAGCGCATCCAGGCGCGCGGGCGTGGCGGCGGCGGGAGTGGGGTGCACCTCGAGCACGCTCGGCAGCGGGTTGTCCTTGCCGGAGAGGGCGCCCAGGGCGGCGCTCAAATCCGCTTGCTGCCGCAGGATCGCCAGCCCCTGGGCTGCGCTGATGAGCGTGACGCTCGCGACGTCCCGACGAGAGCGCACTGTGGCGGCGAGCTGCTGCGCGGCCGTCTGGGAGGCCTGCGGCTTCATGTACACCGACAGTCCCACCGAGTCGGAGAAGTCCCCGCCGACGCCGCGAACGTTGTCCACCAGCACCTGCAGCGTCAGCGGCAGCGCCAGTGCCAGGCTGATCGCCAACACGGTCAGCGCGCTGGCGACGCCGTGGTGCGCCAGGTGCCGCAGCGACGACAGCAGCGCGTGTCCGTGCCGCGTCGCCCAGTTGGTGATCCTGCCGCTCACTAGCGTAATGCGCTCACTAGCGTACTGCGACGATGACCGGCAGCGGCTCGTCGGTGGCGGAGCCCGTGGTCAACAGCCCGTCGCGCAGCGAGAGCTCTCTGCAGCCGCAGGCGCGCACCAGCGTCACGTCGTGCGTGGCGATCACCACGGTGGTGCCGCCTTCCTGGAAGCGGCGAAACAATCCAATCACATCGGCCGCGAGCGCCGTATCGAGGTTGCCCGTCGGCTCGTCGGCAATCAGCAGCGGCGGCTTGCTCACGATGGCGCGCGCGATGCTCACGCGCTGCTGCTCGCCCACCGAGAGCTCGGGCGGCAGCGCGCGCTCGCGGCCGAGCAGCCCGACCTGATCGAGCGCCGCGCGCACGCGCCGAGCGACGTCGCGCAGCGATACGTTCGCGACCATCAGCGGCAGGGCGACGTTGTCGAACACCGGGCGATCGCGCAGCAGGCGGTGGTCCTGGAAGACGACGCCGACGCCGCGGCGGAAGCGAGGGATGCGCCAGGCGGATAGCTTTGCGGTGTTCTGCCCGTTGACCAGGACCTGTCCGCGGCTCGGACGCTCGAACAGCGCGATGAGTCCGAGCACCGTGCTCTTGCCGGCCCCGGTGCGGCCGGTCAGGAACACCATCTCCCCGTCTGCGATCTCGAAGCTGACGTCCGAGAGCGCGTCGCGGCCGTTGGGATAACGTTTGTTGACGTGCTCGAAGCGGATCACTTAGGCGCTCACCTCCGTCGACTCCGCCGCACCATCGACCAGCGCCGCGGCAAAGGCGCGCGCATTGAAGACACCGAAGTCCTCGGCGCGCTCGCCCACGCCGACGAAGCGGATCGGCAGCGCCAGCGCGCGCGCGATCGCCACGACGATGCCGCCGCGCGCCGTGCCGTCGAGCTTGGTGAGCACGAGCCCGGTGACCCCGAGCGCAGCGTGGAACTGCTGCGCCTGCGCGAGCGCGTTCTGCCCCTGGTTGGCATCCAGCACCAGCAGCACCTCGTGCGGGGCCGTCGGCTCGATGCGCTGGATCACGCGCTTGATCTTTTTCAGCTCGTCCATCAGGTGCATCTGGCTGTGCAGCCGGCCGGCGGTGTCGGCCAGGACCACATCGATGCGGCGCGCCTGCGCCGACTGCAGGGCATCGAAGATCACGGCACCGGGATCCGCGCCGGTCCGTTGCGAGCTGAACAGCGCGCCGGTGCGTTCGGCCCACACCGATAGCTGCTCCACTGCCGCGGCCCGGAAAGTGTCTCCGGCCGCGAGCATCACCGACAGTCCCTCCCCGCGCAGCCGCTGCGCGAGCTTGCCGATGCTGGTGGTCTTGCCCGAGCCGTTGACGCCGACGACGAGCACCACGTAGGGACGCACCGCGCGATTCACGCTGAAGGGGCGCTCGCAGGGTGAGAGCAGTTGTGTCAGCCGCTCGCGCAACGCGGCCACCAGCGCTTCGACGTCGTCCAGCTCATGACGCGCCACGCGGAGGTTGAGGTCGGAAAGTATCTCCGTCGTGGCCTCGACGCCCACGTCGGCCATCAGCAAGCGGCTCTCCAGGTCCTCGAGGACCGCCGCGTCGATCTTGCGTCCGCGCAGCAGCCCGCGCAGATCACGCGCGATCGAGGCGCCGCCACGGTTCAGACGCGCGCGCAGGCGCGCCAGGAAGCCTCGGGACTCCTGGGACTGCGGAGGCGCTCGCAGTTCCTGCGGCGCCGGGGCCTGCCCGGGGGTCCGGGCCTCGGGGCGTTCAGTGCCGGACATGCGGATTCGGCGCGGACATGGCGCGCGATTGTCGCACGTCACGGGGCACGGGGATGCCGTGGGTGGGTTAGGCTTGCGAGAATGGTGCCGCTGCCGCCACGTTCACCGCCGCCGCGTCCGCCGCGCGCATCGCGGCCACCGAGCCCACCGCGGCCATCGCGCGCGGGGCGCGAGCAGCGGCAGCTGCGCATCATCGGCGGGCAGTGGCGCGGCCGTAAATTTCGCTTTCCGCCGCTGGCGCTGCGGCCCACTCCGGACCGCGTGCGCGAAACGCTGTTCAACTGGCTGCAGGATCGCACCGGCGGCGCACGCTGTCTGGACCTGTACGCAGGCTCCGGGGCGCTCGGCCTCGAGGCGCTGTCGCGCGGTGCGGCCTGCGTCGTGTTCGTCGAGCAGCAGCGCCGCGCCGCGCAGGCCCTCGAGCAGCTGCTCATCGAATGGCAGGGCTCGCTGGGGCAGGCGCAGGCGCAGGCGCCGAGTGGCGCGAGCGGCGCGAGCGGCGCGAGCGGTGCGTGGCGCGTCGTCCGTGGCCAGGCGCTGCAGTTTCTGGAGTCCGGGTCGAGTCGCGCCGCGCCCGGTGTGCCGCCGTGCTTCGATATCGTATTTCTCGATCCACCGTTCGCCTCGGGTGAGCTGCCGGCTGCGGTCGGCGCGCTCGAGCGCGGCGGCTGGCTCGCTGCGCAGGCGCGCATCTATGTGGAGCACGCATGCGGCGAGCCGCTGCCCCCGCTGCCGAGCGGCTGGCAGGAGCTGCGCGCGGGCGGAGCCGGAGAGGTCGGGTATCATCTGCTCGCGCCCGGCTGAGGCGCGAGATACGCGCGCGCGCAGCGCCCGCGGGAGAAGCGCAGCGATGACGACCAGCGCCGTCTATCCGGGAACCTTCGACCCCTTCACTCGCGGCCACGAGGACATCGTGCGGCGCGCTGCCAGGATCTTCGATCGCGTCGTGGTCGCGATCGCCTCCAATCCGAGCAAGACGCCGGCTTTCGCGCTTGCCGAGCGCGTGGAGCTCGCGCGCGGCTCACTGGCCGACCTGAGCAATGTCGAGGTGGTCGGCTACAGCGGTCTGACCGTGGAGTTCGCGCGCTCGCGCGGGATCAGCGTGGTCGTGCGCGGCCTGCGTGCGGTATCGGACTTCGAGTTCGAGTTTCAGATCACCAATATGAACCGGCATCTACAGCCGCAGATCGAGACCGTCTTCATGGTCCCCACGGAAAAATTCACCTTTATCTCCTCGACCCTGGTGCGGGAGATCGCGAGCCTTGGCGGTGAGGTCACGAGCTTCGTGCACCCCAACGTGGAGGCGGCCCTCAAGCGGCGCTACGGGCGCTGACGCGGCGGAGGCGCAGCGCGGGCAGCACGAGCGGCGGCTGTAACCTTCCTGCGCGCCCGGCGCGCGGCCGGCGCGACCTTGCGCGCAAGCGTGCGGATGGCGATGCGCGGCGGGCGACGGCAACGCGGCAGCGCGCCGCGCCGCTCCAGCTCGACGGCGCGCCACAGATACCACGCGGCCATGCTGCGGTGGGGCTTCCAGCGCTCGCCGAATTCGGCCAGCGCGCGCGGCAGCGGCAAGCCCTTCAGGCCATAAGCGAGGCGAAAGCCGTTGCGCACGCCGAAATCGTCGACCGGCAGCACATCGGGCCGCCGCAGCCGGAAGATCAGCAGCATCTCCACGGTCCAGCGGCCGATGCCGCG
>JASHPX010000323.1 GCA_030037905.1 Gammaproteobacteria bacterium
AGTACACTCGACACCGACACGCTGCCCGACCCCACCGATATGCCGACGACGGGGCGCGACCGTCTGACCAGCTACTATGCGCAGTGGCAGACGACTTTCGCGCAGAATTCGGCGATCGCGCGGCAGATCACTCTCACCGGCGGCGCGCGCCGCGACCAGGACCAGGAGTTCGGCGGGCATACCTCATTGAAAGTCGCCGGCGATTGGCAGCTGCCCGACGGCACCACGGTGCTGCGCGCCAACTACGGTCAGGGGTTCAAGGCGCCGACGCTCTACGAGCTGTTCTCCGAGTATTCCAATCCCTTTGCGCGGCTGGCGCCCGAGACCGCCGACGGGTGGGAGGCGGGATTCGACCACCTGCTCGAGCAGGGGAAAGTGCGGGTGTCAGCGGTGTACTTCAGCCGTGACGAGCAGAATGAGATCGAGTTCGACGATTGCGCGACGAGCGACCCGGGCTGCCTGCTGCGGCCCTTCGGCTACTATTACAACGTCGGCCGCTCGAGCGACCGCGGCGTAGAAGCCGACCTCGCGGCACATCTCACGCAGAGCCTCAGCGTTTGGGGAAGCTACACCAACATGAAGGCCATCGACGAGCTCACGGGCCTCATGCTCGCACGCCGAGCGCACGTGCTGTACAACGGCGGTCTGACCTGGACCGCTACCGGCGGCGCCTCCCTCGGCGCGACCTACGTCTATCAGGGTTCGCGCTTCGATGATGCCGCCAATACCGTGCCGCTCGCTCCCACCGAGACCCTCGACGTGTTCGGCAGCTACCCTCTGGGCAAGTGGATGCAGATCTTCGGCCGCGTCGAGAACCTGCTCAATAATCAGGCTGAGCCGGCTTATGGCTACCGCCCGCTGGGCCGCGGCTTCTACGGCGGCGTGCGGGTCAGGCTGTAGCGACCCCATCATGCGCCCGCCACACCTGCACGCGCTCCGCCTGCACACGCTCCGCCTGCACACGCCGTGTCGGCACCGCAGCGGTCACCACCCATGAGCCCGCGCCTCTCGAAGATCGTCACCCGCACCGGCGACGACGGCACCACCGGCCTCGGCGACGGTACGCGCGTGCCGAAGGATTCGGCGCGCATCGAGGCGATGGGCGCTGTCGACGAGCTCAACAGCGCCCTCGGCGTGCTGCTGGCGCAACCACCGCCTGGCGCTGCCGCGACACCATCCGCGGCTGCGGCTGACGCTGCGCGCTCCACCGCGGCAACGCCGCACGTCGCGACGACACCTGCCCACGCTGCGACGCCTGCCACCGCGAAGACGCGCGAGTGGCTGCTCGAGATCCAGCAGCGCCTGTTCGATCTGGGCGGCGAGCTGGCGGTGCCGGGACAGTCGATTCTCGATGACGCGTCGGTGGCGCGCCTGGAACGGCAGATCGCGCAGCTCAATGCACAACTGCCGCCGCTGAAGGAGTTCGTACTGCCCGGCGGCGGTGCCGCCGCGGCCGCCTGCCACCTCGCGCGCGCTATCTGTCGCCGCGCGGAGCGGCGCTGCTGGGCGCTCGCGCGCGCGGCCGGTACAGCAGGAACAGCAACAGCCCGAACGGCCGGCAGAGTCACCGCTGTACGTCCCGCGCCCGCGAAAGCCTCGGCGGTCTCGCTACGCTATCTGAATCGCTTGTCCGACTTCCTGTTCGTTCTGGCGCGTATCTACGCGCGCGCGACCGGCAGCGGCGAGGAACTGTGGCGGCATGAGCGCGGCGGACCTCGTGGGTGAAGGGCGCCGCCTGCCGTCGAGGACTCATGCCGTTCGCCAGAACGTGATGATGAGGCCACCCGCGACCACGAGTGCGCCGCCCGCCCACACGGGCGGCTCGGGCAATGCACGGAACACCAGAAAATTGATGACCTGCCAGACCACGAAGAGCGTCGCGATGTAAAGGCCAACGACCCGCCCGAATTCCACGGGCGCGCTGTTCAGGAACGATCCGTAGCCCAACAGGAGCGCGGCTCCCGCGAGCAGCAAGGCCACGCGAGGCAGCCCGCTGTGGTCATAGATTGCCAAACGGACGGTGGCATCTCCACTGACCTCGAGCGTGGTGGCGATCAGGAGCAACAGCGGAATCGGAATCGTCTGCAGGACCTTGAGCATCAGGCCTCCCTATCTTTGCCGAGAGACTCAAACGTCGTTGAGAGAGTCGGTAGCATGAAAATTCGGTTTCAAAAACCGAGTTTTCAGCCTGCGCGCGGCCCGCTCGCCGCCTGCGCGCACTGCTACGCGTTCGGGTCGCGCACGAGATCGGCCAGCGCCTCTTCGGTCACGCCTTCTGCCCGCAGAGCACGGATAACCCCGCTGCGGTCGGCGGCGGAGCGATTCTGGCTGGCTTTGAACTTGCCGATCAGGGCATTGATCGCGATCTCGAAGCCGACGATCGCGCGTAGCTTCGCTGCCGTATGGTCTGTCGGGGCGTCGGAAACGCGCCAGCGCGGCGAGCGGCCCTGTTCGTGCTCGTCAGTCATCGATTCGACCAGCCCGAGAAGCCAATCCGGTTCTTCGATGAAGCGGATCGAGCCGCTGGCGTGGACTGCAGCGTAGTTCCAGGTCGGCACCACTCGGCCGTGTTCTGCCTTGCTCGCGTACCAGGACGGCGAGATGTAGTGCTGCGCTCCATGAAATATCGCCAGCACCGCGCTCCCGGCGGGTAGCTGCCGCCACAATGGATTACCTCGGGCGACGTGGCCGCGCAGGCGCCCGCCACCATCCGCACCTGGAACGAGCTGCAGGGGGAGATGATCGGCGACCAGCGCACCGTCGACGTTTGCAACGAGGACTGCCAGGGGATGGCGCCGGATCAACGCCTGCAGGACTTCGATGCGAGACTCACGGAAATGCTCGGGGGTGTACATTCAATCATCCTCCCGCTGCGTGCCTCCGCCGCCCTGCGCGCCGAGCAGCGCGCGCAGGCGCGGCCAGTCGAATGCCGCTCCTGGGTCGCTCTTGCGACCGGGCGCGATGTCGCTGTGTCCGGCAATGCGCTCGCGCGACAGGGACGGGTATGCCGCGCACAGCGCCGTGATGAGCGCCGCCAGCGCCGTGTATTGCGCATCCTCGTACGGCCTCTCGTCGGTGCCCTCGAGCTCGATGCCGACGGAGAAATCATTGCAGGCGGATCGTCCCGCGTAACTGGACTGACCGGCGTGCCAGGCGCGCTCGCCGAACGGCACATACTGGATGATCGCCCCGTCGCGCCGGATGAGCGCGTGCGCCGACACACGCAGCGGGGCGATCGCCGCGAAGCTCGGATGCGCCGCCGCCGGCAGCTCGCCGCAGAACAATCGGTCGATCCATGGACCCCCGAATTCCCCTGGCGGCAGGCTGATGCCGTGAACCACGATGAGGTCCGGCAGCACGCCGCTCGGACGCGCATCCCGATGCGGCGAAAGCACCTGCGGGGCGGCGAGCAGGAGTCCCGTGGTCGGGTCGATCACGAGCTTCGCGGCGGATGCTGGAGCTGCACTGTGCATGGGCGGCGGCCATGATGCCAAAATGCGCGCATGTCCACAGCCAACCACGTCGCGGCCGAGACCGCGGCCGGGACCGCGACCGGCACCACGCCCGTGACAGCTCGTGGCGATGCCCCCGCGGCCGGGCGCGCGCCCGCAGCCAGTGCCCCCGCAGCCGAGGGTGCGCCCGCGCCGGGCATCAGCAATGCCAATCTCGTGGCCCGCGATCTTGCGCACGTGTGGCATCCCTGCACGCAGATGAAGGATCACGAGCGGCTGCCGCCGCTGCCGGTGCGTCGCGCGTACGGGTGCTGGCTGGAAGACTACGACGGTCGCCGCTATCTGGACGCCATCAGCTCCTGGTGGGTCAACCTGTTCGGCCACTGTCATCCGCTGATCGGCGCAGCCGTCGCCGCGCAGCTGCAGCAATGCGAGCACGTGCTGCTCGCGGGTGTCGCGCACGAGCCCGCGGTAGCGCTCGCCGAGGAGCTGGTATGCATTGCGCCTGCGGGGCTCACGCGGTGTTTCTTCGCCGACAATGGCTCGGCGGCCGTGGAAGTCGCCCTGAAGATGAGCTTTCACTACTGGCAGAACCGCGCCCTCACGCGCAAGCGCCGCTTCGTCACTCTGGCCAACAGCTACCACGGCGAGACCCTCGGCGCGCTCGCGGTCGGCAACGTCGAGCTCTACAAGCGCGTGTACGCGCCGCTGCTGATGGACGTGCTCACCGCGCCTTCGCCCGACTGTTACGAGCGCGAGCGCGGCGAGAGCTGGGCGGACTACTCGCGCCGGCGCTTCGAGGACATGCGCGCGCTGCTCGAGCGCCATGCCGAGGAGATCGCCGCGGTGATCGTGGAGCCGCTGGTACAGTGCGCGGGCAACATGCGCATGTACGATCCGGTGTACCTGTCGCTGCTGCGCGCAGCCTGCGACGAGTATCAGGTGCATCTGATCGCCGACGAGATCGCCGTCGGCTTTGGCCGCACCGGTACGCTCTTCGCCTGCGAGCAGGCCGGCATCACGCCGGATCTGCTGTGCCTGTCCAAGGGGCTCACCGGCGGTTATCTGCCGCTGTCGGCAGTGCTCGCCGGCGAACGCATCTACGAGGCGTTCTACGCCGAATATTCCGCGCAGCGCGCATTCCTGCATTCGCACAGCTACACGGGCAATCCGCTCGCCTGCGCCGCGGCGCGCGCGACCTTGCAGATCTTCGCCACGACACCGGTGATCGAGGACAACCGCCGATTGGCTGCGCACCTGGCCGCACGCCTGGCGCCGCTCACCGAGCATCCACACGTTGCCGATGTGCGCCAGACGGGGATGATCGCCGCCGTCGAGCTGGTGCGCGAGCGCGCGACGCGCACACCCTGGCCCGCCGAGGAGCGCCGCGGCTGGAGGATCCATCGCGAGGCGCGCGCGCGCGGGGTACTGCTGCGCCCCCTCGGCGAGGTCGTGTACTTCATGCCGCCGTATGTCATCACCGAGGAGCAGATCGATCTCATGGTGAATGTGGCGGCACAGGCCATCGAGGCGGCATGCGGCTGACACGCTGCTTCCTGCCTACCAGGCTCGCGACGGGCAGCATCGTTGCGCTGCCCGACGCCGCGGCCTTGCACGTGACCCGCGTGCTGCGGCTGCGGCCGGGCGCGCGCCTCACGCTGTTCGACGGCCGCGGCGGCGAGTACGACGCGCGGCTGCTGGAGCCCGAGGCGGTGGCAGGGGGAAGCAATGGCGCGCGCGGGCGCCACCCGGCGAGCGTCGCGGTGCAGGTCGAGGTGGGTGAACACCGTGCGATCGAGCGCGAGACGCCGCTACGGATCACGCTGCTGCAATGCCTGGCGCGTGGCGAGCGCATGGACTGGATCGTGCAGAAGGCCACCGAGCTGGGGGTCGTGGCCATCGTGCCGCTGACCAGCCGTTACAGCGTAGTGCAGCTCGATGCCAAGGCCGCTGCGCGGCGGCTCGCACACTGGCAGGGCATCGCGGTCGGTGCCTGCGAGCAGTGCGGGCGCAATCGCGTGCCCGAGGTGAGCGCGCCGCGTGAGCTCGATCACGCCTGTGCGATGGCGGCCGCCTCGCAGCCGCTGCCGCTGCGATTGCTGCTGGCGCCGGAAGGCTCGATCTCGCTGCCGCAGGCGCTGAGGCAAGCGGCGCTGGGCGGCGCGGAGGCCACCGCCCCACCCGCGACGCTGCTGGTAGGGCCCGAGGGCGGCCTCGCCGAGCCCGAGCTCGCGGCGGCGCAGTTGCACGGCTTTCGCCCTTGCAGCCTCGGACCTCGTATATTGCGAACCGAGACCGCCCCGATCGCGGCATTGGCCGCGCTACAGGCGACGCTGGGCGACCTTTACTGAGGCGCGGACCGCCAATGAGGCGTGGACCGCCAATGAGGCGTGGACCGCGGGAACGCGACGCACAGGAGCACGACACATGGCCAATCCGTTGCAACAGCTGGCCGCCCTGGGCCAGTCCGTCTGGCTCGATTACATCCACCGCGATCTGTTCGATGGGCAGCTGCGCCGGCTGATCGATGAGGACGCCCTCACCGGCATGACCTCCAATCCGGCCATCTTCGAGAAGGCGATCGATTCCGGCCACTCCTACGATGCTCAGATCGAGACGCTGGCGCGCGCCGGCAAGAGCGCCAACGACATCTACGAGGCCATCAGCCAGTCGGATGTGCAGCGCGTCGCCGATGCGCTGCGTCCCATCTATGAGCGCACACACACAGTGGATGGCTACGTGAGTCTCGAGGTCAATCCGCATCTGGCGCGCGACCGTGACGGCACTATCGCGGAGGCTCGGCGGCTCTGGGCGGCGCTCGACCGGCCCAATATCTATATCAAGGTGCCCGGCACGGTCGAGGGCCTCGGCGCCATTCGTCAGCTCATCGGCGAAGGTATCAACGTCAACGTGACACTGCTGTTCGGTCTGCCGCGCTATCACGAGGTCATGGACGCCTATATTGGCGGACTGGAACAGCGCCTGGCGAGCGCAGGCTCGCTGGAAGGTGTGAGCTCCGTGGCGAGCTTTTTTATCAGCCGCATCGATACGATGGTGGACCCGATGTTGCAGGCCCACGCCGCCAGTGAGCGCGATGCGCAGGCACGCACCGAGGCCGAAGGCGCCTGCGGGGAGGTCGCCATCGCCTGCGGCAAGCTCGCCTACAACATGTACCGGCAGACCTTTGCGCAGCAGCGTTTTCGGCACCTCGCCGAGCGCGGGGCACGCGTGCAGCGGCTGCTGTGGGCCAGCACCAGCGCCAAGAATCCGAATTATCGTGATGTGAAGTACGTGGAGGCGCTGCTCGGCGCCGATACGATCGACACCATGCCGCTCGAGACGCTCGAAGCCTACCGCGATCACGGCCGGCCGCAGCTGCAGCTCGAGGGGAACCTGCCCGCGGCCCGCGACCTGTTCGAGAGCCTGCCGGCTCTGGGCGTGGACATCGATCAGGTGACGCGGCGGCTGGAGGAGGAGGGCATCGACAAATTCAACCAGCCCTTCGATCGGCTGCTGCAGCACATCGAAGCGCGTGTGATCAGCGTCACCGGGGCGAGCCGCGCGCAGCGCGCCGCGCCCTCGCGATGAGGCGCGGCCGCGGGGTGAGACGCGCCTGCGGGGTGATACGCGCCTGCGCTATGAGGACCGCTGCGCGGTGAGGGACCGGGCGACAAGCGGGGGCCGCCGGCTCGCACTGACTGCGAGCGTGCTCGCGAGCATCGCGAGCCTGGTCGCGACCGCTGCCTATGCCGCAGGTGGTGCGCCTTCGAGCCGCGATGCGAGCAGCGGTGCCGATGACGGTGCCGCAAGCGTTGCGGCTCACCGGCAACGCAACGTCATTCTGTTCGTCGTCGACGGGCTGCGTGCCGATTCGGTCAATCCCCGGGACGCACCCACGATGAGCGCGCTGCGCGCCGCGGGGGTGAGCTTCACCGACAGTCACGCGGTGTTCCCGACCTTCACGACGCCGAATGCCGCGGCGATCGCGACCGGACACTACCCCGGCGATACCGGAGATTTCAGCAACTCGCTCTACATCGGTTACCGCAGCTTCAACGCCGGCAACTTCGGCGCACGTACTGCCGGGGCTACGCCGTTCCTGGAGGACGACCAGGTGCTCGGCGATCTGGACGATCACTACGGCGGCAATTATCTCGGCGCCGAGACGCTGCTCGCCATCGCGCGCGCGCATGGCTACAGCACCGCCGCGATCGGCAAGCTCGGCGCCGCGGCCATTCAGGACGTGAGCCAGCTCGAGCCGCAGGCGATCGGCCCGCTGGGCTCCGCGGCTGGCATCCCCTCTTACTTCACGACGCCGCAGACGGTGATCATCGATGATGCCACGGGCAGCGCCGGCGGCGTGCCGCTCGCCCCTGAGATCGCCACCGGCCTCATCGCCGCGGGCCTGCCGCTCGTCGCCCCGCCGCGTATCCAGCCGAGCGGCAACGATCGCATCGCCGGCACGCGCAATCCCAACTGGGGACAGCAGGTGTACTTCATCGACGCCGCGACACGTGTGGTGCTGCCGCTGTTCGTCCAGCGGGGACGGCCGTTCGTGCTGGTCTACTGGTCGCGCGACCCCGACGGCACGCAGCACAACGAGGGCGACAGCCTCAACCGGCTCGCCCCCGGCATCAACGGACGCACCTCGCGCGCGGCCGTGCGCAACGCCGACGACAATCTGCGCCAGCTGCTGGAGTTCATCGACGCCGATCCGAGCCTGGCGGCGGATACCGATGTATTCGTCACGTCCGACCACGGCTTTGCGACCATCAGCAAGCACGACATCGACGCGCAGCACGACGGCACCGCGAGCCCGGCCGCCCATGACCACTATGCCGACGTGCCGGAAGGATTCCTTCCGCCGGGATTCCTGGCGATCGACCTCGCTGCAGCGCTGCACGAGCCGCTGTATGACCCCGACACCACCCTCAAGGACTCGCACGGCAATCTCCTCTACCGCCCCATCGGGCCGGGCGCGCATCCACGGTTCGGCAACGGCCTCATCGGCGGCAGCGGCCGGCCGCGCGAGCAGAGCGACGCGGATGTGATCGTCGCCGCCAACGGTGGCTCGGACCTGATCTACCTGCCGCATGCGCAGGCCGCGCTCGCACGCCGCATCGTGCAGTTGCTGGCCGGTTTCGACTACGTGGGAGGATTGTTCGTCGGTGAGAGCTTCGGGCCACTGCCGGGAACGCTGCCGCTGTCGGCCCTCGACCTCAGCGGCGCGACGCATCTGCCCATTCCCTCCATCGTCGTCGCCTTCAGGACTTTTGATCTGAGCGCGCGCGAGACGGGCCTGTCCGATGCGCTGCTCAACGCCGTGCAGATCTCCGACACGGCCGGGCAGCAGGGGCAGGGCAACCACGGCAGCCTCGGACGCGACAACACCTTCAACTTCATGGCGGCGATGGGGCCGGATTTCCGCCGACGCTATCGCGACGCGGCCCCCGCCGGCAATACCGACATCACTCCGACGCTGCTGCAGGTGCTGGGGCTGCCGTGGACGAGCGGCGGGCTTTCCGGCCGCGTGCTGGCCGAGGCCCTGCTCGCGCCTGCGGAAGTGACGGGCGCCGCGCCGCGAGCTGCGGCCACGCGCTCCGCGACTGCGCCGCCGGCGGCGCAGCGCTGTGTCGCGATGTCTCTGCCGGCGGCGGATGGGCGGCGCACGATCCTGTGGTACCAGCGCGCAGCCGGGCGGCTGTATGTGGATGAGGCGCAGTTCCGAGCGGCGCGGCCCGGGGAGCGGGATGGCTGCCAGCCGGAGGGGCGCGCGAAGTTTTAATTCATCATAAGTATGATTATCATACGTAAGTGGAATCGATTTCCGAGGCCCCCGCCATACTGCCGCGGGCCGCAGCATCCGCCGTCCGGGCCGCGCTGCGCGCCGCGCCGGTCGTCGTTGTGCTGGGGGCGAGACAGACGGGGAAGACCACACTGGTCCGGTCCCTGCCGCAACTCGCCACCCGAACCTATCTGACACTCGACGATTTCGACCTACGCACCCAGGCCTCCACGGATCCCGAGGCCGTCGTCGCGCGCGCTCCGACCATGGTCATCGATGAGGTGCAGCGTGCACGGGACCTGCTCATCGCGGTCAAGCGCAGCGTGGACCGTGATCGGCCGCGCCGCCCCGGCCGATTCGTGCTCACCGGCTCGGCGAACCTGCTGATGATGCGGCGGATCGGAGAGACGCTCGCCGGCCGGGCGAGCTACGTGACGCTGTGGCCGTTCACACGGCGGGAGCGGCTCGGTCTCGGACACACCGGCATTTGGAGCGAGCTGCTGGCGGCGGACTTTTCCCGCTGGCCGCAAGTCGTCGAAGCGTCAGGCGCCGCGTACGACGCCGCAGCCGGTGGCGCTCGCAACACGCACGCCCAAGACTGGAGGACAGCGGCGCGCCTGGGCGGTTTCCCGGTTCCGGCATACGAATTGACCGATCAGGACGCCCGCGCCCGCTGGTTTTCCGGCTATGTTCAGACCTACCTCGAGCGCGATCTGCAGACATTGCGAGCCGTGGAGAATTTGGCGGACTTCCGGCGACTGATGCGCGCCGCCTGTCTGCGCATCGGGGGACTGCTCAACCAGACGGAACTGGGGCGTGACGTCGGTATCAGTCAACCGCAGGTGCACCGGTTCCTGAACCTCATGGAAACCAGCTACCAGGCGATACGGCTGCCCGCGTATTCGGTCAATCGCACCAAGCGGCTCATCAAAGCGCCCAAGCTCTATTGGTGCGATACCGCGCTCGCGCTGCATCTGGCCGCAGAAACCGAGCCGCGTGGCGCGCATCTGGAGAATCTCGTGCTGACGGATCTGCTCGCCTGGCGCGACACGCTGGCGACGCGCCCCGAGGTGCTCTACTGGAGAACCGCCGCGGGACAGGAGGTGGATTTCGTCATCGAGACAGCGTCGCGCACGCTGCCAATCGAGGTGAAGGCGGCAACCCGGTTGTCCGCCGCGGACGCACGCGGTCTCGAATCGTTCCTGCAGGAATACCCGCGGACCTCGAACGGCGCGCTGCTGCTGTATGCAGGCTCGGAAATATTTCCGCTCACGACCCGCGTACTCGCCGTGCCGTGGTGGCGGATCTGCTGATGGCGGATCTGCCGATGGCGATGCGATGTGCCGGCCTGCCGGCTAGAGCTAGACTTGGACCATGGGCCACCTCGATGATCACCCAATATCCAGATGAATCTGAACGCTCTGTTGCAGTACCTGCAGAGCAGCCACGTGGCCGCGGCGATAAGCGGCACGGCCGGCTGGGAATGGTGGTTTGCCAATATCGAGACCCTTCACGTGCTGGCGGTGGCCCTGCTCTTTGGCACCATCCTGATGGTGGACCTGCGTCTGCTGGGGCTGGCGACCCCCCGCACTGCGATCATCAGGCTTTCGAATGAGGTGTTGCCGTACACCTGGGTGGCCTTCGCCATCTCGATGGTTACGGGAACACTATTGTTCGTTTCCAAGGCGACCGTCTACGCCTATAACCTGCAGTTTCAGCTCAAGATGCTGTTCATGCTGCTCGCCGGCATCAACATGGCGATCTTCCACTTCGGCGTCTATCGCAAGGCGCGTGCGTGGAATGACGCGTTGCCTCCGCCGCTGCCGGCAAGGCTCGCCGGCGCCTTCTCGATTGGCCTGTGGATCACGGTGATATTCATGGGGCGCTGGATGGGGTTTACCGTCCAGTAGGAAACAGCGGGACGCGTCGAGGGACGCAGGACCGGCGCGCGATCAGGGCAGGTCTTTGGGCCCGTGCGGCAGGTTGTACATCACCTTTCCGTTGGAAAATTTCACGCTCACGTCGAAGCCGCCCATCATGCCGTTCTTGAGCGGATGGATCGTCAGCTCCACCTTGTCACCCGGGCTCAGCGTAGCGCGCGTCCAGCCATGGCGCACCAGATAGTTCGGGCTCATCCCCTCGATACCGTATTGGTCGTAGCCACCCTTGGCGTTAGGCACGTCGAAGACAATCCACGTGTGCGGGTTCTGCCAGTCGAAGCGCTGGATGGTGCCCTTCAGGACCGTATTCACGTTCATCTTGAACATGGCAGTGGAGTGATGGGCGAGCGCGCTACCGGCAGGCAGGAACGAAGTCGCCGCAAGCCCGATAGTCGCCGCCCGAAGGAGCTTGATCATGGATTGGGACTCCCGCTGACGGTTGTATTTGCAACGCCCGCGAAGACGCTGCGGATGGTCGCGCCGCTCATGGACCCCTGATTCGTTCCCCGGGGCGCCCTTCGGCGTCGCTGCTGTCCCGATTGCCCTGCTCGCAGATATATTCGAGCAGATCCCCCGGGATACGGGTGTAGGTCAACGTCGTCGTCCAGGGTTGCACGAACTCCTCCGGATCGATGATGGTCCGCGTGACGAAGATGTGATCCTCGTCGGCCTTGCGGATACGCTCGATGATATGCATGTCTGCATCGTGCGGCACGCCTGCCATGATTCCCGCGCCGGTGTCGGGATCGACGCCCACGGTATCCACCACCAGCGTATCGCCCTCCCAGTGGCCGATGGAGTTGCCCTGGAAAGTCGGCGTCAGCACGTTGGCGGCAGGGTGCGCTCGCCCGTCGGTATAAATCGTGCGCTCCTGCTCGTAGGCTTCGATCAGGATGACCACCTTTCCGGGATTGAACAGGAACTCGATCGGGTACGGCTGCGTCATGATCGTCGGCATGCCGGGCGGCAGGCAGTTCGCAGTCTGCCCCTGCAGGTCCTCGCCGAGCTTCTGCTTCGCCCTGTAGGCGGCCAAATTGGCCTCTGCCCTGGGAGTGAGCATCGGACCGCCACCGCTCGGCCGTCCGAAGTGGGCCTGCCATAGGCCCTGCCAGTCCGGAAGTTTCGCGATGGAAGCCCAGGTGCGCCCCTGCGGACCGGACGGCTGCGCGGCCCACGCGCTCATCTGCGCCGCAAGTCCGAGAGTTGCTGCGATCGAGGCGAGCACCCAGGGCAACTGGGGCAACCGGGGCGCACGCCTGCCACCCATCCTCCCCGGAGCTGGCGAGCCGCTGGTATTGATCAACATGTGATGCTCACCGCATGCAATCGACCTTCGCGGGCGACCTGCACTCAACCGTGGAAATAGTAGCACCAAAAGCCACGCCGGCTCTGCCGGAGAGCCCTTACATGTAAAAACCCCACGTGTACGCGATGAAGCGACCGCAGTACACGATGGCGATCCACAGGCCGAGGGAGACCAGCGCAAAAGCACGGCCGGAGGCCGGTCGGCTCGCCGACGAATCCCATCTGGCCGCATTGCGACGCACGGATCCGGCAAACCATTGCGTGAGGATCACGACCGCAACGATCATGAGCATCTTCCACCAGAACTCGGGCGTGACGAATTCCCGTACCGGCTCCGCGACCGTCTGCACGATCCCGGTGATCAAAGCTCCCAGAAGCGCGATATACATCCACGGCACCAAGGTGACGACCAGGCTGGAGATCGACCGACCGCCGGTGCTCAAGCCGAGCAGGCGCAGACTGATCATTGCAGCGCAACCAAACACAACCGAGATCATGACGATATGGATCGATTGAGAGGTGGGTATGACCCACAGGTGGTTCTGTAGCCACTGGCTCACGGATGTGGCGGCTATGACGTACCCCCAATGATGGACGGTGGGTTCCATATCCTCAGCTACGACTACAGCGCCTGCTTCTCCGTCGTGGCCACGGTCTCATCGGCGACCATGATCTCCAGCCGCTCCAGATCCGGCACCCATGGGGTCTCGTTGAGCATGCGCACCTGGCAGATCACCGGCACGCGCTCGGGGAAGCTGCGCGCGAGGTCGGCGCGCACGACGTCGTTGCCGACGCGCACCAGCTGCGGAAAGCCCTGCGAGACGATCGCGACGTAGCCGGCTTCCAGGCGCCCGAGCAGCGCCAGGAACACCACGATGCGCGCGCGCCCGCTCGTGGCCGGGATCGGCAGGCCGCACGTGCCCTCGAAGGACACCAGCGGCACGGTGCGCGCGTTCCAGTTCACGGCTCCCAGATACCAGGGTGGAGCGCCGTCCACCGGCGTGGGCTGCTGGTATCCGATGACTTCGGCCACACAGGCGCGCGGCACCAACACACGCGCATCGGCGAGCGGTATCAGCAGACTGTACACCTCGGCGATGCGTTCGCTCATGGCGTGCTCATGGCGGATTCCCCGGCGGCCGGCGGCTTACGCCCACGCTCGGGCAGCTCAGCCCGAGCCCATCGCGCGCCGCCCCTTGCGGCGCTGGGCGACCAGCGGCGTGATGGCGTCGATCAGCTGGCTCTCCTGATAGGGCTTGCCCAGATAATCGTCGACGCCCAGCTCGATCGCTCGTGCACGGTGTTTTTCCCCGACCCTGGAGGTGATCATGATGATCGGGATGTCCTGCAGCCGCGGGTCGTTGCGCACGTGCGCGGCGACCTCGTAGCCGTCCATCCGCGGCATCTCGATGTCTAGCAGTATCACGTCCGGCAGGTGCTCGGCGAGCAGAGCGACCGCATCCATGCCATCGCGCGCCGTCATCACGCGCATGCCATTGCGCTCGAGCAGACGCTGCGTCACACGCCGTACCGTGATGGAGTCGTCCACGACCAGCACGCAGGTGCGCCGATCGGTCTTGTCGCGCGTCACGGTCGGGGCCGCACGGCCGCGCCATTCGGCGCGCACCAGAGCGCCGATATCCAGGATGATGACGATACGGCCGTCGCCGAGGATGGTCGCGCCGGAGATGCCGCGGATGCCCGAGATCTGCGGTCCGACGGGCTTGACGACGATCTCGCGGCTGCCGATCAGCTCGTCGGCGACCAGACCGGTGGAGTGCTCGCCGGCACGCACCAGCACCACGGGAATCGTCACATTCTGCTCGGGCAGCGCCGAGGCCTCCATCCCGACGTAGTGCGCCAGCGGCTGCAGCCGGTACTTGTGATTGCCATAGCTGAACGTCGCGCCTTCGGTGCGCAGGTGCGCCGCCACGTCGTCGCGTGTCAGGCGCACCACGCCCTCCACGGTCGGCAGCGGCAGCGCGTAGTATTCATCGCCGGTGCGCACCACCAGCGCGTGGCTGATCGCCAGAGTGAAGGGCAGACGGATCGTGAAGCGCGTGCCGTGGCCGGCGCTGCTCTCCATGTGCAGCGCGCCGCCGAGCTTCTTGATCTCCACCGCCACCACGTCCATGCCGACACCGCGCCCAGCCTGCTGAGTGAGGGTGTTCGCGGTGGAAAAGCCGGGCTCGAGCACCAGCTGCATGACATCTTCGTCCGACAGCACCTGCTCCGGACGGATCAGCCCGAGCTCCAGACCCTTGCGGCGTATCGCGGCCAGATTCATCCCCGCGCCGTCGTCGGAAAGCTCGACGATGAACTCGGCGCCCTCGCGCCTGAGCTTGAGCGAGATGTGTCCGGTTTCTTCCTTACCGGCCGCACGCCGCTCGTCGGGAGGCTCGATGCCGTGGACCACGGCATTGCGCAGCATGTGCTCGAACGGCGGCAGCATGCGCTCGAGCACCTGACGGTCGAATTCGCCCGAGGCACCCTCGACGAAGAGCTCCGCGCGCTTGCCGGTGTCGGCGGCGGCCTGACGCACGATGCGCGCCAGGCGCTGGACGTGCCGCTGGAAGGACACCATGCGCGAGCGCATCAGCCCGTTCTGCAGTTCCGTCACGGTGCGCGACTGCTGCTGCAGCAGGTTCTGCGCCTCGCCGATGAGGTTCTCGAGCAGCCCCTGGATGCTGGCCACGTCGCTCGCGGACTCGGCGAGCGCGCGCGAGAACTGCTGGATGGATGAGTATCGGTCCAGTTCCAGCGGGTCGAACTGCGCACGGTGGCCGGGCTCGGCTTCGTGGCGGTGCAGGATCTGCGCTTCAGTCTCGATCTCGAGCTTGCGCAGCTGCTCCTTGAGGCGCGTCACGGTGCGCGACAGCTCCCCGAGATTGAATTCGATCGCGCCGAGCTGCTGTTCGAGTCGCGCACGCGCGATGCTGACCTCGCCGGCGCTGTTGAGCAGCTGATCGAGCAGCTCGGCGCTGACCCGCGCCATCTCCACGCGCTCGGCGGGGAGCACGGGCTCGCGTCCGGGTGGCAGCGGCGCAGGAATCGCCGGGGCCGTCGCCGGGAGCATCAAAGCGGCCATCGAAGGGGCCATCGCCGGCGCTGCGCTCACCAGCCCAGCAGCAGGACCTGCGGGCGCGCCTGCGGCGCTAGTCGATGCAGCGGCTGTGGGTGCGGTGGCGCTGGGCGCAGCGGCGCTGGGCTCCTCAGCGGCACCGGGCTCGGCCGCACGCGCCGCGGCAGATTCTGACAGAGCCATGGCCTGCAGCCGCGTGATGAGCGCAGGTGCGGCACGCGCCACTCGCCCGCCCGCGACGGTCTCGCGCATGCGCGCCAGCTCGTCGATCGCCTCCTGCGCCACCTGACGCGCGTTCTCATCGGCGCTCGCCGCCCCGCTTTCGATGCGTGTCACCAGGCTCTCGAGCTCATGCGCCAGCTCGCCCATCGCCGAGAGACCGGCCATGCGCGCACCGCCCTTGAGCGTGTGCAACGCGCGGCGTAGCGCCGCGACGTGTGCACCCTCTGCCGGCGCTGCATTCCATGCGGCCAGCGCGGACTCCGCGCTCTCGAGCAGCTCCACGGCTTCCTCACCGAAGATGGCAGCGATCTCCGGGTCGAGCTCGGCGCCCGAGTCGGGCAGCTCCGGCATGGCCAGGCTGACGCTGGTGCGCGCCGCCAGCTCCGCCGCCTCGGCGATACGCGCGTCCAGCTGCACTTCGGCGCGGGCGATGCGCGCCCGCAGGGTGTCGTGCACGACGAAGAAGCCGGTCGACTCATCCAGATGCGTGGCCACGGTCTGCATCGCGCTCATGCAATCGGCCAGCAGCTGCAGATCCGAGTCATCCAGTCCCACGCCGCTGTCAAAGGATTTGCGTAGCCAACGATTCATCGCCTCGGCGAGACGCATGCCGTGGCGCGCACCCGCCATGGTCGAGCTGCCGGCGAGCGTGTGGCAGGCGCGGAACACCGGCTCGGGCAGCACGTGCGGAGCGGGCGACTGACGCTCGCGTTGCATCCAGGTGCGCACCGTGGCGATGTGCCCGGTAGTTTCGCGTGCGTAGATCTCCCGCAGCGCCGGATCGATGCTCAGCTGAGGCTCCTGTGCCTGCGCCGGCTGGACCTCCTTCGCGATAGGCGCGCCCTTGACGATAGGAGCGCCGGCCGGCGCGCCGGCGGATGCCCCGGCAGGTGCGATGCTCGGTGCGCGGCCCGGCGTGGGCCCCGCGGCTGCGCTGGCGAGCGTCGTGCCGGCAGTTGTGCCGGCAGTCGTGCCGGCAGCAGCGCCAGGAGGCGTACCGGCTGCGCTTTGCGCCGGGGATGTGCTCGGCGCCAGGGATGTGCTCGGCACCGGCGGTGCGCTCTGCGCCGGTGCTGCCGCAACCGCGGCGTCCCCGCGCACGGGCCGCGCCGAGCCCACCGGAATCACGGCCGTCATGCCGGCGACGGTGCGGCCCGCGTCGGCGCCGATCGGCTGCTCGCGGCCGCTGGCAAATGCATGCGCGCGCGCGACGATCTGCGAGACGTCGGTGCTGCCCTCGCGACCCGCGGAGAGCTCGGACACCAGCTGCGGCATCAGACCGACGGCCGTGCGCAGCAGCTCGAGCACGGCGGGCGAGCGCTGCAGTGTGCCGTCGATGATGCGATTGAGCAGATTCTCCACCGCCCAGCCGAACTCGCTGATATGCCGCGCGTTGACCATGCGGCCGCTGCCCTTGAGGGTATGAAACGAGCGCCGCACACCGAGCAGCGCCTCGCTTTCGAGCGGATTGCGATCCCAGATCGGGAAGCGCTGCTGGATCTTCGCAACCTCCTCGCTCGCCTCCTCGATGAACAGGCGGGTCAGCTCTGGGTCGGGAGCGGTCGCCACGTAAGGCGAGGCGGTGGGGGCAGCTGCGAGCACCGGCGGCTCGACGACCGGCTGCTCACCGGCCCCTGCGTCTGCGAGCGGCGCACCGGGCTGAAGGCGTACGGTGCGGGTGTGGGCGCGCGCGGCGAGCGGCGCCACGGTCGGCACCACGCGCTCCGGGGCGTGCGCCAGCGCTTCCAGGCACGCGCGCGCGTTGTCGAGCATGTACCAGGGATCGCTGCGACCGGTCTGCAAGGTTTCGATGTAGTACTCGAGGCTGACGATGGCATCGGCCAGCCGGTCCAGGCTCTCGGGTGGCAGCGCGGTGCCACCGGGTTGCATTACGCGCCGCAGGTGCTGGGTGATGCCCTCGATGATGTCCACGGCACGCGTCTTGCCGAGCATGAGCAGCCCGGCCTTGATGCCACGCATGAGCTCGGGCCAGTTGTCGAAACCGGCGGTGTCCAGCGTGCCGCTGACGTTCTGAGCGACGTACTCCTTCACGCGCGCGAGGTTCACGACGCACTCGCGCAGCACCGCGCTCTGCACCTGCTGGAAGTCCTGATCCGGCGCCTCGGCGTCGGCCTCGTCGACTTTCTTACGCGGAAGTATCAGACCGACCAGTTGATCATCCAGGTGGTCTTCCACCTCGATGAGGCCCGCGGCCACCTGCACCAGGTCCGCCTCCCCGCTCGGCTCACGGCCGGCGACCATGGCCTCGAGTCGCTGCGTCGCCTCCTGTACGCGCGTGCGTAGCTCTCCGAGTCCCAGTACGCCCAGCGTATCGCCGATCTTCTTCAGCAGTGCCACCTGGGGCGAGAGCTCCTCGGCGGCCTCACCGCCGCGGCGCACGTAGATGTCCAGGACGTCCTTGACCTTGGATAGATCCTCGCGGATCGCCGCGGCCACCGTGTGCATCAGCTTGATCGATGGCGCCGAGAGGTTCTCGCGCTCTTGCTCGACCGACTCGTCCACCGGCAGCAGCTCGTTGAGGCGGAACGAGGCGCGCACCGCGGCCACGCGCGGGCCGGCGCTGGCCGCGCGGGCAATGTAGTACAGCAGGTTGTTCAGCAACTCCACGGGCGCGTGCTGTACGTAGCGCGACTCGCCCTGCTCGTAGAGGCGCTTCATCTCACGGTCAGCCAGCCCCAGCAGCCGCTTGACCGAGATGCTGCTTTCGACGCCGGTCTCGCGCAGCGCCTCCACCAGCGCACCGACGACCCACCACAGCTGGAACACCGACTGGGCCGTGGCGACCTGCTCGAGCCGCGCGGCTACCACCGAGAGGATCTCGAGATTCTGCTCGACGCGCTCGCCGCGGATCCAACCAATCAGTCCGGTCTGAAAACGCGAACGCAGGCGCCGCGCCCACTGCGCCACGGTGAGTGGCGGTTCACCCGGCGCCGGCGCGGCCGGCTGTGCCTGGCGGTCGGATTTGAGGTTCAGCAGCAGCAGCGTGCCCTCGGACAGCAGCGCACTGCCGCGCACGGCCCGCAGATCGTTCAGCAACGGCAACAGAACCAGCGCGAGGTCGCGCCCACCGGCCAGCACGCGCTCCAGGTACCCGGGCAGCTGCACCATGGCGCGCATCAGCGCATCGAGCGCTTCGGCCTGGTTCTTGCGCTCGGTGCCGAGCCCCACGAGGTACTGCGCGACCTGCTCCATCTCCTCGGCCAGCAGCGCCGCGCCGTAGATCTCCATCATGCGCAGCACGCCCTGCACCTGGTGCAGCTCGTCGCGGCAGCGCTCGAGCAGCGCCAGATTCTGTGGCTGCTCGACGTGCGTCTCGAGCGCGGCGCGTCCCTCTGCGAGCGAGGCGCCGATCTCGCGCGCGACCGTGTGCAGGGTTTGCGTGGCCAGCTCGCTCATGGCGTACGCCGTCGGCTTATCGGATCGCTTCCCCGGTGCGCCACGTCAGGAGCCGCCGAGGACCTTGACCTTGGGATTCGAGTAGATGGATCCCGATGCGCCGCCCGGCGCACCCGCCCCGCTGCGCTCGGGGCTCGCCGCGCCCGCCATACCGCCAGTCGCATGGCCGCCGGTCATCCCACTGCCGGGACTGCCGGCGCCACCGAGGCTGCCGGCGCCACCGGCCCCGCCGGCGGCCGCAGCCACACCGCCAGCCAGCGTACCCATGCTGCCCGATGCCGCGCCTGCGGCGGCCAGCTGCGAGGCAGAGGCCCCGCTCTGCGAGAGCGTGCGATGCATGCCGGAAGTATCGGTGCCGCCGGGCAGGCGGAAACCCGCGATCGACTTGCGCAGCGCTGCGGCCAGGTCCGCCAGCTTGATGATCGCCTGGGAGGTCGCGCTGGTGGAGTCCGCCGACTGTGTGCTGATCTCGCGCAGCACCTGCATGTTGCGCGCCACGCTCTGTGCAGCGGTGGCCTGGCCGCGCGCGCTGGCAGATATATTCTGCACGAGGCTCGCGATCTGGTTGGACACTTGGTCTATCTCGAGCAGCGCCGCCCCGGCGTTCTCCGCCAGCAGCGCGCCTCCGACCACGTCCGTGGTACTGCGCTCCATCGATACCACGGCCTCGTTGGTATCGGCCTGGATGGTACGCACCAGCACCTCGATCTGCTTGGTCGCGTTGGCGGCGCGCTCGGCCAGCCGCTGCACTTCGTCGGCCACGACGGCGAAGCCGCGGCCAGCCTCCCCCGCCATCGACGCCTGGATCGAGGCATTGAGGGCGAGGATGTTGGTCTGCTCGGCGATGTCGCTGATCAGCTCGACGATGTTGCCGATCTCCTGCGAGCTCTCTCCGAGGCGCTTGATGCGCTTGCTGGTCTCCTGAATGGTCTCGCGGATGGTGTTCATGCCGTCGATCGTGCGCCGCACGGCATCTCCGCCCTTGTGCGCAACGTCGACGGAGTGGCGTGCAACGTCCGCGGCGCGCTCGGCGTTGCCCGAGACCTCCTCGATGGAGGCGGCCATCGCGGCCATGGATTCGCTCGCCGAGCCGATCTGCTTGGACTGTGCGCTGGTCGCGCGAGTCAGGTGCGCCGCGAGCGCCTGCGTCTGGCGCGCCGCGGCGTCCAGCTGGATAGCCGACTGCGCGATGGTGGCGACCAGCTTGCGCAGCGCCTCGACCGCGTAGTTGACCGAGTCGGCGATCGCACCGGTGATGTCCTCGGTGACGGTCGCCTGCACCGTCAGATCGCCCTCCGCGAGGCTCGACATCTCGTCGAGCAGTCGCATGATCGCCTGCTGGTTGCGGTCGGTGTCGAGCCGCTGCATCTCGGCGGCGCGCTTCGCCGCGGCCGCCGCCTGCTCGACGCTGCGCAGCTTGCCCAGAAGCACCGCGAGCGGCACGAGCGCCACGAGCGCCGGCAACGCCGCCCACGCCGCCGGCAAGCCCGCGAGCGTCAAGCCGAGCGCCGCCAGCCCCGCCAGCGCGCTGAGCGCCAGCGCCGTGATCGCGAGCCACTGCAGCCGCCGCGTGGCCTGGCTCGTCGCCGGGCTCATGCGCTCGCCTCCAGGAATGCGCTGTCTTCCACCAGCGCGCGCAGACTGAGCACCGGCCATTGCTCGCCGGCGCGACGGAAGGAGCCGGCGACGTAGCGCGCGCAGTTGACGATCGTGGGCGGCACCTCGGCGGTGAATTCGGCGTCGGCGAAGCGCCGGAAGCCGAGCACCTCGTCGACCAGCAGCCCGGCGGGGATCTCGCGATGGTTCACCACGACGACGCGCGCAGTGCGCGTGCTGGGCGTCGCGCCGGTTCCGAGGTAGGCGCGCAGATCGATGATCGGCAGCAGTTGGCCGTGCACGTTCGCAAGTCCGAGAATCCAGCTCCTGGCGCCCGGCACGCGCGTCAGCGGCGCGGGCACTCCCAGCACCTCACGCGCCTCCTCGCGCGCCACGAGGTATAGCTCTCCGGCCATTTTAAGCGCGACCCCGACCCATTCGCCCGCCTGGGCCGCGTCGGCGCCCGCCGCGCCCGTGAGCGCGCGGCCGCGACGCTCCAGCTCGGCCAGCAGCTCGAATGGCCGGTCGCGCAGACTGCGCAGCGCCGTGCCTTCCTGAGGCGCCGTGCCTTCCTGAAGCGGCACGCCTTCCTGCAGCGTGAGGTCCTCCTGCATGTCAGGCCGCGAGCGTCGCCTGGGCCTTCTCGACCAACTGATCCGGGGAAACCGGCTTCACCAGATAGTCGACAGCGCCCTGTCTCAAGCCCCAGGCGCGATCAGCCTCCTGCCCCTTCGAGGTCACCATGACGATGGGAATCGAGCGAGTCTCCGGATCGTTGACCAGCGCGCGCGTCGCCTGGTAACCGTTGACTCCGGGCATGACGATGTCCATGAAGATCAGGTCCGGGCGCATCTGCCGAGCCAGGCGCACACCCTCGGCGCCGTCGGCCGCGATCGCGGTGCGATAGCCGTGTCGCTCGAGCGCCTTCTGCATGACGTGCACCTCGGTGGGTGAGTCGTCCACGATGAGAATCAGGGCCATGGCGTCGTCTCCCGGGGGACTAGCGGGCGATGTGCGACTCGATCGCTCCGAGCAGCTCGTCCTTGGTGAAGGGCTTGGTCAGGTAGTGTTCCGAGCCCACGATGCGGCCGCGTGCCCGATCGAACAGTCCATCCTTGGAAGACAGCATGATGACCGGAATGGAGCGGAACACCTTGTTGTGTTTGATCAGTGCGCAGGTCTGGTAGCCGTCCAGCCGCGGCATCATGATATCCACGAACACGATGTCCGGCTGATGGTCGGCAATCTTCGCGAGCGCATCGAAGCCATCGACGGCGGTGAAAACCTCGCAGCCCTCCTTGCTGAGCAGCGTCTCCGCGGTACGACGGATCGTCTTGCTGTCGTCGATGACCAGAACCTTCAGGCCCTGCAGAGACGAGCCGGACCGCGACGCTGCGGCGGCTCCCGCGCCAGCAGCGCCAGCGGCGCCAGCAAGGCCGGCGGCGCCCGCAACGCTCGCCGCA
>JASHPX010000324.1 GCA_030037905.1 Gammaproteobacteria bacterium
GTGGCGGCGGCGGCGCCAGGGGCGGCGCCTGCATCGTCCGCGGCGCCCGCGCTCGCCGCAGCGGCGCCGTCACTCGCGCAGCTGCTCGCCCTGCTGGCTCGACGCCACGGCGGGAAGGCGTACTTTCGCCAGACGCAGCATCTGGCCGTCCTGACGCGCGTGCTCGTCAGTGAAGGCACGCTGATCTATCGCGCGCCCGACTATCTCGAGCAGCGCGTCAGCCGACCGCGCCGCGAAGACCTGATACTCGACCACGGCCAGCTCACCCTGCAGGTCGGGAGGCACCGCCGGACGGTGGCGCTCGCGGACTATCCGCAGCTCTCACCCCTGCTCGACAGTGTGCGTGCCACTCTCGCGGGCGATCGGATGGCGCTCGAACGGGGCTTCATGACGCAGCTGCGAGGCACGCTCACGCTCACGCATTGGCAGCTCACGCTGATACCCCGCAACCCGCAACTGGCGGTACGCAGCATCGTGCTGCGCGGAGAACGCTCGCAGATTCAGCAGGTGCGGATCACACAGAGCAACGGCGATGAGTCCGATATGCGCATCGAGCCGCTGGCCACCGGGACTGCCGGCAGGGGCTCCGAATGAACCAGCATGCTGCCGGGCGTGCGCGCCTGCGTTCGCAGCCCGGCAGCTACGGCGCCAGCGCCGGGACGCGCCGCTGGCTCCCGGTGGCGCTGTGGGGCGTGCTGATGGCGCTGGCCGCGCTGGTGGTCGCCCACGCGCGTTATCGCGCCGATCTGTCCGCGTTTCTGCCGCGCTCGCCCTCCCCCCTGCAGCAGCTGCTGGTGCAGCAGCTGAGCAACGGACCGGCCTCGCGGCTGATCCTGATCGGCATCGACGGCGCCGACCCGAGCACTCGAGCACGCGTCTCGCAGCAACTTACCGCGGCGCTGCGCGCTCAGTCGCAATTCCTGACCGTGAGCAACGGTGAGGCCGGCGGCGAACGGCAGGACCAGGCGTTCGCGTTTGCGCATCGCTATCAGCTCAGCGATACGGTCACGCCCGAGCGCTTCAGCGTGACGGGTCTGCGCGCAGCGATCGGCGATTCGCTGGCGCTGTTGGCCTCGCCCGCCGGGCTGCTCGAGCGCGCGCTGTTTCAACAGGATCCGACCGGCGAGACGCTGCAGGTCATCGGACAGCTCGACAGCGGTGCTGCGCCTCGTGAGAGCGCGGGCGTGTGGAGCTCCCCGGATGGGCAGCGCGCATTGCTGATCGCGCAGACGCGCGCCAGCGGCGCCGACATCGACGCTCAGCAGCGGGCGATCGCGGCCATTCACGCGGCATTCGAGCGCAGCGTCGGTGCCGGCGCCGCTCCCGGCGCACAGCCCCTGCGGCTGCGGCTGACCGGTCCCGGGGTGTTCTCGGTGCAGTCGCGCGACACGATCAAGAGTGAAGCCGTGCGCTTGTCACTGCTGAGCACCGCACTGATCGTCGCGCTGCTGCTGAGCGCTTACCGTTCGCCCTCTACGCTGCTGTTCGGCCTGCTGCCGGTCGTCTCAGGGGCGCTGACCGGCGTAGCCGCCGTCGCTCTGGGCTTCGGCGTCGTGCACGGCATCACGCTCGGCTTCGGCATCACGCTGATCGGCGAGTCGGTCGACTATCCGGTGTATCTGTTCGTGCAGTCGGGCGGCTCGCACCATTCGGCGGTGCTCTGGCCGACGATCGCGCTGGGTGCTTTGACCTCCCTCTGCGGCTTTGCCACGTTGCTGCCCTCGACGTTTCCGGGCCTGGCGCAGCTGGGACTGTATTCAGTCGCCGGCCTGGTGGTCGCCGCGGCCGTTACCCGCTGGGTGCTGCCGCCGCTGCTGCCGCGGCGCGGGCTCATGATGGCCGATCTGGCGCCCGTCGGAGAGTGGATGCGGGCACTGCTGGCGCGCGTGCGCCTGCCGTGGCCGCTGGCACTGGCCCTCGTCCTCGCGTGCGCAGCGGTGCTGGCGACTCACCGTGCGCATCTTTGGAATCATGATCTGGCGGCACTGAGCCCGCTGCCTGCGGCGCAGCTGCGATTGGATGCACAGATGCGCTCGCAGCTCGGGGCCCCCGATGTCAGCAACCTCGTGCTCATCAGCGCACCCGGCGAGCAGCAGGTGCTGGGCCTCGCCGAGGCAGCCGGCGAGCGGCTCGACGCGTTGGCACGCGCCGGCGTCATCAGCGGCTATGATTCCCCGGCGCGCTATCTGCCGAGCCGTGCCACACAGTCGGCGCGCCTGGCAAGCCTGCCCGATGCCGCCGAGCTGCAGTCACGCCTGGCGTTGGCCACCCGCGGGCTGCCGCTGGTTCCCGGCGCGCTGATGCCATTCGTGCGGCAGGTACAGCAGGCACGGCAGGCCGGTCCGATTACGCGCCAGGCGCTGCAGGGCACGGCGCTCGGGGTGGCACTCGACGCGTTGCTGTGGCCGCAGGGGACGCAATGGCAAGCTCTGATGCCACTGCATCCGCCGAGCGCCGCGGGGGGACAGATCGACGTGGCGCGCGTGCGGGCCGCACTCGCTACACTCGCGCCCCGTCAGCTGCAGGTGGTCAACACGCGCGTGCAGGCCGACGCGCTCTACGACAGCTATCTGGTCGCAGCGCTGCGATTGTCGCTGTGGGGTCTGGCGGCGATCGTGCTGCTGCTGGCGATCGCGCTGCGCAGCGCGGTGCGCGTCGCGCGGGTGCTGGTACCGCTACTGCTGTCCGTGCTGGTGATCGCGGCCGCATTTGCGCTGGCAGGCATACCCATGACGATCCTGCACCTGATCGGCATGCTGCTGATCGTCGCGATCGGCTCCAACTATGCGCTGTTTTTCGACCGCAGTGCCGCCGATCACGACCGCCGCGCCGCTGACCGCGACCGTGGCGGCCTGCCGCGCACGCTCGCCTCGCTGCTGCTGGCCAACGCGAGCACCGTACTGGGCTTCGGCGTGCTGGCCACCTCCAGTGTGCCGGTACTCAACGCCTTGGGACGCACGGTCGCTCCGGGTACGCTGCTCGCGCTGTGGCTGGCGGGACTGCTCGCGCCACGCTCACTGTTCGAGGCTGGCCGATGAGCGCCACGACCCTGCCGCGCCGCTCGCAGTCGCGCACGCTGCTGCACATTTCGGCCGCCGTGCACCTTGCTGCCCTCGCGCTGCTCATCGCGAGCCCGGCGGCGTGGCCCTGGGCACTGGCCGCGGTGCTCGCCAATCACCTGCTGCTCGTGGCGCTCGGACTCGCCCCGCGCAGCCAGCTGCTGGGTTCCAATTGGACACGCCTGCCGGCCGCCGGCAGCGCCGGCCGGGTGGCCATCACATTCGACGACGGACCGGACCCGGCGGTGACTCCCGCGGTGCTGCGCATACTGGCCGAGCACGGCATGAAGGCTACGTTCTTCTGCATCGGCGAGCGCGCACGCCGCAACGCCGCCCTGGTACGCGCGTGTGTGCAGGCCGGCCATGCGATCGAGAATCACTCCGAGCGGCACAGAAACAGCTTTGCGCTGCTCGGTCCACGTGGGCTCGCAGGCGAGATCGGCACCGCGCAGCGCAGCCTGCACGAGCTGTGCGGACAGGCACCACGGTTCTTTCGCGCACCGGCGGGTCTGCGCAGTCCGCTACTGGATCCGGTGCTGCAGAAGCTGGGACTACAGCTGGCCAGCTGGACGCGCCGCGGCTTCGACACCGTCAACGGTGACGCCGAACGCATACTCGAGCGCCTGACGCGCGATCTGCGCGCCGGCGACATCCTGCTGCTGCACGACGGACACGGCGCACACGATGAGCGCGGACGGCCGGTCATTCTCGACGTGCTGCCGCGGCTGCTGGTGCTGCTGCGTAGCCGCGGGCTCACGCCCGTCACGCTGCGCGAGCTGCTGCCGTGAGCGCAGAGTCCCAGCCGGGTCAGACGGCGCATCCGGCAGCGCACGTGGCGGCGCACCCGGCAGCGCACCCGGCAGGCATGGAGCCGATGCTGCTGCGCCATTTCAGTGTCGTCAGCCCGCTGGGACGCGGCTGTGCCGCCACGCTGGCGGCGCTGCAAGCGCAGCGTGGCGGCCTGCGTCCCTGCGACTTCCCGCACGCGCAGCTGCAGACCTATATCGGCGCGGTCTGCGGACTGGACGCGGTCCACTTGCCCGCTGCGCTGGGCGCGTTCGACTGCCGTAACAACCGTCTGGCGCAGCTGGCGCTCGAGCAGGATGGCTTTGCCCAGGCGGTAGGCGATTGCCTGCAGCATTACGGCAACACGCGCGTGGGCCTGGTCATCGGCACGAGCACCTCGGGAATCCAGCGGACCGAGCACGCCTATCGACATCGGCTGGCCGATGGGGCGCTCCCGGCCGGCTTCGATTACCGCCGCACGCACAATCCGTTTTCGATATGCGACTACCTGCGTGCAGCCCTGGGGATTCGCGGACCCTCCGTCAGCGTGTGCACCGCCTGCTCCTCCAGCGCCAAGGCCATCGTGGCCGGCGCGCGCATGATCAGCGCCGACCTGATCGATGCGGCGGTGGTCGGAGGTGTGGATTCGCTGTGCCTGACGACGCTGTATGGCTTTCACTCACTGCAGCTGACTGCACCGCGGGCCTGCCGCCCCTTCGATGCGACACGCGACGGTCTGTCCATCGGCGAGGCCGCCGCATTCGTGCTGCTCGAGCGTCCCACACCTGCCCTCGAGCCGCACGCGGTGCTGCTCGTGGGCAGCGGTGAGTCGAGCGATGCGCATCACATGTCGGCACCGCATCCGCAAGGAACCGGGGCACGCCTCGCCATGCAGGCGGCCCTGCAGAGCGCCGGCCTCGATGCGCAAGCCGTCGACTACATCAATCTGCACGGTACCGGCACCCCGGCCAACGACGCGGCCGAGAGTCGCGCGGTCGAAGCGCTGTTCGGGTCGGAAACGCTCTGCAGCTCCACCAAGGCGGCCACGGGACACGCGCTCGGTGCGGCCGGTGCGCTCGAGGCGGTCATCTGCGCATTGGCGCTGCGCGCGGGCCTGGTACCGGGAGGCCTGAACACCCAGCGGCTCGATCCGGCTCTGCACGTGAATTACCAGACCAACAATCGTCGCATGCCGCTTCGACACGCGCTGAGCAACTCCTTTGGTTTCGGCGGCGCCAACTGCTCGCTGCTGCTGGCATGCCCGCGCTGACCCCCGGAACCGCTACGCTATCCGCCTCGATCGAAGCGGTGGGCGTGCTCGGGCCTGGTCTGACGAGCTGGGCCGCCGCCGCGGCGATCCTGCGCGGCGCGGCTGACTATGAGCCTTCCCCCACGGTGCTGCCGCCACCGCAGGCCCTGCCGCCCGCCGAGCGCCGGCGCGCCGGACGGGTGGTGCGTCTGTCGCTGGCGGTCGCCGAGCAGGCGGTACGGACCGCTGGCGCAGCAGTGCACGAGCTCTCCAGCGTCTTCAGCTCCTCGGGGGCGGACGGCGACAACTGCCACGAGATCCTGCAGACGCTCGCGGGTCCCGAGCGGCTGCTGTCTCCGACACGCTTTCACAACTCGGTACACAATGCCCCGGCCGCCTACTGGAGCATCGCCCACGCATGCATGCGCCCCTCGACGGCGCTGTGCGGCTACGACGCGAGCTTCGCGGCGGCGCTTCTCGAGTCACTCACCCAGTTGAGCCAGCGGCGCGGCCCGCTGCTGCTGGTCGCCTACGATCTGGACTACCCCCCGCCCATGCGAGCCGTGCGGCCGATACCCGATGCGCTGGGCATTGCATTGCTGCTGCACCCGCTCGAGGCATCCGGATGCGGCCCGAGGATTCAGGTACAGTTGACCGCGGCGGCGGCCAGCGCCATGACCCACCCGGCTCTGGAGCGTCTCAGACGCGCGATCCCCGCGGCTCGGGGGCTGCCGCTGCTGGAGGCGCTCGCGCAGCGCCTGGCGGGACGCGTGGTGCTCGACTATCTCGACGGCCTGCAGCTGGCCGTGGCGGTACAGCCCCGAGAGCCCGGCACTGATGCATCGACCGAGAGCTCCCCGTGATGCAGAGCCGACTCGATGGCACCTGGATCCGCAGGCACATTCCTCACCAGGGCAACATGTGCCTGCTGGAAGAGGTCCTTTCGTGGAACGAGCATCAGTTGCGCTGCCGCGCAGCTTCGCACCGCGCTCCCGATCATCCGTTGCGTGCCCACGGCCGCCTCGGTAGTGCCTGTCTGATCGAATACGCAGCGCAGGCCGCGGCCGTGCACGGCGCACTGCTGCGGGCGGCACACGGCGAGCCGGCCGAGCCGATGCGTCCGGCATTGCTCGCCAGCGCCCGCGCAGTCGATCTGGCGGTGGACCGCATCGATGACATCCTTGCGGATCTGCTGATCGAGGCGCAGCGTCTGCATAGCGATGCGCACAGTGCGCTGTACCTGTTCATGGTGCATCCGATCATGCTGCAGGCGCTGCCGCACTCCGATGGGGCGCCCACGGCGGTGCGCCAGGGGCACCGCCTGCTGGCACGCGGGCGGCTGAGTCTGTGGCTGAATGCCGGCACCGCCGGCACGGAGCTGCGATGAGCGCCGGCGCACCACCCGCCCGCCGCGCGCTCGTCACCGGCGGCAGCGGAGCCATCGGCAGTGCGATCTGCCGGCATCTCGCGCAAGCGGGCTACTACGTGTACGTGCATGCGCAGCGCCCACGCGCAACGCTCGACGAGCTGCTCCAACAGGTGCGTAGCGACACGCCACGCGGCTGCCGGGGCGCGGGCGCGGAGCTGGTGTGTTTCGACATCACCGATGCGACGGCGTCGCTCGCCGCTCTGGAGCGGGTGCTGTACGACGGACCTGTCCAGGTTCTGGTCAACAATGCCGGCATTCACGAGGACGCCGTCTTCCCGGCGATGCAACCGGCGCAGTGGCGGCGTGTGATCGACGTGTCGCTGCAGGGATTCTTCCATGTGACACGCACGCTGCTGCTGCCGATGATTCGCACGCGCTGGGGCCGCATCATCAATATCAGCTCGGTTGCAGCCCTGACCGGCAACCGCGGACAGGTCAATTACGCCGCTGCCAAGGGCGCGCTGATTGCCGCGACCCGCGCGCTGGCACTGGAGGTGGCCACACGCGGTGTCACCGTCAACGCCGTGGCTCCCGGAATCATCGCCACAGCCATGAGCGCGGCCGTGTTCGGTCAGGCCGATATCGAGCGGCTGGTGCCGATGCAGCGTGCCGGTCGCCGCGAGGAAGTCGCCGCGCTGGTGGGATTCCTGGCCAGCGATGCCGCCGCGTACATCACCGGGCAGGTGGTCTCGATCAACGGGGGGATGTACTGAGCGGCGCGCTCCTCAGCCGTACAGCCGCACCGCGGCCAGCGCCCCGCCTGCGGCACGCTCGTACACCGCGAGCGCCGGACGCTCGGCCGCATCCAGCAGCTCCAGCGCCGTGTGCGGCCCGTCCTGTATGCAGGTGCAGTAGCGCAGCTGCGTGCCGCCGCGCTCGCTGCAACGCCCGGAGAGCGCACGCAGCTGCGTGCGCCCCTGGTGCACGGCGCCGTCGAAGTCCTGCAGGTATCCACGCGCGTCGAACGAATCCAGCATCGCCGCGACATCGCCTGCCCGCAGGGCCGCGAGGTGCCGCGCCAGCGCGTCACTCGGGTCGCGCCCCGGCTGCAGATGTGTATCGACAGCCAGCGCTGCCGTGCGGGAGCGCCGCAGTGTGCGCACCGAATACACACGCGCACGCGAGGCGCCGTTGGGAGTGCGCTCGAAGACGATTGCCAGCGGCAGACCCAGCCCCGAGAAAGCCGGTAGCTCGGCTGCCGGTGCCGCCGGCGTGCAGCGATACTCCTCCACGCGCCGCGCCCCGTCCTCCGTGAGGCTGACGAGCTCGATCAATGCCCACTGCAGGGCGTGCGGCCAGAGCACGCTTCGCGCCTCGACCTCGAGCGGCTCGGCGCGGCCGATGACGGGGTCGTCCATCAGTTGCTGCTGGCGGAGTCGGGCTCCGAGTACGCCGGGGTCCACGGGGGCTGGCTGCATCGCCGTCGAGCCTCAGTGCGGCGCAGTCTGCGCGTCCGTCAGCTCTTCGGGGCAGGGGAGCTTCCAGCGCCGATGCGTCCAGGTCCAATCGGATGGATGTGCCAGGATCAGCGCCTCGAGCAGACGCGCGTAGCGATGCGTGAAACTGCGCGGATCGAGGCGCTCGCCCGCTGCACTGATCGGCTGGAACTCGATCTGATAATGACCACGCCGTGTGCGCGTCATCGCCGCAAAGAAGGCCGCGTAGCCGGTGGAGTGCGCGATCTCGCCCGGTCCCGGGTAGAAGGGAGTCTGCCGGCCGAGGAACTTCAGCCACAGCCGCCCCTGGGTGAGCGGTACCTGATCGGCGATCAGCGCCAGCGCCCGCACGGTATCGCGCCGCCGGGCAATCTCACGCGGCAGCCGCTTGGCAGCGATCAACCGCGCCCCGAAGCGGCAGCGCAGCTTGCGCAGCTCCCGGTCCGCGGCCGCATTGTGCAGCGGCTTGTAACCGGCTTCCATCGGGACCCCGACGCGCAGCGCTACGCCATGCAGCGACCACTCCCAGTTGCAGAAGTGCGCTCCCACCAGCAACACTGAGCGCCCGGCGCGCGTCTCCGCGTGCACGGCTTCGAGGTTCACCAGCCGCACGCGTGCGCTGAGCTCTTCGGCCGACATCGTCGCAACCTTGAGCAGCTCGGCGATCACCTGGCCGAGGTGGCGGTAATAGAGGTCGAGCAGGCTTTCGATCTGCTTATGCGAGCAGCCCGGGAAGCAACGGCGCAGGTTGTCGCGCGCCACCGCGACCCGATAGCGCAGCACGTGCCGTGCGAGCCAGACTACCGCGCCCGTGACCAGATACAGCACACCCAGCGGCAGCCTCGACAGTGCACGGATCCAGAGTGCGCTGCGGCCCTGCGGCGCGGGTCCGGCCCCGGCGGCCAGCGCTGCGCCCCGGCCTGGATTATCATTCTGCATTACAGCGCCCAGTCTAGCGATTTGCAGCACGCCGGGGATAGTGAATTTTCGTCTCGCTGTCGTGCGCCGTGGGACGCAAGACGCGCACACCAACAAGCGATACCAGGCGTACTCGTCATGCTATGGATCAAAGCGCTGCACGTGCTGTTCGTCATTGCCTGGCTCGCGGGGATTTTCTATCTGCCGCGCATCTTCGTGCACTACGCGGAAGGGTTGGCACGCGGCGAGGACGTGCGCCGCCTGATCATCATGGCGCGGCGCTTGTTCGGCTTCATGACGATGATGGCCGTGCTGGCACTGGCTTTCGGTCTGACACTATGGCTCGGCTACCATGATGGCGGCCTGTGGCTGACGGTCAAGCTCGGCTTCGTCGGCGCGCTGCTCGTCTATCACGGCGTGTGCGGGTGGCTGCTCGCGCGCCTGGTGCGCCAGGAGAGGCTGCCGGGTGCCCTCGCTCTACGGCTGCTCAACGAGTCCTCTCTGCTGCTGGTCGTGCCGATCATTCTGCTGGCCGTCGTCAAGCCTTTCTGAGCCCTCCCGGCGGTGCCCCGCACCGGACCCTGAAGAGCTCCCGGTCGGGCATGCGCCGTGCCAGCCGTGCATCGAATGCCATGCAGATGTTGCGCAGGAAGGCCCGGCCCGTGTCGGTGACACGGCAGCCGCCGGCGTCGAGCTCGACCAGACCGTCGGCCGCGGGCTCCGCGAGCCGCTGCACGGCGGTCTGGACGTAGGCCGTACGATTGTCGGGACGTTCCCAGCGGGTCTCGAGCCGCGTCACGAGCCGCAGGATGTGCCTGCGCAGCACCCGGTCCTCGGCATCCAGCAGATGTCCACGCTGGATCGGCAACTCCCCGCGTGTCACGCGCTCCTGGTAGCGCTGCAGGTCCTTCTCGTTCTGCGCGAACGCATCGCCGGCATCGCTGATCGAGGAGACGCCCAGGCCGATCAGCGGCCGGGTAAATGCGCTGGCGTAGCCCATGAAATTGCGGTGCAGGGTGCGCGCGTGCAGCGCCTGCCACAGCGGATCGCTCTCGAGCGCGAAGTGATCCAAACCGATCTCGCGATAACCCTCGCGCTCGAGACGCTCGCGTCCCAGCTCGCAGAGCGCGCGCCTGTCCTCGCCCTGCGGCAGATCCATTTCCGTGAAGCGTCGCTGTCCGGGCTTGATCCACGGCACGTGAGCGTAACCGTACAGGGCGATGCGGTCCGGACGCAGGCGGCACACGGCGTCCATGGTCGCCTCGACGCTCGCTCGCGTCTGCAGCGGCAGCCCATAGATCAGGTCGTAGTTGACGCTCTCGAAGCCGAGCGCGCGCGCGCGCTCGGTCACCTCCTGCACCTCGCGCTCGCTTTGCACGCGGTTGACGATCTGCTGCACGCGCGGATCGAAATCCTGCACTCCGAGGCTGATGCGGCGAAATCCGTAGCGTGCCAGCACCGACAGCTGCTCCGCGCCGGTCACGCGCGGATCCGCCTCGATCGAGGCAACGGCGCCGGTGCGCGGCTGGGCCCGCTGAAAAAGTGCGGCGAGCAATTCCTCGAGCTCGCCGGCGGTGAGGAAGGTCGGCGTGCCACCACCGAGGTGCAGCTCCCCGAATTCCAGTCGGGTGAGCCCCAGGCGCGCCAGATACAGATCCAGCTCGGCGAGCAGCGCCTGCGTGTAGGCGGGCACGAATCCATGGCTGCGCGTGATACGCGTGTTACAGCCGCAGAACGTGCACAACGCGCGGCAGAACGGGATGTGCACATACAGCGCCGCGCCGTGCGCGCTGGCCGCGCCGTGCCCGCTGGCCGCGCCGCGCTCATTGCCTGCCTGCAATCCCGCGCGTACCCGCTCGAGCCACTGCGTCTCGCTCGGGGTGCTCTCCCAGTCCGGTACCGTCGGATAGCTCGTGTAACGTGGACCGGGCACGTCGTACTTGGCGAGCAGCGATTCGGCCACCAGCGCGTTCATGCAAACATCTCGTGCTGTATGCGCAGCGCCAGCTTCACGTTCGCTGCGGGGGTCTGCGGGAGCACCCCGTGACCCAGGCCACATACCCACCCGGCCCGCAACGCAGCGGGTTGCTGCAGCAGCCGGCCGAACAGCGCGCGCAGACGCGCCTCGAGCTCTGCCGCCGGCAGCAGCAACCATTGCGGATCGATATTGCCCTGCACGCTCCAGCGATCCCGCTGGGCGCGCAACGTCTCGACGAGGTCGTGCCGCCAGTCGATGCCCAGGCACTGCACATCGGCCTGCACGTCGGCCGCACGCATCGCGGCCCAATGCGCGGGTCCCGTATCGCGTGAGTAGTAGATCACCGGTGTCTTCGGACAGCGCGCGCGGAACAGCCGCACGACATCGATCACGCTCGGGGTAACCAGTCGAGCGAACTGCTCGGGTCCGAGTGTACCGGCGGCCGTGTCAAAGATTGCCACGCAATCGGCGCCGGCCTCGGCCTGCAGCGCCATGTTGGCGGCGAGCAGCTCGCGCAGCCGCTCCGTAAAGCCGAGGTACAGTCCGTTCGCGAGGCCAGGGAGAACGCCTGCCTCAAAACCCTCGTGCGAGCCTGCGACCGCGTAGGCGTACAGGGTGAAGGGGCCGCCGACGAATCCGATCAGCGCGCAGCCCTCCGGCAAGCGAGGGCGCAGCTGCGCGAGCGCTTCGGCCTGGAAGGCGAGGCGCTGGGCGCCCTGCGCGCCGCCCTGCAGCCGCGCGAGGTCCTGCGCCTGCGACAGGTGCCAGTCCAGTTGCGGACCCGGCAGGTAGCGCAGACCCATGCCCATCGCCTCGAGTGGAAACAGCAGGTCCGAGAACAGAATGGCCGCATCGAAGCCGAATTCCTCGATCGGCCCGAGCGTCACCTCGGCTGCCAGGCGCGGCTGCTTGCACAGCTGCATGAACTCGTGTGCTGCACGCAGTCGCTGGTAGTGGCTGTGATAGCGGCCAGCCTGGCGCATGAACCACACGGGCGGCCGTGCGTCGTTGCAGCGCGCGAGCGCGCGCGCCAGCAGCGTCTGCGAGCGCGCATCGGCCTGCGCGCTCGCAGAGGACTGCTTACTCACGGTGCAGCTCCGTGAGCAGGTAGCCCACGCCACGGATGCTGCGGATGATGCGCGGGTCCGCGGCGTCGACCTCCACGAGCTTGCGCAGCCGCACGATGAAGTTGTCGACGGTGCGCGAGGTGGGAAACTCATCCGCCGACCAGGCACGATCCAGGATCTCATCGCGGCTGACCGCCTTGCCCACACGCTCGGCCAGCAGCCGCAGCACCGAACACTCCTTGTGCGTCAGTGCGCGGTTCTCACCGTCCACGGTCGCCGAGAAGCGCTCGAAGTCCACGAGTGCGCGGCCGATGTGTACCTGGCCGCGGATCTCGCCTGGCACCTGCGCCAGGTCCTGCGCGCGCTTCAGGCAGTTCTGGATGCGCAGCAGCAGCTCGCGGAAGTTAAAGGGCTTGCCCACGTAGTCGTCGGCGCCGAGCGTAAGACCGTGGACCCGATCCTCCGCGCTGGCATGCGCGGTAAGAAAAATGATGGCAGTGGCGGGGGCACGCTCACGCAGTACGCGCGCCAGCTCGAAACCATTGCCGTCCGGCAGTCCCACATCCAGGAGCGCGAGCTGGTAGTTGCCCTCGGCGATGGCGCGCCGCGCGCTGCCGACCGACTCGGCGCGCGTGACGTGATAGCCGGCAGCCCGCAGCCGCTCGGCGAGCGTCTCGGCGACATTGCGTTCATCCTCTACCATCAGGAGCCGCGCACCGGCTCCGTCCTGGGTCTGCGCGGGGTTCACCGGCTCATCCGCTCATCCGCTCACCCGAAAATCCAGCTCGGCGCGAAAACCGTCTCCCGGAGCGGTGTCGAAGCGCGCTCGGCCACCCATGCGCTGCATGAGACGGCGTACCAGGTACAGCCCCACGCCCGCACCGCTGGATTCGGCGCCGCGCCCAAACAGCCGGCCGAGACGGCCGGTACCGGGGCGCACGCCGTGGCCGTTATCCTGGTATTCGAGCACCACGCGCGCGCCGTGCTCGGCGGCGGTCAGACGCACGCGCACCGGATCGACGCCCGAATGGCGCACCGAGTTCTCGATGAGGTTGCGCAGGATCATCTGCAGCGCGCCCGCATCGGCCTGGATCGGCGGCAGCGAAGCATCGACGTGAGCGCGCAGCTCGAGCCGCTCGCCGTGCGCGGCCGCGAGACTCTCGAGCGAGCGTGTAAGCCAGCTGTGCAGCGGGATGGCCTGCTCGGAGAGCGGCCCGCCGCCCTCGATACGCGCGAGCTCCAGCGTCTTGTCGATCTGCGACTCCAGGCGGTGCGAGTCCTCGAGCATGCGGCGCGCCAGCTGTGCGCCGCCCGCGCCCTCGGCGATCGCCTCGGCCTGCAGGCGAATGCTGGTCAGCGGCGTGCGCAGCTCATGTGTCACCGATGCAAAGAATGCCTGGATGCTGCGCGTGCGCCGGTGCTCGCGCCAGTAGAGCCAGGCGAGCAGCAGCGACACCACCAGCAGCAGCGCCAGGAAGCTGGTGGATTCACCGGCGAGCATCAACCGCGTGCGTGACCACTGCGCGGCGGTGGCGCCGTGATCGGCGCCGCTGAGTGATTCGAGCGTGGCTATGCGCTGCGCCTGCCGTCCGATCACGGTCGCCCACCAGGCTACGAGCGCCAGCTGCAGCACGAGCCACACGCCCACGGCGCCCGCCACCAGCACCGTGCGGCGCGCAGGCATCACGCCCAGGCCACCGCGTCCCGCGTTGTGTCTCAGGGCCATCATCCTCGCACCCACTCGCGCCACTTCCCGGCCTGGGGAAACTGCCACAAATTGTGCACCCCGGCGCGCCGGATGTGCTCGTAGGTCTTTCCGGGGCCGCAGGCATGCAGCGTGTCCGCGCCGAGCCGCGTCGACCATCGATCGAATTGCGCGCTGCTCGCCCAGTAGACATGTGTCGCATCGCCGGGCGGTCCTGCATCGCCAGCACCGGCCTCGGCATGGGCGTAGGTGGCCACAGCGCTGCCGGCCGGCCAGCCGGTGAGCGCCTGCGCGTGCGTGAGCACCAGCCAATCCGCCGGCGCAGGCAGCTCGAGCCAGGGCTCGGCGAGCAGCGCGGCCAGCGAAGCAAACCCGAGCCCCTCCGCGCAGCCCTCGACCCACAGCCCGCGCTGCGCCAGAGCGCGCCAGGTGTCGACGCCCGGGACCCACAGATGTGCCGAGGCAGGAATCTGCAGCTGCGCCTCGGACGCCAGCGCCTCGGGCGGCAACGCCTCGGGCGGCAGCGCGCGGCGATGCGCCACGAAGACCGCACGCGCCTGTGGCAAGCGTTCGCGCGCGCGCGCGAGCCCCTCGGGCCACGGCGTCACGGCAGGCGGGGCGGCGCGGCTGCCATCCCAGGCCCTGACCGGCGGCACGAGTGGCGGCAGCGGCGCAGACGGCGTCCACTGCAGCTGCGTCGGCCGCAGCACGGGCGCCCCGGCCCCCTCTTCGACCTCACGCGAATACAGCAGCGCGCCGAGCCCCGGCAGCTCGATGCGCACCGCGCCGAAGCGCTGCTGGCAGCCGCCGCCGCGCGCCTCCAGCAGCATGCGCTCGGCCTGCACGGCACGGCGCGCCGGCACATCGTCCAGGCAGGCGAGCAGCGCGGCCGTGGGAATATCGTCGCGGCGGCATTCCAGGGCCAGTGCCCCCTGTGCGGGCGCCGGCGGGCATTCCGAGAGCGGCAGCACCATGCGTGGCAAGCCCCGCAGCAGCGGGGCGAGCAGCTCCCCTGCAGATTCGTCCGCGCACAGGCGCGCGAGGCCCGCGAACGCCAGGACCACTCCATCGAGCTGACGTGCAGCGCCGCGCGGCTCGCGCAATCGCCGCAGCCGCGAATCGACGTTGCCGCGCAGCTCCACCAGGCGCGCGTGCGCCTGGCCCGGGTGATGGGGCAGCACCTGCTGCAGCAGATCCGGCACGAAGCTCGCACGACGCGGAGAAGAGCTGCCGATGAGCAGTTCCTCGCCCGCGACCAGGCGCTGAGGCACATCGGGCGCGAATACCACCACGTCGTGCGGCGGAGCACGGCGCGGAACTGCGGCGAGCAACAACCGCGAGCTACGCTCGAGACTGAGATCCTTGAAGGAGTGGACCGTGAAATCGACCGCGCCGCGCAGCAGTGCTGCGTCGATCTCGGCCGTGAAGAACTCCTTGCCCTCGACGCTCGACAGCGGCTGATCGGGGATGCGGTCGCCGCGGGTGTCGATGCCCACCAGCTGCACGGTCAGGCCCGGGTGCTGCTGCTCCAGCAGCCGCGCGACCGCGGCGCTCTGAGCGCGTGCGAGTGCGGAGCGGCGCGTGCCGAGCTTCAGTGCCCGCTGCGCCATGGGTTACAGGGTCTGGAAGGCCGCCAGATCTTCCCAGCTGTGCGGATGCGATGCGTTTGCGCCCAGAGAACGCAATAATGCCTTCTCCAGGCAGGCATGTTGCGCCCGCTGCAGCTGGCGGGCTCGCAGCTGCGAATGCGAGCGCAGCATCTCGAAGAGGCTGCCGAGGCTGACCACACCCGGCAGATCGTCCCACGGCGCAGTGGGTGTGGCGCCCAATCCCAGGTGGATCACGCGTCCGCCCGGCTCGGTGCGTTCACGCCAGGCCGCCACGCGCGCCGGATCCCCCTCACGATCGCTGGGAATGCAGGCCACGACGTGGCGGGCGCGACGCCAGGCATCCAGCTCCGCCTCGAAGCCGCCCTCGATGACTCGCACGGCCTTGTCCTCCGAGCGCTTGGACAGCTCGCGCGCCAACTCCCAGGCACGCTCGACGGTGCGATTGCATATCCAGAGATCCGAGCCACTGAGCCAGGGAGCCACCGACTGTGCCAGGTGACCCGCGCCGATGAGCAGAGTCGCGCCCTCGGTCGGGTGAGCGGGGACAGCCGCAGCGGCAGCGTCGTCGCCGAGGAGCCGTCGCACCTGCGAGCCATAGGAGGCGCTGCCGAGGTTTCCAAGATATTGGGCGCGGACCGCCTTGGCATCCTGGAACAGCAGCTGTACCCAGGCAGACAGCTGCCGGCTCAGCGGCGAGCCGCGCTCGGAAAAGCTGCGCCAAGCCTGTTTGATCTGCCCAAAAATCTCCGTCTCGGCGACGAGCTTGCTTTCCAGGCCGCAGGCGAAGCGCAACAGGAATGCATAAGCATCGGTGCCCTGGAAGGTCTCGAGCACTCCGTGCGCCGGGAATTCGCCGCGCGCCGGAGCGCAGGCGGCGGCCCCGCAGACCACGGCGACGCGACGCTGGCAGGTATCGATCAGCCACAGATCCTGCCCCGAGGCAGGCTCGGGAGCGGTGGCGGCAGCCACATGGGCGCCACGCCAATGCAGGACATGGAGATCGCGCAGATCCACGCGCTGCAGGCTAGCGCGGGCGGCGCCGGATGTGTCACGGGCGTGTCATTGGTGCCGCTTATTGACCGTATTGACAGTATGCGCCTGCTCGGCGTTGCCGCGATTCTCTCCCGCCAGATCGGATGCCTGCAGGGGCGTCAACCCAAACGGCGGCATCGGGGTTGGGTCCTCTGAGAGCATCCGGTCTGGCGGGAAAGGATCACGGCGGCGCTACAGCATCCGCCCCGAGTCCTGAGCCTTGGCGCGCTCCTTGGCGCGCTGCTCCGCTTCAGTGAGCTCGCGCTCCTCCTCGGGCTGCACGTGCGTGCCTTCGCGGATCTTTTGCTTGCCGCCGGGTGACTGAACGAACTCGGTTTCCGCCTCATTGAAGTCCGCAGCAGCCTGCTTGTTGCCCTCGCCGTAATTGGTGCGGTCGCTGCTTTGAGGCTTGCCCTCGATGCTCGGCTTGGCGCGATCGGTGCTGGGATCGGACGTCATGATGGGTTCCTCCTGGAAGGCATGCGCCGACCATAGCCCGAGGGGCGAGCGTGCCTATGTAGGACGGAACCGCGAGCGCCGGCCGGCGGACCGCAGGTCGGGCACATTCAGGGGCGACGAATCTCGCATTGGCGTGGAGTACGCCAGAAGAGATGCGTCAGATGCATCTCTTCTGGCGTACTCCATGCCAATGCCAGGGTCGACTCCTCATGTCTGTGTCCGGCCTGTGGTCCGCCGACCGGCGTCTCAGTACCAGTCCCGCAGCCGCACCTCGCTCGCGTCACCGACGAGCTGCTTGAACTGCTGCACATCGGCCGGGCTGCCGTTGCCGTTGCGGTAGTGGTAGGGATAGACGATGCGGGGTCGGAAATCCCGCACCCACTGCGCCGCTGCCTGCACCGTCTGCGTATACGGCAGATTCATGGGAATGAACGCCACATCGATGTTACGCAGGTGCGCGAGCTCCGGCGCCTCCTCGGTATCGCCCGCGATATAGATGCGCTCGCCGCCTATCGTGAGAATGTAGCCGTTGCCGAGCCCCTTGGGATGGAAGTGGCTGCGCGCGGCCGTGGTGTTATACATCGGCACCGCGCGGACCGGAATGCCGTCGGCCACGGTCTGCGCACCGTTGCGCAGTACATGCGTCCTGGCCTTCAGATCCGCGGGCATCGCCTCGTAAACGTTGCGCGGCGTAATGATTTCGGTACGCGGGCCGGCAACCGCCTGCAGCACCTTCACATTGAAGTGATCCGGATGGATGTGGGTAATCAGGATGACGTCTGGTCTGGGCAGCTCGCTGAATTCAGCGCCACCGCTCGGAGTCAGCGGCGCCGGGTCGACCAGAACGTTCTTGCCGTTCCAGCTGAGCATCAGCGCTGCGTGATGAATGGGCTGAATCGTGAGGTTCCCACCGTGCTCGGTCGGCACCTGATCCGGCGCGGGTGCGCTGCGCGCTATTCCCGGGACGACTATGAGCGCGGACACCGTCATCGCGGCAGCGACGCCGATCATTCGAAGCGTATGCATGCGACCCTCCTCCCGAACAGTGCGTGCATGATACCGCGCCCAGGTACGCAGCTCCGCGCGGCGCAGGACTGCTGCTGCGCACCATCGACAGGCCGCTACGGTGTCTCGCTGGCCATCGCCGTGCTGGCCCTCGCACCCTACGTGGTAGTGACCACCGCCTATCTGCTCTATCAGGAGCAGATCATGCGCGACCTGCACGCCAGCCGCGTGGACCTGCAGATCATTGCCGGCATCGCCACCGCGGGGTACGCCTTCGGAGCGTTGCTGGGCGGGGACCTCACCAACCGTTTTCGCCAGCGATCGTTGTTCCTGATTTGCGAGGCTCTGTTCGTCATTGGCTCGCTGCTCGCAGCGCTGGCCGGCGGATTCATCTCCTACGGTGCTGGTCGAGTATTGCAGGGGCTGGCCACCGGCTTGCTTCCGGTGATCGCACTGCCGCCCGTGGTGCGACGCTTTCCGCCCGAGCGTATGCCGCTGACGGCGGCCTGGGTCAATATCGGTTTCTTCGGCGCGGTGGCGCTCGGTCCGCTTCTGGGTGGGCTGGTCGCCGGCGCTCACGTGTGGCGCTGGTTCTACGCTGGGCTCTCCGGGATCGGCGCGATCGTATGGGCGGTGTCCGTGGCGACGCTGCCCGATCAACCAGCCACTCGCTCCGGTGGAGCTCATGTGGTCGACCTACGCCGTGGTGGGCACACTGGTGGCGATGCTCGCCGGCAGCACCTACGTGACCTTCATCGTGCTGCGCGCGCGGCGCCACCCTCGATGAGTTCGGCATTCGGCGGGCGCTGTGGCTCACGGTACTGATCACCGTGGCCTCGATCGCCCTGTGCGCGGCGCTGTATCTCATCGGCAGCGTTCGATTGCCGCGGCCACAGCTCGGTCCCTGGCTGCGTCAGGGCGAGGTGGCCATCGCCTCTCCGCCTTTGGCCGCACGACTGCGCCGCCGGGCCTGATGCATCGGGCGCCGCGGCGCGCTACAGGCGCCAGTACGCAGGCATCCAGCCTCGGGCGCGGCTTCTGGTCTATAGTGTCCGGCAGTGCCGCATAGGGCCGCGGGAGAGGATGCGATGGCGAGAATTCTCGGGGGTATCGGATGTTCGCATACGCCGACGATCGGCTTTGCCGAGGACCGCAGCCGACCCGGGGATCCGGTGTGGGCGCCCGTATTCGAAACGTTTGCTCCGGCGCGCGCCTGGCTCGCCGAGCAGCGACCCGACGTGCTGGTGTTCGTCTACAACGACCACGCCACGGCCTTCTTCTTCGATCAGTACGCAGCGTTTGCTCTGGGCATCGGCGAGCGGTGGGCAGTCGCCGACGAGGGCGGCGGCCCCCGCGCACTGCCCGCGCTCCAGGGCCACCCGGATCTGGCTCAGCACCTGGCCAGCTCGCTGACGGCCGATGAATTCGATCTATCGCTGTTCCAGCAGCGGCCGCTCGACCACGGCTGCTTCTCGCCTCTATCGATGCTGTGGCCGCACTCGCCCGCCTGGCCCGGCGCCCTGGTGCCGTTGGCGGTCGGTGTGCTGCAGCAGCCGATGCCGACGGCCCGGCGCTGCTACCGTCTGGGACAGGCGCTGCGACGCGCGATCGAGAGCTATCCCCAGGATCTGGGTGTGGTGGTCGTGGGCACCGGTGGCCTCTCGCACCAGGTGCATGGCGAACGGGCGGGCTTCAACAATCCCGACTGGGACAGCCGCTTCCTCGACCTCATCGAGCAGGATCCCGAAGCCCTGACGCAACTGACACATGCCGAGTACGCCGAGCTGGGCGGCTTCGAGAGCGCAGAGGTCATCATGTGGCTGATCATGCGCGGAGCGCTGTCCGCGCAGGTCAAGCGTGTGCATCGGGCGTATTGCCTGCCATCGATGACGGGTATAGCGGCACTGGTGCTGGAGAGCTGTACTGCCCCGCCGGATCCCGTGCATCTGCAGCTCGAGCGCCAGCGGGTCGAGCGCCAGCGCGCGGGACTCGAGCGGCTGGCGGGCACGTACCCGTTCGATCTGCGCCGCAGCCGCGAGGCTTACCGCCTCAACAAATTCCTGCACGACCTCACCGAGCCCGCGCACCGGCGGCGCTTCCTGCAGGATCCGGAAGGCGCGTTCGAAGCCGCGCAGCTCACCGATATGGAGCGCACCTTGCTGCGCGGGCGCGACTGGCGCGGCCTGATCCACTATGGAGCGCTGTTCTTCGGGCTCGAGAAACTCGCCGCGGTGCTCGGAGCGCCCAATGCGCTGGTCTACGCCGGCATGCGCGGTCAGAGTCTCGAGGAATTCCAGCGCACGCGCAATGCACCGGGCGCCCTGTACTCGGTCGCAGGCGTGGACACCGCTCCCTCCGACGGCAAGCACTAAACGCCACGACGGCGCCACAAGAGCGCCGCAACGGCGCTACAACGACGCCACACCTGCCGATGCGCAAGCGTGCGAGTGCGCGGGACTGGGCCGCGCCGAATGCGCGCGAGCCGGACGAGTCCCACGCCAGCCCTCGCTATGACGGTGACTGACGGTGCAGCGGGTGACTGCGTAGGGTACGCAGCCCGGATTGATCGCTCATCCCAGGAGGCGCGACGTCCGGGCGGCTGGTTTGGCGATTCCGAACGCCATTCCCGAGCCTCCGAGCGGCACGCAGTCGCTCGCGATGAAACGGGTCCGGCCCGTGCCCGTTCGGCGGGCCGGCCTCACGCGGGTGCGCCCTTGATTCGTCGTTCTCGAGGAGACGCGCATGTCGATAATGGACAAGGTTGTGTCGGCGGTAACGCCGCAGGAAAGTGACGATAAGCGCCGCGAAGCGCGCGAGCGTGCTCGCGCTGCCGCAGAGCCTATGATTGGCTGTCGGTGGTGCTACAACATCATGTACAGATCGATGCGGCCTTCGAGGCGGTCAAGAGCGCGACCGATGCCGTGTCACGCCGGCAGTCACAGCAACATCTCGCGACACTGCTGACGGGACATTCCAACGCCGAAGAATCGGTGCTGTACCCTGCACTGGTGCGCATGGGCGAGAAAGCCAGCGCCACCATGAGCTTCACCGAACAGGCCGGAGCCAAAATCAACCTCGGGGAGCTCGAGTACCTCGATCCGATGAGCCAGGACTATGCGGACGAGCTCGAGCACGTCTGTGGCGCGGTTCGCCACCACATGTACGAGGAGGAGAGCAGCCGCTTCCTCGACCTGAAGCAAAAGGCGCCGGCGGCCGAACAGCAGATGCTGACGCGGCGCTTCGTCGAGGAGTTCGAGCGCTACGTCGGCGCGGATCTGCAGCGCGGTGACGCTCACGCGAGGGCCGCTGCGCGACCTGCGGCCGCGCCGCCCTCCCCGGCGGTGCAATCACATTGACGGCGGCTGGGTCGATGGGTCGATGGTGGATCAGTTAGATCACCATCGACCACCATCGACCGGTCAGTCGACTCGCGCGGGCGCAGCCGTATAGCCGGACAGGCGTACCGTGCCGCCGCCGAGCAGCTCGCCCGCAGAGCGGGCGATGTGTACCTCGTACATTCCCGCTGGAACGATCCATCGGCGATGGGCTTCGTCGAACGAGCCCAGCAGGCGCGGATCGGCCGTGATGGTCACGCTGCGCATCCCGCCAGGCTGCAGCTGCACCCGCTGGAAGCCGAGCAGCCGCAGCACCGGCCGGCCGGCCGCGCTCGTCAGATACACCTGCGGCACGGCCGCGCCGGCGCGCATGCCGGTGTTGTGCACCTCGAAACTCACCTTCAGCGTGCGCCCGCCGGACACTCTGAGCTGATCGTACCGAAAGCTCGTATAGGAGAGTCCGTAGCCGAACGGGAACAGCGGCGTGACGTTGTGAGCGTGATACCAGCGATAGCCCACCTCGGCTCCCTCCGAGTAGTCCACGCTGACCGCCGCGCCGGCCTCGGCACCGAGATTGGGCAGTCGTGGCCGCACCACGTCCGCGTCCGTGCGCGGAAAGCTCATCGGCAGGTGTCCGGACGGGTTCACTGCTCCGAACAGCACATCGGCGATTGCCTGTCCGCCCTCCTGTCCCGGATACCATGCGGCCAGCACCGCCGCCACCTTATCGAGCCAGGGCATCGCGACGGGATTGCCGGTTTCGAGTACCACGATGGTATGCGGGTTGGCGGCCGCCACCGCCGCGATCAGCCCGTTCTGTCCGAAGGGCAATTGCATGTCCGGAACATCGAAGCCTTCCATGTCATGCTGTGTGACGAACACGATGGCCACGTCGGCGTGGGAGGCGAGCGCGGCCGCTTCGGCCGGATACGCTCCGGAGTCGAACTCGACGCGCGCGTGCGGTACCGCCGCCTGAATCGCCGTGACAGGAGCGGACGGATCGAACAGCTCGAAGCGCAGGGCTGCCATCGGCCCGGTGCCGCCGAGTGGAATACGCAGGGCCGTTCCGTTCGAGGGGATGACCTGCGAGGATCCACCGCCCGACAGCACTCCGAGATTCACGTGACCGCCGATGACCGCGATGCGACGCACGCTCGACGCCAGGGGCAGCACACCAGCCTCGTTCTTCAACAGCACGATGCCCTGATGCGCGATCTGTAATGCCAGCGCAGCGTGCCGCGGATAGTCGATGGGCGTCTTTACCGGCGGGTAGTCCACGACGCCTACGGCGAACATCGAGCGCAGGATGCGCCTCACTGCATCATCGATGCGCCCCCGCGGCACGCCGCCCCGCTCGACCGCCGTCTTCAACGGCGCATCGAACCACACCTGCTGATCGAGCTGCTCGCCGGATTCCTGATCCAGCCCCGCGAGCAGATAGTTCGTGGCATGTACGGCTCCCCAGTCGGACATGACCCAGCCGCGATAGCCCCAATCCTGCTTCAGGACCTGATTGAGCAGCCAGTCATTGCCGCATGCATACTCGCCGTTGATCTCGTTATAGGCGCACATCACGGCACCGGGCCGGCCTCGCTGTAGCGCGAGGTTGAACGCCAGCAGGTCGGATTCGCGCATGGCCGCAGGATCGATGCGCGCATCCAGTGTCGTGCGGTTGGTCTCATTAGCGTTCAAGGCAAAGTGCTTGACCGTCGAGATCACATGCTGGTCCTGTGTGCCGCGCACTTCTTCGCCGGCCATCGTCCCCGCCAGCAGCGGATCCTCTCCCAGGTATTCGAAATTGCGGCCGTTGCGCGGATCGCGCGTCAAATCCATGCCGCCGCCCAGCAACACGTTGAAGCCCTTGGAGCGCGCCTCGTCGCCGAGCATGACACCTGCCTCATACGCGAGCCGGGGGTCGAAGGTCGCTGCGAGTGCCAGGCCCGCCGGCAGAGCCGTCGCCACATCTCCCGGGCGCGAATCCATGGGATTGGCGACTCCGAGACTGGCGTCGGTCTCGAACAAGGCGGGTATGCCCAGACGCGGCACTCCGGGCACATAGCCGGCCGCCGGAATAGCTTCCGCAGGCAGCTTCACGCTGCTGGCGCCGAAACGCTGCGTTGAGACGGCCCAGTAGCCATGCAGCAGGCTGATCTTCTCATCGAGCGTCATCGCCGCCAGCGCGAGCTTCGCGCGCTCGTCTGCCGGGCGAGCGCTCTCGAGCCACGGCCGCGCTGCAGGCGCAGGGACAGACGGGCTGCCCACTGACTGAGGTGCTGCCAGAGCAGGGATCATCGTGCTCGCGACGAGCAGCACAATACGCAGCCGCACCGAGCGCTCAAATTGGGCGCGCGCACCCATGATCAATGCGCGTGCGCGGCGGTGAGGTCGAGCCGCACGTGCCATGGGTCGCGCATCGGCATGGGGCCGGTCTGCGTGAAGTTCATCAGCAGATCCGTTTTGGACGAATACGCAGGCCAGGCAGGCAGGAGCGCCGCGGCGGCGGAGTCATTGGCCGGTGAGTCGGCCACGCCGCTGGGGTTGCCGGTTTTGGCGAAGTTGGTCCAGTAGGTGCTGGCGGCCTCGGCGGTCGCCTGGTCAGCCGGGGTCACCTGTGCGCCGAGCACCGCCCCGATCGTGTCGAAGACGTAGGGAATCTCGGACGCATGCTGCGCGCCGGGGAGTGCCAGCTTGGCGAAGGGTTCCTTGGCGAACGCCGCGGCGGCGGCCGGCGCGACATAGGAGAAGCGGTACTCGTAGGCAGCAAGTCCGTGCGCGGCGAACTCGGCGGCGTCGAAGCGCGCGGGCTCGACCATGCCGCGATCCGCAGCGATGCTCCTTCCGACCAGCAGCACATTGTTCGAATGCCGTGGATCGTAGAGCGCGAGCGCGCGGCGGCGGTCGGCCCCGAAGGGCGCGAGCGCCGCGGCCATCGTGCGCGCAGTGTTGATGCCGAGGTCCGCGTCAGTGGCGCCGATCAGCAGCGGCACGCGGGCGAAGCGCCCCGAGCGGTAGGCCGCCTCGGGCGTTTCGACCACGATCCGCCCATCGACCATGGGACCGGCATAGGTCGGCGGCCCCGACTGCTGCTGCCGCAAGCTCTCGAGCAGGCTCAGAAAACCGAGGCCGTCGATGATCTTGTCGGCCGGCAGCGCACGCAGCGCGGCGAGCGCGGCAGCGTCGGTCCCGAAGATGCGGTTGGCGCGTGCGAAGTTCACACCGATCCTCTCACCGGACGGTAGCCCGGGAAAATCGCGAGTGAGCCGTCGATCGCCCATGAGATTGTCACGCCCGCCGCCGGACTCCACGATCGCCTTCTGGAACAGTCCGGACGCGAGCGGCGAGGTCAGCAGCACCTGCACCGAGCCGCCGCCGGCCGACTCGCCAAACACCGTGATGTTGTGTGGGTCGCCGCCGAAGGCGGCGATATTCATCTGCACCCATCGGAGCGCGGCGAGTTGATCCAGGTAGCCGTAGTTGCCCAGCAGGCCGTGGGGACGCTCGGCGGTCAGCGCCGGAAAGGCGAAGAACCCAAAGCGCCCGAGTCGATAGTTGAAACTGACCAGCACGACGCCCTTGGCCGCCAGATGCGTGCCATCGTAAGCCGCCGGAGAGGAACCGCCGTTGACGAAGCCACCGCCGTAGATCCAGACCATGACCGGCAGGCCATGCGCGCCCACCGGACGCCACACGTTCAGATAGAGGCAGTCCTCGCTGGGCGTGGTACGTAACGGCGCAGCATCGGAGCGAAAGGGTTGCTGCGCGCAGTCGTGCGCGAAGGCAGTGGCCTGGCGTACCCCGTTCCAGTGCGCCGGGGGCTGCGGAGGCTCCCAGCGCAGATCGCCCACGGGCGGGGCCGCGTAAGGTATTCCCTTGAAGGACTCGACCCCAGCGGTCACGGCGCCCTGCAGCGTTCCGGTCTCGATGGTCACGAGGGGCGCCGGGACCGGCGCCGGCGAGCTCACCGCCCCCGCTGCACCGGCCGCTGCGCGGGCTGGCACAGCGCCCTGAGCAGCCCGCTGGGAGCAGGCCCCGAGCGCCAGGGAGGTGCCCAACACGCCCAGCAGAAGATATCGTGTTTGCATTGCCCCCTCTTTCCGACCCCCAGACAGCCCACCCTCGCACGAGCGCCCGTGAGTCCGGGGTGTTTGCGCCGCATCGGGACTATCTAAGGCGCTATTAAGGCGCGAATTCGCGGGCGCTGCAATGGCGGTAGGCGCATGGCCAGATGTGACCTACGAGCGGTTGAGACTGACCCTATGGCCTCGCACCTGCCCGTGACGCCAGATTGCGTCGTCGCCCCCAGGCGCGCCACTGAAGAGGCCCCCGTTGTCCGCAATCACCGACAATCTCTGGCTGCTTACACGCTGCAGCAATATCAGGACCGTTCTCGCGATGAAAGGGCGCCGCCGCCTCGTTCGGCCGCATGACTATTTGAATCTGCGTGGGTTGGCGCGCCCCGTGGTGTTTCGGCCCAATACCACCGATATCCCAGTCGCCTGGGAGCTGTTTCGTAATGCAGAGTACGCGACCCCGACGTGGCCGTTTCGTACCGTCGTAGATTGTGGTGCCAATTGCGGTATGTTTCTCGCCTGGGCCCTTTGGAGAAGCGGCGGCCAGCTCGAGCGCTATGTCGGCGTCGAGGCGGATGCGGATTCATTTCGCACCCTGCAGCATCAGGCCGATTCGCTTGCGATCGACGAGCGTGCGGTGCTCATCAACGCCGCCATCTGGGAACACGACGGCAGCGTGGCTTTCGATGAGAGCGGTCCAAGCTGGGGACATCATGTCGGCACCAGGGCGGGCGGCCGTGCGGTCAGGGCGATGGCATTGGAGAGCATCCTCGATGAAGCGGGTCTTGCCGAGTGTGATCTTCTGAAGCTGGACATAGAGGGCGGCGAGAGGAGGGTTCTGCCCGCGGTGATGGCCACCTGCTCCGAGCGCGTCAATGCGCTCGTAGCCGAGCTGCATGACGGCCTGACCTATGATTGGTTTGCGCACATCGTAGAGCGGGCCGGCTTCATTGCAGCGCCGCCCGGGACTCTGTTTCATTCCCATCCGGGCGCGATACGCAAAGGATCGGCTCTCGAGTGGTGCTTCTCCGGAGACTGTGACTTCGCCACCATCGGCGCGCGGCAATAACCATCGGCGCGGATCTGACCACACCTTCTCATGGCCTGCTGGCTCATGGCCTGCCGGCCCCTGGCTTATCGCCAGCGCCACCCGCACTGTCCTGCCCCGTGACTCCCATCTCCTTCAGGGCGGAGATCACCTGTGCGGTGTCGGTGGCTTCCTGCAACCGCGCCGTCTGCGGGTCATGCCGATCGCGCACCATTGGCAGATCGTGCCGCAGCTCCTCGAGCAGCGAGATCAAACGTGTGACCTTTTGCTCCGTCAGCAGATTGATCTGCAGTTCCAGGTGTTCGCGCTGCTGCTCGAGACGCTCTTCGCGGTTCTGCGCAATCAGCACCGTCGTCGATGTGAGCATGGCAACGAGCATCAGCACGCCTTGTAGCCATTGGAAGGGTGGCCGATCGATGGCAGGTAGACCCACCGCGGATGCAACGGCATTGAAGATCACCCATGCGAGCACCAGTGCCAGCAAGATGACCAGATAGGAAGGCCGCCCGACCAGGCGGCTCAGGTGCTCCAGGCGCTGTTGCGAGGGCGTGGTGGTAGCCCGCCGCTCCTGCTGCATCAGCGCCGCGATGGTCGTTACATTCTCGGCGATTTGATCGGACAGCCTGGCGCCCGCCGGCGCGGGCGTGGCGGCCGAAGCCCTGCACTGCGGTCTATCTGCCGATGGGCTACCTCGTCACCCCCTCTTTACGGTTGTTCTCCATCCTGCGGCATGACATGGATGTCCGCGTACTTGTCATCGTAGAACGCGAGTCGCTCCTGCAGACCCCGATGCTCGTCGTACGGGTCCTCGTAGGTCCAGACCGCATCGTTCAGCACGCGGCCGTGCACGCGCAAGCTGAAGTAATGCGCGGTTCCCTTGAACGGGCACTCGCTCGAGGTCGCCGTACGCTCGAGCTGGTCCATACGCACGTCCGCGCGGGGAAAGTAGTAGCGCGGCGGAGATCCATCCTCCTCGACACGGATGACGTCGGCAGAATCCGCGACCAACTGCCCGCTGATATCCACGGTGACCCGCTGAGGAACGCGTGTCTCACGCACCTCATGCTGCGGCCATTTCTGATGCCCAGGTGCTCTGCTCATATGCTCTGACCTCCTCGCCCCGGTCGGGCGCCTGTGCTACCGGCCGGGCGCCTGTACGGCCGGCCGGACGCCTGTGCGGCCGATACATCTGTACCACTTTTCCCGGAAGCATCAAGCGGACTGCCGCGCGTCCGGTGGAGACGGGACAGCTGGACGTCAGCCGCCAGGGTCAGCGGGTGAGCCGCGCGAATAATGCCCGATGAGCGCTGTCCAGCAGGGACTGCGCCGAGCCCGGAGGCACGTCCTCCCCCATCTCCCACATCATCATGCCTGCCAAGCGCCGGGACTCCACGTAGCTGGCCTTCGCGGCGACCGAGGCTGCATCGTCATAGCTGATCCACCGTCGTAACGATGGGTTGTACGCGTAGACGGCGCTGAGCTCGTCAGCGACGCGAAGACTGTGGGTCGTGAATCCCGAACGCAACAGCCCCGGCAAGAGCTTGTCTGAGCCGAGGCCGGGCAATCCCAGATCAAACGTCTCCGTGCGCGATGGATCGAAGGACTGATACAGCCCGGTACGCTCAGGCAGCGGGTGCACTCCTCCATAGGAAACGAAGAAGGCCGGGAATCCCAATAGAATTCTGCTCGGCGCCACGCGACGGAATGTCAGGTATTCGACGGCCTGATTGTCACTGACATGGTAGAACTGCGGCACCAGCGGCTCGTCCGGGTCAGCGTATAGATTGGAATCATTTCCCGTGATGCCACCCGGATATCGCGGGCCATGAAAGTCGTAGCCCATCAGTGAGACATAGGCATCGGCGGCAATGTGCGCCAGGTTGGCGCGACATCTCGTATCAGCGGGACAGTCCAGACTGCGGAGCGTTTCCCGATCCGCCGGAATCTCCATGCTGATGAAGGCCCCCGGCCCCAGCGCCCGGCGCAATTGGCGGATCAGCTGCGCGTATCGCTCGCCCTGTCCGGATGAAAAGAAAGCGTCGGGCTCAAAATCCAGGTCGATACCGCTCAGGTGGAAAGCGTGGATCAGGGCGGAGGCGGAACGCACGAATGCCTCTGGATGGGCGAGGGCGTTGTCGAGGGAGGACTGGCTGGCGGAGCCGCCAACGGAAATTATTTTCTGCAGCTCACCCCGCTGGTTTTGTAGACGTGCAAAGGCATCGAAGCTGCCTGCCAATGCCGCGGTGGTGTGTGGACAGGCGGACGGCCACTCATGACAGAAATCCCCCACATCGCTCGTGGACAGGTCCACGTCGGGCCGGCGGAAATACAACTCGCCGCCAGCATCTACCTTCAGAAAGGCATAGGCCATCACGTCGAGGTCGTCCAGCTGACGCAGCAGCTGCGGGTTGGCCTGAATCGCTCCGCGCGAGGACAAACTGCCCGGTACGGGATAGTCCGCGTACCTGGACGTATCGTCCGACCAATAGGTCATGAGAATGGCGTGGAGCGGTGGGCCCAGGTTGCGGACGGCCGGCGGCAGGGCCGCCAGGGTCGGCACGGCGGCCAGTGTCCCAGCCTGAGCAAGAGCGGCATGCAGAGCCCCAATCGCGATCAGGAATTTACGTCGATTCAACGCAGCCATGCCCGGTTTGATAGGATCAGCATCACGGCTGCAGTCCTGGCGAGGTAGTCCGGGTCATTCCCATACCCGGCCTGATAGAGGACCCAGGCATCTCGTGAATGCGTTGCCCGCATCCCGGCCTCCACCCTGGATATGCCCGAGTTATAAGCCATCAGAGTCAGCGGCCAGTTCCGCAAGAGGCTTCGCAGATCCGAGAACATCTGCATGGCGGCGCGCGTTTCCGCGGAAACGTCCAATCGCTCGTCCCGCTGGCTGGACACCTGCAATCCATAGTTTCTGGCTGTCCTGCCGATGAACATCCATAAGCCCGCGCCCGCCCCTCGGCGGGCCGGGAGATTGCGATATCCGGATTCCACGAGCGGCACGACCGCGAGCTGCGGAGGCAGCCCATACTGCTCCAGCGCTGCGAGAACGCGCGGTTCGTAGATGTGCATACGGGCAATACTGGAATTGAGGAACATGAGTCCGTCGGGCGTCCCCAGAAGCACGTTGAGTTGCTTCAGGACAGCATCATTTATCCTCAGGCCCCAGGCCGACGCGCCGGGCGTGGCAGCCAGCAATTGCTCGGCCTGCGCCCGCGACAGGCGCCGATCCCGAACGGGTGTGACGATCGCGGCGCTGAGTGTCGCAAGCAGCGCCACCGCAGCCAGACCCACGCTGGCCGCCGCCGGGCTCCCGAGGCTGCGCACGGGAGGTCGCAGGGCAACCTCTATGCGGCGCCGAAGTGCGCAAACCTGCCAGTTCGCCATGAACGAGCGCAGCTGAGCCTGCCCCGCGCCCAAAGCGGCCTCGGCGACGCGCAGCAGGCACGCGCAATACGTATCGCTGCGGTGGTCCGGCCGCCGTGCGAGTGCCTCATCACAGGCGAACTCCTGCAACTCGAACAGCTGCCGCGTGAGCCAGTGGACGGCGGGATTCGCGCCAAACAACGCCCTGCCGAGCAGCGCCGCATAAACGTACCGAGTATCTCTCTGACGGTGATGTTGCCCTTCGTGCCTGAGTGCCATGCGGACATGCGCCGGTCGAAGCAGCAGCGCGGCCGGCAGTACGACGTAGCAGCGGCCGGGAATCCAAGCTGCAAAAGGCACGGGCTCCTCGTCGGAGACGAGAATGCGTATCGAACGGATGCTTCGCAATGCCTGGGCGTTGCGAATAGCTCGAAATGTGACGCGCGCCTGCGAGAGAGCGCACCGGACCGTCACGAAAAAACCGCTCGCGAAAAACAGCAGAGTCACGCCGACGGCAGCGTTCAACGGCAGGGACGTCTGTTTTGCGTCGACTGCAACGTCAATCCGGGCGTCCTCCGAGACCGCGGCCATACCAGCTTCCATGGAAGGCGCCGCCCAGACCTGCGCCCTGAGCGGGGAGAGTCCGTTGCTGCCGCACCATCCCGCCAGTACGGGCAGGATAAGCGCAGCGACAGCGAGCGCCCGACCCATGAGAAGAACCTGTCGGTAGCTCAGCGACCGGGGCAAGACGCGGTTGAGTGCGCGGATCCCGGAGAGCAGTACCGCGGCGGCCACTATCAACACGTTGGCACAGGCATAGAGGCCGACCGCCGCGATCGCCGCAAAGCCGGGCGAAGACATTCAGCTCGTCTTCTTGCGCAGCAGCGCGCGGATATCACCGAGGTCCGCTTCGGTCAAACTCCCGCTATCGAGCAGCCGGTGCACCAAGAGGCTCGGGGTATCGTCGAACACCTGCTTTACGACGTGTTCGAGACTCAGCGCCTGGTAGTCCTGCTTGGCCATCGCGGCCGAATACAGGTGACCGCGCCCGAGCTTGCTGCTGGTGACGAATCCCTTCTGCTCGAGGATTCGTACGATTGTCGAGACGCTCGAATAGGCGAGCTCGCGCCCTGGTCGTAGCGCGTTTCGCACCTGTGCCACCGTGCAGGGACCGAGTCGCCAGATGACATTCATCATCTCCAGCTCGGTCACTGTGAGTGGCCTGCGCGGAATGCCTTTGCGAGTTTTCGCTTTCATTCCGGCTTGCATTCTAACTAAGAACTTAGCTAGAGTCCAACTAAGACTTTAGTCATGGAGTCGGCCGTTGCAGTCGGCTGTTCCGTAATGAGGCAACTCGGCGGGTCCGCCACCATGGCCGACGATACGCCCGTGAATACGGGCAATGGTTCTCATTGGATCAGGCTCGACGGAGTAGACGCGCTACGCAGCCTCGCGATTCTCTTCGTACTGCTCAATCACGTGAACATACGCCTGCTCATCGCGCACGTGCCGTACACGCAGGGATTGCCCCCGCAGCTGGTGTCATCGTTGGTCTGGAACGGACAACGGGGGGTGCAGATATTCTTTGCCGTATCGGGGTTCCTGATCGCATCGATGGCCATACGACGCTGGAGCAGCCTGCCTCAGGTCAGGATCTACGACTTTTACACCCTCCGGTTTGCGCGAATTGCGTGCTGCTGCTCTTGCTCATCGCGCTCAGTGTCCTGGATTTGCAGCACGCAAGGGGTTACGTCATCCGCCTTGCAATGGGAGGACTCGATCACGCGCTTTTCGCGGCACTGACCTTCCATATCAATCTGCTGGAGGCACGGCGCGGATACCTACCCTGACTTTCGCAACTGGGGCATAGGGCTGAGCGCAAGTGCTTGGTTTTCCAAGTGAGGGGCGTCAAAGGTCTGCCCTACACCGGCGCTGCTATTTTTGCAGCAGTGATCCTCGGTGGAGCCTGAGGCGGCAAGGTCCAGGCGAGCTTTGCGAGCAGCATCTGCTGATCGGCATCCGGCTCGGTGTGGCGCACGAAG
>JASHPX010000325.1 GCA_030037905.1 Gammaproteobacteria bacterium
GCCGCCCGGGAGGGCTGGCCCACGCCGTGGCGAGTCCTCTATGGCCTGTACGCCTGGCTGCAGTTCCTGTTGGTCGGGCTCGTGACCCTGACCTTGCTGTTGCTACCCGGCACGCTGGAGCGCCGCCGACGGCTCGTGGGCGGCGCGGCCCGGCTCGCCCTGCGCTTGGCCGGGATGCGAGTGAGCGTGGTCGCAGACGCCCTGTCCGCGGCTCAACCGGTGAGCCGGGTGGGCGGGTTGCCGGTACCGTGCGTCATCGTGGCCAATCACTGCAGCTATCTGGATGGGGTGCTGCTGGCCGGCTTGCTACCGTCCTCCTTCAGTTTCGTCATCAAGCGGGAGATGGCCGCCGTACCGCTCGCGGGGCTGCTTCTGCACCGCATCGGCGTGGAGTTCATGGAACGCCACAACCACGGCCGCGTGCTGCGGGATACACGGCGTGTGCTGCGCCGTGCAGCGGGCGGCCAGGCGCTGGTGTTCTTCCCTGAGGGCACGTTCAGCCCCGAGATCGGACTGCTGCACTTTCACATCGGCGCATTCGCCGCCGCCACCCGTGCCCGACTGCCGGTGGTACCGCTCGCGATCCGCGGGACGCGCCACTGCCTGCCTCCGGGTAGCCTGTGGCCGCGGCCGGGCCGCATCGACGTGCAGGTTCTGCCTCCGATTTCCACGACCGCAGCGGACAGGCTGGCCGCGGCCGATGGGCTGGCCGCCCCCGCGGCGCTGCGCGAGCGCACGCGCGCGGCGCTGCTGGCTGTGCTGGGCGAGCCGGACCTGGCGAACGTGGCCACGAGGAACGCAGAACGCATGGCCGCGCCGGCCGAATGAGCGACCCGGCGCCGACACATTCCCCCGACGCCCCCGCGCGCGACGTCATGGATTATGACGTCGTGATCGTCGGGGCCGGCCCGGCCGGCCTGGCCTGTGCCATGCGCCTTCGCCAACTGGACCCGGCGCGCAGCGTCTGCGTCCTGGAGAAGGGCGCGAGCGTCGGGGCGCATCTGCTGTCCGGCGCACTGCTCGATCCAGGGCCACTCGATGAGCTGCTGCCGGAATGGCGCAGCACTCCGCCTCCCATCTGCCTGCCCGTGCGCCGCACCGAGTTTCGCTGGTTATCGGCGCGGCGCTCAGTGCCGCTGCCCACCCCGCCGCAGCAGCACGGGGCAGGCACCTTCATCGTTTCCATTGACCAGCTCGCGGCGCAGCTCGCGCAGCGTGCGGAAGCGCTCGGCGTGGACGTCTTCCCCGGATTCGCAGTGGCCGAGGCGACCTTCGACGCGGGCGGCCGCGTCAGCGGCGTGCTTCTCTCGGATATGGGGCGCCGGCGCGATGGCACGCCCAAAGCCTCTTTCACGCCCGGTGCGCAGGTGCGTGCCGCCGTGACGGTCGTGGCCGAGGGTTGCCGCGGCAGTCTCGCCAAACAGTTGATCACGCGCTTCGGCCTGGCGAATGGCCGTGCCGCACCGACCTACGGGCTGGGATTCAAGGAGCTGTGGCAACTGCCGGCGGGCCGCACGCGGCCGGGGCTGGTGCAGCACACGGTGGGCTGGCCGCTGGATCCGCGTACCTATGGAGGTGGCTTCGTCTACCACCTGCCCCGCGATCAGCTGTGCGTGGGCTATTTCGTCGGGCTGGACTACCGCGATCCGCGCCTCGAGCCCTTCGAGGTATTCCAGCAATACAAGCATCACCCGCTGATTGAGCCACTGCTTGCCGGGGGCGAGCCGCTCGCCTATGGGGCGCGTGCCGTGGCGACCGGAGGTTGGCAGGCGCTACCGCGACTGGAGATGCCCGGGGCGCTGCTGATCGGGGATGCGGCCGGCACGCTGAATGTGGCGCGCCTCAAGGGCATCGATCAGGCCATGCGCTGCGGAATGCTGGCGGCCGAGCATCTGCACCGACACGCCGGTCCCGTCGGTTTCGACGCAGCGTTTCGCGCCTCGGCCCCCGCGCGCGCACTCTGGCGCGTACGCAACGTCAAACCCGGCTTCAAGCGCGGCCTGTGGCCGGGCCTCTTCAACGCGGCGCTGGAAACCGTGCTGCGCGGATACTCGCCCTGGACGCTGCGCGCCGACGCCGCACATTCGACCCCGGATTTCCGCACGCTCGAGCCGCTCTCCGCGAGCGCGCCAGCGAGCGCGCCGCCCGCACGCCGCTGGGCTGCACGCACGTTGCCGCCGCGCGATCGCACCGCCGCCGTGTTCCTCGCCGCCACGAGCCACGAGGAAGACCAGCCCGTGCACCTCCGGATCCTCGACCCCAGCGTCTGCCTGGAGCGCTGTACCCGGGAGTTCGGCAACCCCTGTACCCGCTTCTGTCCTGCGGCGGTCTACGAGATGGTGACTGAGGCGGCGGGCCAGCGGCGGCTGCAGATCAATGCCGCCAATTGCGTGCACTGCAAGGCTTGCGATATCAAGGACCCGTACGAGATCATCGACTGGACCGTGCCCGAAGGCGGCAGCGGTCCCAACTACCAGAATCTCTGATCTCTGAAATCCACCGAGCGCGAGCGCCATCGAATCGCCCGAGCATCCCGTGCCGCTGTCCGCCGCGTCCGCGCCTCGCGCGGCGCTCGAGACCACCACGCCTACGCTGCGCGAGACCTACGAGCGCGCGCTCATCGCGCACGGCTATCAGCCCGACGCCGCGCAGCTCGCCGCGATCGAGAAGCTGCAGGCCCTGCGCGAGCTGCTGCTGCGGCTGCCTGCCGTGCGTGCGTATGCGAGCCCGCTCGGGCGCTGGCTGCAGGGACTCGGGCGTGGCTTACGCCGCGCGCGGTCGCGCGCAAGTCCTGCAGACGCGCGTGACCCCGCTGCACAACGTGGATCCGACAGTGCGCGTGGCGGGTATCCGTCGCGTGGCATGCATCCATCGCGAGACATGCATCCATCGCA
>JASHPX010000326.1 GCA_030037905.1 Gammaproteobacteria bacterium
ATGATCGAGTACGTGCGCGGTGCGCTGGCGCGGGTACCCGTCTCTCCAACGAGGCCGCCGCGGTGTGCCTGGCGCGCTGGAAGAAGCAAGGTCTCGTCGAGCCTGCCGGCGAGCGCGCGCGGATCTACTTCAATAAAGTCAGATGCAATCAGCTCGGAGAGCTGCGCATCGCCGCCCTGCTGTTCGAATATCCGAGCGCCATCCTCTGCGGGGAATCGGTGCTGCATGCAGCGGGATGGATCACGCAGATCCCGGCCCGTCTATCGGTCGCCGTGCACTCGCGCCCGAGCTACGTAGCGCTGCACGGGGCCGACATTCATGGCCGGCCGATTTCCTGGTTCAAGAAAGTCCACTCCGCCGTAGAGTCCGCGCCGGATAAGCGGATCTATGGCCTGCGGGCCTTGCCGGCACCGCTCGCACTGGCCGATCTGTATGCCGATCCGAAGGGATGGCATCCCGACGTGGATGACCTGGATATTCCGCAGGAAGATGCCGCAGCGATCCCGGCAGCCGTCGCGCTTCTCGGCGCGAAACTTCCGGCGCCGTTGATGCGCGAGATTCGCAGGCAGGCAACGTCCTCCAATCGTCTCTACCCCCGTAAAGGCTGAATACGAGGGACTCTGCCGGGTAGCCGCCCGACCCGCGCGGCGTATTCACCGCAACGCAGCGCCAAGCGTCGCCGTTCAGCGAGAGTAAAGCGACAGGTTGACAGCATCCTTGCCGCCACCTTGAATGGGCGCTTCCGGCAGACGGATACGTGGAGGGCGGCCGCCCGTGCTGAAGACATCGCTGTTGTGGTCCCGGGCCATCCGCCGCCTGCTCCGCCTGCTTGCCTCACCGCCCTTGCTCGTCGCGCTGCCGCTGCTCGCCGCCGGTGCTCCGGCCTGGGCCGACCCCGCGCCGTTCGACCTCATCGGTCCGAGCATCCAGGTCAAAGTGACGCGCGGGGGGACCACGCTGCCGATCAGTGAGGTGCCCAACCTCGCGGTGGGGGATCACCTGTGGATCAAGGCGGCGTTGCCGGCCACGCAGTCGGCGCGCTACCTGCTCGTCACGGCCTTCCTGCGCGGCTCGACCAACCCGCCGCCGTCCAATTGGTTTTTCTCCTGTGAGACCTGGAACCGGCGCTGCCAGCATGGCATGACCGTCACGGTGCCGGCGGGCGCCCAGCAGGTGCTGGTGTTCCTCGCCCCGAAAGCCGCCGGCGACTTCCATACGCTGCAGGGGGCGGTGCGCGGACGCCCGGGAGCGTTCGTGCGCGCCTCGCAGGATCTGAACCAGGCGACGCTGGACCGCTCGCGGCTGCAGGCGTACGTCGTCGCGCTGCACGCGCTCGACGGCTCGGACGGGCAGACCACGCTCGAGCAGGCGGCTCCGCTGCTCGCACGCAGCCTCGCGATCAAGATGGATGACAAGTGCCTGCAGAAAATCCCCGAGCTGCAGGTGCCGTGCCTCATGGCGGGACAGGATTCACTGATCCTGAACGACGGACACAGTACTTCGATAGTTGAAGCACTGACCTCTGGGCCGGCCACCGATCTGGCCATGGAGGCCAGCTACACCCCGCAGTTGAGCTATGGCTACTACAGTCCCTACATCGCCTCGGTGCTGGACATCGTGCGCATCATGGGCTCCTTGCATACTGCACAGTACCAGTACATCCCGGCGCTCGCGGCGCAGTATGGCGATCAACTTTCCCTGACGTTGAACACGCCGCCGTCGTTTCACAATCCGCGCTCCGTGCTGGTGACGGCGCTGCCGGCGGTCGAGCCAGCGCAGCTGCCGCCCCTGCACGCGGTGGATCCCAAGCAGATGTTCTGCGCACGCAAGACCTCGCTGGTATTACCGGTAGAAGGCGCGCCGCTGGTGTTCTCCACGAGCTACGCACGCGATCTGGCGCTGCGGCTGACGGGCAAGGACGGTCAAGCCATCGAACTGCCCGCGCATGCCGATCCCGAGCAGGGTGGCCTGGTGGTCGATACCGGTGATCTCGCCAGCACCGATCTCGGTGATGACATCCACGCGACGCTGCACGGGTACTGGGGCTTCGACGAATATGCCGGGCCGAGCTTCCAGCTGGTCAATGCACAGGCGCGCGCGCTGGCTCTGCTGCCGAGCGATGACGGCAGTCTGATCGTCGGGCGTGCCGACACCGTGCACCTGCAGGCCGTCAGCGTCGGCTGCATCGAAGACGTGATGCTCGAGGATGGCAGCGGCACACCGGTGAAGGCGACTTGGAAGACGGTAAAGCTCAACGAGATGGAGGTGACGCTGCCGCTGCAGGAGGCGAAGCCCGGCTCCCTCACGCTGGTGGTCACACAGTACGGCGCCAAGGCCGAGCCGCTGCAGCTGCATGCGTTCTCCGCGGCGGGACGACTGGACAGCTTCACGATCCGCGCCGGAGAGGCTCGGGGATTGCTGCGGGGCAGCCGCCTCGACCAGGTGGCGAGCCTGACCATGAAAGGTATTCGCTTCCTGCCCGCGAAGCTCACCTCTGCGCAGGGCACCGATCAGCTGACGATGGTTGCGCAGCCTCCAGGCGCCGTCGCTCCGGCAGCTTCGGCGGCCAACGCTTCAGTCGCTACGACTACCCCCGTGCCCGTGGCCGTGACCAGTGCGACCCCGGCAGCGTCCGGCCCGGCCGTGTCCACCCCGGCAGCGTCCACCCCGGCAGCGTCCTCCCCGGCTGCGACCGTGCTCGCCACTGCCACGGTGCCCGCGGCGGTCATGGCGCTCAAGGAAGGCGACAGCCTCACGGCACAGGTGACTCTGCGGGATGGCCGCGTATTCGATCTGGATGCGCTCGTGGTCGCGCCGCGCCCGAGCGTGACTCTCATCGGCAAGAGCGTGCAGCTCTCTGGCGCAGGCGGCGCGAGCAATATCCAGCTCGCCGCGACCGACGAGCTGCCGCAGGACGCGACGCTGACCTTCTCGGTGCGCGCGCATTACCCCGCGCAGTTCGCGCGTGATGAGCAAATCGAAGTGGCCACCGCCGATGAGAGCGTATCCACGACGCTCGGGCTCACGAACGGCGGGCTGACACTCGAGGACGCGCAGGTCGCGGTCGCCAGGCTCGACCCCACGCGTGCGTTCGGCTCTTCGGCCTTCGGCCCGCTGCAGTTTCGAGTCGTGGCCGATGGGGTAGCCGGCGATTGGCAGCCGCTGGTCACGCTCGTGCGCCTGCCGACGCTGACGCAGCTCACCTGCCCGGCGACTCCGGAGCTGGCATGCAAGCTGAGCGGCTCGGACTTGTTTCTTCTGGACGCCGTTTCCGCCGATACGCGCTTTGATCATCCGACCGAAGTACCCGACGGGTTCCCGGGTTATTCGCTGCCCGTGCCGCATCCGGCGCAGGGCATGCTGTATGTGCGCCTGCGCGATGATCCTTCCGTGGTGAACGAGGCGACACTGGCGACGCAGACCCTGCCGCCCACCCCTGCCGAGGCCGCGAGGCTCGCGGCGACCCATGCCACCGAGCAGGCTTCGGAGCACGCCCCAGAGCACGCCCCCGCCGGCGGGCAGGCCGCGACTGGACAAGCCGCGACGGAACAGGCCGGGACCGCGCAGGCCGGCACCGTGCAGGCCGGCACCGTGCAGGCCGGCACCGTGCAAGCCGGGGCTGATCCCGCTACATCAAACAGCGCCCCCGCAAACGGCGCCGCGGGCGCACTCTCGCAGCCGCCGGCGGCGGCCCTGCAGGCGCCCCGATGACGGACGCCGCCCGGTGTCAAGGGTTGTTAAGAGCCGCCCCGCGGGCACTGGCAGTAGTAAGCTGTAGCGGCCGCGGGGGCCCGATGCGGCGCAATCGTTGCTGAGACACGAGCGGGTCACTATTACAGAGGATCTACACATGACGAGCGACGACAGGAACCACTCTTCAGAGGAGGTCTCGCCGCAGGATCAATCGCGCCGCGAGTTCGTAGCACTCTCGGCCGCCGCAGGCCTGGCCGTCAGCGCAAGCTCGGTTGCGTCGGCAGCGGAGCATGGGCACGCGCGCGGGCACACGATGCATGTCGTGGAGAAGGATGTCGAGATCCAGACGGATGATGGCATGTGTGACGCGGCCTATTTTCACCCGGCCGCCGGCAAGCATCCGGGCGTCATCATCTGGACGGACATTTTCGGTCTGCGGCCGACGTTCCGCAGGGACTTCGGCGCTCGCCTGGCAACTTCGGGCTACTCGGTGCTGATCCCGAATCCGTTCTATCGCACGCAGAAGGCGCCCGTGATCGAGGAGAGCCAGATCGCGAGCTTCAATTTCCGTGATCCGGCGACTCTGCAGAAGATGCGCGCCTGGACCGGTCCCATGAACAAGCCCGGCGCGATCGAGACCGACGCCAAGGCCCACGTGGCCTTCCTCGACTCGCAGCCCGAGGTCGACACCGACAGGAAGATCGGCGTGCAGGGCTATTGCATGGGCGGCCCGCTGGTGTTCAGGACGGTGGCTTCGCAGGCCGACCGCATCGGTGCGGGCGCGACCTTCCACGGCGGAGGTCTCGTGACCGAGGACAAGGACGGCACCGTCAAGTCCGACAGCCCCAGCAATCTGATCCCGCAGTTCCGTGCGCAGATGTACATTGCGATTGCTGCCAGTGACGACATGCGCCAGCCGGACGCGAAGGACAAGCTGAAGAGCGCTCTGGCAGCCTCCTCGGTGCCGGCGGTGCAGATGTCCACGGTCGTGGTTTATACCGGAACGTTCCACGGCTGGACTGTGCCTGATATGCCGCACCAGGCGGACGGCGCGCTTACCTACAACAGAGCGGACGCAGAACGCGCCTGGCGGCATCTGCTGGAACTGTACAAGGCCAACCTCGCGTAACGCGACACGGTGCGCCTCTGAGCGTGCCGGACCCGAGTGTCAGGGCCGGAAGCGGCGCACGAGCGCCGCTTCCTGTTTTTGGGACGGCCGAAATCCTCATGGCGGACTGCTGGTCCAAGCACGTGCAACCCCTGCAACTCGCCGTACTCGCGACGTCGAGTCACCCTACTTACGACATATGTAGTAACATATGTGCGACAGGCGGACCAAACACAACCTGAACTTTCATCCGAACTTTCGGGGGATAATCATTCATGGCGCCAGTTCTGCAATCGACCAGTAATTTCACTGTCCTGGGCATGCTCGCCGGCACCGACGTGGTGGTGAAGAGCGTGCTGGCGCTGCTGGTGCTCGCATCCGTGGCGACCTGGACGGTGTGGATCGCCAAGACCCGCGAGCTGCGCCGTGCGTGCCGCACGCTGAAGAACGACGTGGGGCTGCTCGAGCGCAGCCATTCGCTGCAGGGGCTCGGGCCTTTGAATGGTGCCGCGGCCGCGGCGCTCACCGGCGGCGTGCGCGCCGAGATGGCGCGCGCCGGCGACCTCGCCGTACCGGCGTGCGCCGATGGGCTCAAGGAGCGCGCGAGCGTACGCCTGCTGAGTCTGGAGACGGAACTCGCACGTCGCATGACCCGCGGCATCAACCTCGTCGCTTCGGTCGGTTCCACCGCGCCGTTCGTCGGGCTGTTCGGTACGGTCTGGGGCATCATGGACAGCTTCATCGGCATCTCGCGCTCGCAGGCCACCAATCTGGTGGTGGTTGCCCCGGGCATCGCCGAGGCACTGCTGACCACGGCGATGGGTCTGGCCGCCGCCGTGCCAGCGGTACTGATCTACAATGGCTTCACGCGCTCGATCACCGGGTATCGCGCGCTGCTCGCCGATGCCTCGCATGCCCTGGCCAGCCTGCTCAGCCTGGACGTGGAACGGGCGCAGCTCGGTCAAGAGCGTCTCGCGACGGCGCCGGTGGCGACGGGGTTGCCCGTGCGGGAAGCGGCTCGTGGCATTTGAGTTCAAGCGCAATTTCGACGAGCTCGTGGCCAGCCACGACATCAACGTCACGCCATTCATCGACGTGATGCTGGTGCTGCTGGTGATATTCATGGTGGCCGCGCCGCTGGCCGTCGTACACATGCCACTGGATCTGCCGGTGTCGCATAGCGCGGCCTCACAACCCACAGAGCCGGTGGTACTGAGCGTGCAGCGCAATCTGCAGCTGTCGGTGAACGACATGCCGGTGCCGCGCCCGCAGATCGCGGCCACTCTTGCGCGTGTGACGCACGGGGATGTGAACACGCGCATCTACCTGCGCGCCGACGAGAACGTGCGTTACGGTGACCTGATCGGCGTCATGGATCTGCTGCGCGCCGCGGGCTATCTGAAGGTCGCGCTCGTCAGCCGCCAGGTACCGTGATGCACGCCCGAGCGGCCGGCTCTACGGCGCGAGTCCGTACGAGCGGGCGAGCTCGGTAATGTCTGACTCGCGCGCCATCGCCGCAGCGATGTCGGCGCGTCCCGCAGCGACTCTCCCCAGTCGCAGTTCGTCCCATCCGCGACCATAGAGAGACCACGCGCTGTTGGGCACGCCTTTCAGCGCTGCGGTGAAATCGGCGATCGAGCGTTTGTATTGAGCGAGCCGCAGGCGTACGAGCCCGCGGCTCTGCAGGATCGGCGCAGTCTGCGAGGCTAGCCGCAGAGCTCTCTTGCAGTCCGACAGGGCGCGCTCGAGCTGTGTGCCCAGCAGGGCGCGGTCCCAGCAGCTCGTATTCAAGGCGCCGGCGAGCCGCGCGTCCTCCGGATGCGCCGCGGTCCAGAGATCGAGCTGATGAACCGCGGCGGACAAGCGCCCGGCGTGTGCGTATGCCGAGGCGATCCTCAGGCGGATGTCCGCCTGCGCAGACGCATAGCGATCAGCGGCATCCAGGTCCGCGAGCGCCGCCGCCAGCGGCGCGCCTGGCGAACCCACGGCGGCGGGTGCGCCAATGGAGAGGCGCAACATCGCCCGCGACACCCGCGCATCGACATCCTCAGGAGCGAGTGCGATCGCACGGCTGAAGTCCGCCATCGCGCGAGCAGACTGCGCAAGGCTCTGGTACACGAGGCCTCGCTGATAGAAATAGTTGGGCTCGTCAGGCGCCAGCTCGCAGGCACGCGACAGATCGGCGAGTGCGCGGGCATAGTCACGCCGCGCCGCGAAGGCATTGCCCCGCCGGCTGAAGTCCTCTGCGTCCATAGACTCCGGGGCAACGCCTGCCGCCGGTGGTGCTGCTGCCGGTGGCGCTGCCGGTGGCGCTGCCGGCGGCGGCGCTGCCGCCAGCGGCGCTGCACTCAGTACGCTGAATACCGGGCCTCCGTTGTACGTGAAGTACACGCGGTGCTGGCTGTTGGCGATATAGATATGGTGGGACAAAAAGAAATCCACGCCGAGCAGCAGGTCGAAGTCACCCGACAGATCGCCCACGAGCATGTGCGTGTGGCGGATCTCTTCAGTCCCGATCTGCAATTCATCGACTGGGGCGCGCCAGGTCTGCACGAGCCCGCGGCCCACGCCCATCACGGCGCCGGCAGCTACCACACCGGGGCTGTGCGGCGTAATGCCGGCACGCTCCGCGGCATACCGCATCAGTAGCGAGGTCGAGGCACCCGAATCGAACATCACGCTGATGCGTCGTCCATCCAGGCGCGCAGTGCCCACAGCCCAGGGAGAGCGGGCACTGGTCGGCTCGATATCGAGCGCAGAGACAGGCAGTTTCCCCGCCCAGTAGGCCAATGAGGCGCGAGCGCAGTGAACCGGTTTCATGAGGCGGATGACGCCATTGGCGAGGTCGTACTCCACGTCGGCGATGCGCAGCAGGTTCTGCCCGAGAACGCCCGCAGCGCCGCCGCCAGGCGCACTGCCACCGACGATGAATTGGACGTTGCTCAGTGGGATATCCGCAAACGTAAACCGGGCCACGGTGGCCACCTGCGCCTGTGATGCGGCGCCGCCGACACCGCCGATGACGAGCCCGAATGGCGCCTCCTCGAGTCTCAGCCCGAGCTGCGCCGCCGTCTCGCTCGTCAGCAGGCTGTAGGCCGCGCCACTGTCGACCAGCATCGACCAGCGCGAGCCGTTGAGAGTCACCGGCACGAGCGCACGCTGCCCCGCCATGGTCACGGGCAGCTCGGCGAGCTTCTCCAGCGTGCAACCGCTCGCAGCGTGCGCGGGCGCTCGTGGGCCCAGAAGCGCCACGAGCCCCAGCAGATACGCACAACGCCGCAGCCACACCACGGGCCGATCATCGCACGAAATGCGGTTGCTTCCGTGCGGCACCGCGGTTCATTTGCCGGGGGCGAGGCACCGCCGATGCGTCCACCGCGGCTACGCACGCGGGCCCGTCCGCAGCTGACCTCGTGCGCGCCTATCGCGTCCTGCACGCGGCGCGTTGCGTACTCATTCGGGCGCTGTCCCGCGTGATCGGGCCGCGCGGCGTCCTGGCGCCCCGCGCTCGCCGGTAGCAGGTCCACCCGGTGCGGCCGCCTTCGGCGGCGCCGGGCAGTTCGTACCGCGAATCGCCTGCGCGGAACAACAATCGACCTGGCAGTACCCGGGCGGCACCGTGTACTCCTTCCTGAGCACGTCGCGGAATTCCGGATAGATCTCCTCCGGTCCACCCACGGCCACCTGCAGCGGAATGTGATAGCGCGTCATCATGTAGTTCAGGTCCGGGTTCTTGCCCGGCAGGAAGCGGGCTGCGTGGTAGCCGTCCGAGAGCCCCGAGACGATCTCCGCCGGCGCGCAGTCGTTACGCGGTGCGATGTTGAAGTTCGGATCTCCATCCATGATGCGAAAGGTCCGGCCCCGGGCGTAGGGCGCGCCGAGGTAGACCGGATCGTGAATGATGAAGTTCATGGTCAGCAGGTCGTCCTCGCGGTTGAGAAACATGCTGACGGTTTCCTGGTTGCTCTCGGGCGCGTCACCGCGCGTCATCCAGCCATCCTTCAGATCGATGATCGATACCGCCAGGGTGTCTCCCTCCCAATGACCGCTGGCGAATCCCGTCCAGGTGTGTCTGGCCATCAGCGGCGGCGGCGGGTGGCCATTGACCCAGATCGTCTCGGGCAGACGATCGGGTGTGCCACTCATGTGCCAGGCGATGACCCCACCGGTGATGGGGTCGGTGATCGGCCGGATCGCGATCGGGAACGGTCCCTCGACGAAGTAGTTCACCAGCCAGACCTGGCACTGGCGATTGAGCTCCTGCTGCTCGTCGGAAGGGTCGGCGGTTGCTCCCATTGCGCGCCCCTCGGCGTTGAGCGGGATACCCACGTAATCGACCGGCAGCGGGCCGATGGGATTGACGAGCCGATCCGGGCTGTCGGCCGCAGCCCAGTTACCCGAAAGATCCACCTGCGCGCCCGCCGCGGCGGCATACATCAGCAGCGCCAGGCAGGCGGATCCGATGAGCGTGAATGGCGGAAATCTCATGCGTACGGCTCCTGCATTCTCACTGGCCTGCCCTACCATCTCAGCGAACACGGACTCGGGCTCCACTTCGAGCCGTCCGGCTGCTTCAGGAAGATGGAATTGAGAATGTAGGGCACCTGCAGGTACTGCGGGTCGTTCAGTGTGGTGGTATCCATCAGCCACTGAGCGCCGTCAGCCTCCGGATTGAGGACCCAGTTCTCGCTCATGTGCGTCTGCGCGCTGTAAGGCACGCCATTCTTGCGCAGCAGGCCGGGCAGCATGTCGGTCGTGCTGATCCTGAGCCAACCATATTGCGCGTGCATATTCCTGCGCTGCGCACCTCCGAATCCCGCGCCACGCAGGTAGAGCTGCCATTGCGCCACGGAGACGCCCTGCCAGCTCGGCGCCGCGGCCTTCTGGTCGGGTGTCGGCTGGAACAGCAGCAGCCGCGTCTGCATGCCCGCGTCGGTGTCCACACGCAGCGTGTTCTCATCCTGCCACGTGATGTGCAGATGCCCCGGGATGCGCATGATGGCCGCCGCACCGTAGGCCTCGCATTGCTTGCCAGCCGCCTCGTCGGCCGCCGCGTTCCAGGCATCGGCGAATTCCCTGCCCTTCAGGCTGATGGGGATGTCCAGGTACTGGCCTCGCTGCGGCAGGGTCATGCGGAAAATCCAGTCCTGCGTCACGATCGAGGTCCAGTAGCCGGTCAGATCGAACGGCGCCGCCTGCTCGGCGGTCGCCGGTGGGCCCGCCGGCTGCCCGCCGACCCTGCCCTGCGCCCACAGCGGTGTCGACCCCAGCAGCAGCGCCGCCCCCATCAAGCAAGCTGTCATCGACCTGTTCACTGCGTCATCCCTTCCTGCCGTACCTGCGTGCCTGCCGTTCAGCCTGCAAACTCCTGTACACGGCGTCTACGAAATCGCGAGTAGTCCAGCTGCCGCTGTCCGAGCCGTAGCGGGTGTTGTAGCCCGCCGTGGGGTTGGCCGCTTCCACCTGCGCGAGGCTGCGCCCCTGGCCGATCAGGTACTGCACCCGCTTCTCGACCGCATCGAGCATGTCCCGGAAGGTCAGAAGGTCTGCCTGATCACACACGACGCCGCGCATTGGAATCACCAGTGTGCCCGCCGAATTCGACACCACCGGCTCGGTGTAGACCACCAGGTTGTTCATCACCTGATTCACGGCATCGATCTCGCCCTGGATGCTTCCGCCGTGCTGCAGATCGATCACCGGGAAGTGCGTGTCGTCGAAGATTGCTCCGGTCACCACCACGTCCGAGCGCCGGAACATCACCACGCTGTCCCCGTCGGAGTGCGCCGGGGGCATGCGGACTACCTCGACGGCCTGGCCGTTGAGCCGGAAGTTGTATTGGGGCCGGGTGAAGGTCTCGCTCGGCAGAAGCTCCGATACGACGCCTTGGGTGGCCGACAGCTCGGTCAGTACGTTCTGGCGCCCGACGATCGCGGCGCGCCTCTGGTCGAGGGGAACCTCATCGATGTTGTTATTGTGCTGTAGCAAGGGCGCCCAGCCCACCAGCAGTGTCTTGCCGGCATCCGATAGCGCGCCGCTGCCGCCGACCAGCTCCAGATCCGCATTGGTCTGGATTACGTAGCGGATCGGCTCCTTGGAGAGCTCTTGAATCGTAGCCAGGACCGCCGCCGCGGCGCTCGCCGGCCCGCTATCCACCACGACGGCGCCTTCCGGCCCGGTCTCCACCGCGATGTTCAGGCCGTCGACCGTCAGCATGTAGACGTCCGGCCGCACCTGCAGAACGCCCACGTCCGGCGATGACTCTGCCGGTGGCTCGGCCGCCAGTGCCGGCACCGCGCAGCCCATGGCCAACACGGTAACTCCCGCCAGAGTCAACCACGGCCTTTGGTTGTCGTTCACGCGCATCCCCCGATGTGTCTGCCCCAACCTGCGCGGGTTATCTCAGTCGCGAGCAGCCGCCGGGTCGCCTGTGCTTCAGGCATCCGCTTCGAAGCGGTGGCGGCGCGAAAGCATGCGAGAGCTTATCACATCCACCGTTGGCTGCTTCCGGCCCCGCTCAACTGACGCGACCGGACGTGACTGGCACTGCAACGCCGCCAGTGGGACGTCCTCGCAGGACCTGCACGGCGCCGATGAAGGGACCAACGACAAAACCCCAAAGAGTCTTGTGCGGGTTGTTCTCGCCCAGCTCCTGCATCGAAGCCCCCCAGACGATATCCTCGGCGGGCTTGGGCCAATAGAGCGTGTGGAACAGGTAGTCCCACAGCACCAGGCCGCCGGTAATCCCCAGATTCTTGTTCATGTGCTCCAGCCGGGCACCATGATGCACGTGGTGCATATAGGGGGCATAGAAAATGTGGCTCACTGTCTTACCGAACGAAATACGCAGGTGCGAGTGCTCGAACCACTGCAGCATGTCGATTACCGCGTTGAAGCCGGCTATGAAGGAGAGCGCGACGATGCTTACCTTCATACCCAGCAGATAAATCAGGCTGCCGCCGATGAGACCGCCGCCGAAGCCGGTGTATGTATTGCGGATGAACATATCCACCGGATGGGTTCTTATGAAGAACGGATGCAGCACCTCGACCGAATGATGTCCCTTGTGGAACTCCCAGAAGAACGGGACCATGTGTCCCTGCCAGTGCCACATGTAATGCCCGAAGTCACGCGCCAGCATGACGATGATGACTTGCAGGACGATCGCGAACATTCCAGCGGGTATATCCAGAGGAGAATGTCCGAGGTGGTGCAGCAGCCAGGTTGCGACGACACTCACCCCGATTGTTTGGCCCAGCAGGCCGTAGAAGCCGATCACCGTCGAGAAGGGCCAGTACATCGCGTCCACCACGACCGACCGGTGAGTGTAGAAGGACTTGGGCAGGAGATACTTTAGTCCCTCCCACAGCGAGAACTTCTTACCAGGCGCGCGACCGCCGAGCAGTGCGTACGAATATCGCTGTTGCTTCACTCTCTCCGATATGACCATCAGCGCGTATATCACCAATCCCATCGCCAGGAACCACAGATACGACCCGACGATACGTTCGATATTGTGGAGATAGGTGACCGGGAGCGCCTGTATCGAACCATGAGGCACGGGAACGCGCGGCCGCAGGAAGGGTGGCAGGAGGAAGGTATATGTGGCGTGAAGAACAGCATGCACCTTGGGCTGTGCCGCTATCCCGAGCACCCAGCTACCGATCGCGTTCATGAGCGCCGCTCCGCTATGTTATGGATTTGACTGACTGAAACTCCAAAACCTGAACGGTAAGTCGATGTCAGGTCTTCCGCATGGCCGGGTAGTGTCTCAGTTTGGATTTCTGCAGACCAGTCCTCGTCTCATACCCCTTCTACGATGAACACCCGATAATCGGCAGCGAGGAAACGATGCCTGACGGCGTCATGATAGGCGATGCTGTGGTAATGATCCTTGGCGGCCTGCCGGCATTGCTGCATTGCACGCCAAGCAGATAGGGCCCCCGGATTGGCGGTAAAACCTTACCGTTTCAGCTATCAGGCGTCGATCTCCCGAATGATCCGATTCGGCAGCTGTTTGCTCGAAATGTGCAGGACGAAGGCGGGCGGCAGCGCTAGGGTCGCGCCAGGGTGCTCTGCCGCTGCCGGGAAACCTGGATCAGCGGTGGATTAGCGCAGGCTGATTGAGGAGGCCCCCCGGCGATTAAAGGAGCAATGGTAATGTCCGGAAAACAGACCACGGAACTCGAGAGCGCGGCTCGCAGCCGGCCGTTCACCTCCAAGGAGTTTCTCGAGAGCCTGCGTGACGGCCGCGAAATCTGGATCTATGGCGAGCGCGTGAAGGACGTCACCACGCATCCGGCCTTCCGCAATACGGTGCGCATGCTGGCGCGGCTCTACGACGCTCTGCACGACGAGCGCAAGAGCATCCTGTGCTGCGATACGGATACCGGCAACGGCGGCTACACGCACAAGTTCTTCAAAGCCTCGCACAACGCCGAAGAGATGGTCGGGGCACGCGACGCGATCGCCGAATGGGCGCGCGTGACCTACGGCTGGATGGGGCGCAGCCCCGATTACAAAGCGGCGTTTCTGGCCACGCTCGGCGCCAACTCCGATTTCTATACTCCCTATCACGAGAATGCGCGGCGCTGGTACAGGAAGGTGCAGGAAGAGGTGACCTTCGTCAACCATGCCATCGTCAATCCGCCGGTGGACCGCAACAAGGAGCTGTCCGAAGTGCGTGACGTGTACATGCACGTCGAGAAGGAAACCGACGCCGGGCTGATCGTCAGCGGAGCGAAGGTGGTGGCCACCACCTCGACTCTCACGCACTACAACTTCATCGCCAACAACGGCGCGCTGCCGATCAAGACCAAGGACTTCGCCTTCGTCTGCATCGTGCCCACCAATGCGCAAGGGGTGAAGCTCTTCTGTCGCCCTTCCTACGAGATGACCGCGGCGGTGATGGGCAGTCCGTTCGATTACCCGCTCTCGAGCCGCCTGGACGAGAACGATTCGATCATCGTATTCGACAAGGTCTTCGTGTCGTGGGAGAACGTGTTCGCCTACGCCGATATCGACAAGGTCAATAATTTCTTCCCGCGATCGGGCTTTCTGCCGCGCTTCATGTTTCACGGTTGCGTGCGCCTGGCGGTAAAGCTCGATTTCATCGCCGGGCTGCTGCTCAAGGGCGTGGACGCCACCGGCTCGAAGGAATTTCGCGGCGTACAGGCACAGGTGGGCGAGGTGCTGGCGTGGCGTAATCTCTTCTGGGCGCTGACCGACGCCATGGCTCGCACCACCACGCCCTGGACGCCCGGCCATGTGCTGCCGAATCTGGACTACGGGCTGGCGTACCGGGTGATGGCCAGCACGGCCTATCCGCGCCTGAAGGAGATCATCGAGAACGTGATGGCCAGCGCGCTCATCTACCTGCCATCGCATGCCAATGATTTCAAGAACGAGGCGACGCGGAAAATCCTCGACCAATACGTGCGCGGCTCCAACGGCTACTCGGCGCTCGATCGCGTGAAGCTGATGAAGCTCATGTGGGACGCCATCGGCACGGAATTCGGCGGGCGCCACGAGCTCTACGAGCGCAACTACTTCGGCAACCACGAGAGCATCCGTTTCGAGACGCTGATGGCAGCGGAAATGATGGGGAAGGCTGCGAAGTACAAAGGCTTCGCGGAACAGTGCATGTCCGAGTACGATCTGGATGGCTGGACGGTGCCCGATCTGATCAATCCCGATGACATCAGCGTGGTGGCGAAGAAGGGAAGCCGGCAGTAGTCGCAACGACAGCGACACCGGCACTAGACCCGTACTCGACGCAGCCACGCACGCCTCAAACTGGCGAGGAGCCATACATGGCCGGATCTCTGCAGCGGCGGCTTGCCGCGGGCGAATTCGCGATCACCAGCGAGATCACCCCACCGGTGTCCGCCGATCCCGAGGCGCTGCTGGAAAAGGCGCGAGCGCTTGCGGGCCTTGCCGACGCAATCAACGTCACCGATGGCGCAGGCGCGCGCTCGCACCTCGATAGCCTGACCGCCGCCGGACTCATGGTACGCGCAGGCATCGAGCCGGTGCTGCAGGTCACCTGCCGCGACCGCAACCGCATCGCGCTGCAGAGCCTGCTGATCGGAGCGGCGGCTCAGGGGGTCCACAACATTCTGGCGCTGCACGGCGATGATCCGAGCGCCGGCGACCAGCCGGACGCCAAGCCGGTGTTCGACCTGAGCTCGCAGGCGCTGCTGACTACCGCGCGGGACATGACGCGGCGGGGCGAGCTGCCCACGGGCCGCGCGATCGGCGGCAACCTCGAGCTCTTTCTCGGTGCCGCGGATATGCCGCTGGACCCCGCCCCCGAGTGGCAGCCCACGAGCCTGCTGCGCAAGATCGAAGCCGGCGCACAGTTCGTGCAGACGCAGTTCTGCCTGGACCCGGCACTGATGCAGCGTTATCTCGCGCGCCTGGAGCAGCAGGGCATTCTGCCGGGCCTGTACGTGCTGGTGGGACTCGCTCCACTCGCCAGCGCGCGATCGGCGCGCTGGATCCGCGACAAGCTGCGCGGATCGATCATTCCCGAGCCGCTGATCGAACGGCTGGAAGCCGCGGGCGATCCGAAGCTCGAAGGCCAGCGCATCTGCGTGGAGCTGATGCAGCAGATGCGGCGGGTGCGCGGCGTCGCCGGCGTGCACCTGATGGCGCCGCTGAACGAAGCGGCACTACCGGCAGTGATCCGGGAATTTCGCGCGGCGGGTTGAGCGTCCCTTTGCCGTTGCCGTTCGACACAGCCATGACCGATCTGCGCATATCGACCGATCCTGCCGAGCTCGACATCGAAATGATTCACCGTTTCCTGGCCGAGGAATCCTATTGGGCCAGAGGCATGCCGAAATCCGTGCTCGAGCGGGGCATCGCGCATTCGCTGTGCTTTGCCGGGTTTGTCGCCGATGCGCAGGTGGCGTTCGCGCGTGTGGTTACCGACCGTGCGACCTTCGCGCATCTCAAGGATGTGTTTGTCCTGCAACCCTTCCGCGGGCGCGGCTATGGCGCGGCGCTCCTCGCAGCCATCATGTCGCATCCGCAGCTGCAAGCCGTCACCATGACACTTGCAACCGATGACGCCCATGAGCTCTACAGGCGCTTCGGATTCGGGCCTCATCCCCACCCTGAACGGCAGATGGTCCGTTTCGGCAGCTTCCTCGGTCTTTGAGGCACTACGCCTGCGCGAATCGAATTCGATCGGAAACGCATGCCCCGCGGTGACCCTCGGCTCACCCGTCAGGACAACAGTAGTTGCAAGTCCTCCTTGCCGAGGTTGCGGATCAGACTGTTATCCGCGCCGACGATCGCGTCTGCCAGCTCCCGCTTGGTATTCTGCAGTTCCAACACCTTCTCTTCCACCGTGCCCCGTGCGATGAGCCGATAGGCAAAAACCTGGTTCGCCTGCCCGATGCGATGGGCGCGATCGACCGCTTGCGCCTCGACCGCGGGATTCCACCAGGGATCGAGCAGAAAGACGTACTGTGCCGCCGTCAGATTCAGTCCCAGACCGCCGGCTTTCAGGCTGATCAGAAAGAGCCTGCAATTTGGGTCGGTTTGGAAGCGTTCGACGCACGCTTGTCGGTCTTGGGTCTTGCCGTCGAGGTATGCATAAACAACACCCTCACGATCGAGGTGCCCGCGCAGGATCGACAGCATGCCGGTGAATTGCGAGAAGACCAGTGTTTTGTAGCCTTCTGTGCTCACCTCCTGCAACCGCGGCAGGAGCATGTCGAGCTTGGCCGAGGATTCTCCCCTGCGCTCCTGGTCGAGCAGACCGGGGTGAATCGCCGCCTGGCGCAGGCGCAGCAGCGCTTCGAGAATCTGAATCTTTGCCCGTTGGATACCTTCACGCTCGATGCGTTTCAGCAAGCCCTGGCGATAATGTTCGCGCAGCTCATCGTAAAGCCTGCGCTGCTTGCTCTCGAGCTCGCAGTAAAGGGTCTGCTCCACCTTCGGCGGCAGATCGCGAATGACTTGCTCCTTGGTGCGCCGGAGCAGGAACGGACGCAGCGCATGAGCCAGGAGCTTGCGCGTTTCCTCGTCGGGATTGCGCGCACCACCATGGGTCAACTTGAACACCGAAGCGGCGCCGAGCATGCCGGGATTCAGGAATTCGAACAGACTCCACAGCTCGCCGAGGTGATTCTCGATGGGCGTGCCACTGAGGGCGAGGCGATGCTCTCCCTGCAGGAGCCGTGCGGCTCTGGCCGACACGGAGCCCGCGTTTTTGATCGCCTGCGCCTCATCGAGGATGAGGTAATCGAAACGCGCGTCCTTGAAATCCACGGCGTCGTTCCGCAACGTGCCGTAGGTCGTCAATACGACGTCGTAGTCCGCAAAGTGCCCGTTACCCTTACAGCGCAACTGTCCGGTGTGATCGAGCACGCGCAGGCGCGGAGCGAACCGCGCGGCCTCTTGCTTCCAGTTGAAGATCAGTGACTTCGGCATGACCACCAGAGAAGGGCCGACGCGAGAGGGATCCGGCGCGTCGGTGCGCCCACTTCTCCTCTTCGTGGACCGCTCGCCGATACGCTCGCGCAGTTCCCGCCGTGCCTCGAGCAGGGCCAATACCTGCACCGTCTTGCCCAGCCCCATGTCATCCGCCAGGCAACCGCCAAAGCCGAACTGGCGCAGGAAGTGCATCCAGCCGAGACCGTCCTGTTGATACGGCCGCAACTCACCGCGGAAGCCAGTGGGGGGCTGCGCGGGTTGTACGCCCGTGAAACGGCGCAACTCATCGCGCGCCTGCGAAAAGCGGGCATCGCATTGGGCTTGGGGGTGAGCGGCGAGCAGAGCATCGAGCAGGCCAACCTGGCTGCGCCTGAATCGCAGGTGCTGCTCGCAGAGAGTGCCGAGGCCGGCAAGCAGCCCGTATTTCCTCAACCAGTCCTCAGGCAACAGGCCGAAGGTGCCGTCGCCGAGCTTGACCGTGTTTTCACCGCGCCGAAGAGCGGCCAGCAGCTCGGGCAGGGGCGCGACCGTGTCGCCAAACTCCACGCTGCCATGCAGTTCGAACCAATCGATACCGGAGGTCACCTGGATGTCGAACTTGCCGGCTGCGCGGTAGATCTTGCCTTCGGCTTCGAGGTACCAGCCTTCCGCCGCCAACTCGCGCACGACGTTCGGGAGGTGGCGCGGCACCAACTCGAGTTGGGTCTCCTGACCCGAATACCCCGGGGAGGGCGGGCGCCAACCCAGCCGGAGCAGACGCTCATGAGCCGAGCGCTCCACCGCGAAGTCGCGCAGCAACACCCGGCGCCGCTCCGGCTGAACCACAGCCCGACTGCGCTGCTCATGCTCATGTGCGACAATGACGCCGTCGTAATCAAAGGACAATTCGCCCTGCAACTGCCCAGGCCGCCAGCGGTGGGGTTTGACCGTCAGCCGCGGGCGCGGGGCGAGGGACATTTCCTCATAACGAAGCTCCTCCGGCAGATCGAGCGCCGGGAGGTCGGGTTGACGCAGCAATTCGGCCAGAAATTCTTCGCGCTGGGCGGCGGGGACCAGAACCGGTCCTTGATGGCGCAGGCAGGCGATCCAATGCAGAGCGCTTGCGGGTTCGTAAGAGCTCGCCCCGTCTCGCGTGAAACAAACACCCGCGAACGCCAGCAGCACCGCAGTCAGGTCCAACCTCTGCGCACCGCGTGACAGCTCGCCGGCGAGCTCGTAGTGTGCGCTGTTTGGTCCGCGGCGCACATTCAGCCGAAATTGCCAAGGCTCGCCCTCTTGCCAGTTGACGGCCACCCACTGCGACTCCTCGTCCTCCGTTCTCAGGCGCAGGCGACAGCGTCCGGACTGACACAACGCCGGCAGGATCCAGCCTGCCTGTGGCGCGATCAGACGGTAACGAAACGGCAGGCCGTCGTAGTACCCGCCGCCGGGGATGTAACTGTATCCGTTACTTGGATGGTCCGGAGTCGCTCCCGCTAGAAAAGCGATGATCCTGCGATCGTTCATGTCGGGCAGCCGATACAACACAGCGCGCGGCAAGTATTGCGATTTCGGCTTGGCCCAAGAGCCGTCCATCTTCAGGTCGCGGAAGCAGATCTCCACCTGCAATTCGCGCTCGGCGAGCGTTTTCGCAGCGTCGATGACGTAGAGCAATTGGCGCGTCGCGGGCCAGATCTCTCCCCCACTCGACTCACGGCTCGCCGATGGGGTATCGAGTTGCGCAAGCCTGCTGCGCCAGCCGCTCGGCTTGGCTTGGCGCGCGCCCTTGCGTGCCAGGGCTGCTGTGGGCTGCAGGACTCGTATCGAGGCGGGTCGTGGATAGCGTGGACGGCCCGCGTCTCCATCCCCCGCGTTTCCGTCTTCCTCGTCCGAGTCATCATCTATGGCGTCTTGCGCCTGATCGTCGAGGTCCTCCTCATCATCAAGGTCCACCTCGTCGCCGAAGTCGTCGTCGAGATCGCCCGCGTGCACCAGATAGGCCTTGCGGACGCGCCCGGTGCCTTCCAGATAGCCCCGCGATGCCGCCGCGAGAACGACGGCCCAGATATGTTTGCAGGTGTCGACGTCGAAGTAGGGACACGTGCACGAGGCTACGATCTCTGGGCCTTCACGTTCCAGCTTGACCGTGTAACGGCTGCTGCCACGCACCGTGGCGACAACCCGCGAGGGAGAGCCGGACTCGATGCGCACCCGACCGCTGCGAAAGTAATCGGCGCCACGCTGGCGGACCGCGCCATCGACGTCACCGGAAAGCTCGCTCGTCAGTGACATGCGCTCTCCCCCTCCGGGCTCTCGGGCCTCGGACGGCTCACCTCATCTCGCTCGATTGCGGGCGCTGTCCTTCCCTGTGCCGGATCGCTCTTATGCTGTGCACCACATCGGTGTAAAATGGTGCCGGCAGATTATATGAAGTCGGCCAGGAAAAACGCGAGCCCCGCGAGGAAAAAAAACCGAGCGTCGATCAGCTTTCCGCCCGAGGTCTACGGCGAGCTGGAGAAGCTGGCGGCGGCAAAGAAGGTTTCGCTGGCCTGGATCGTGCGGGAGGCCGCTGAAAAGTATCTGGCCGACCAGTGGCCACTGCTGGCTGAACGCAAGTAGCTCGCGGCATACCGGCCGTCATCCGCAGGCGCCGGAGGAGGATTCATGGGAGCCATCGCAGACGCCGTTCACTCCTACGCGCGACCTCTGCTGGACTCGACTGACGGCTCGCTGGAGCAGGTCGAGCAGGCGATGGCAATCGCCCAAGTTTGCTGGAATCTCGCATTACTACCGGAGGAAGAGCGTAACGAGTTCCTCGCGAAGACGCAGCCCATCCTGAAAATGAGCGACCGAGAGCTCGAGGACTTTCAACTCGGCGTCATCGCTCCGATGATCCAGCGCCATCACCAGATGTTCCCCCGCATGCATCAACGGACTCTCGAGCGCACGGCTTCACCGACGCCAGGGTCAGCGTCAGCGCCAGCGCCGCGCGGGAAGTACCCGGGTACTGGACGAAATGCCCCCTGTCCCTGCAACAGTGGACTGAAATACAAGCGGTGTTGCGGACGAGCGTGAGCCGGTCGGCCGCGGCGGAGCGGTAGCCCGGCAGCCGGCTATACAGCAACGGGGGTGAGCGCGAACACGCCACCGATCTCGCCGGCTCAGTTGGTCGTTTTACAGACAGTGGCTGCGCCGCCGAAACCCCTGTCGCAGCAGTACTGCGTGCAGTACTTGGTCGGACGCTTGTACTCGGGCTGGAGCGTCTCGCGATATTCCGGATACATGGTCTGCGCTCCGCCCAGGGCCGCCTGCAATGGAATCCCGTAGTGCTGCGGCATGTACATCAGCGCCGGGTTCTGTCCGGGCAGATAGGCGGCGATCTGGTAGCCGCTTGCGAGCCTCGTGTCCTCCAGCTCCGGAGCACAATGCATCGCCGGCGTATCTGTATTGGCGGTCGCACTCGACCTGAACACCTGCGCCAGCGCGTAGGGAGCGCTGAGATAGACGGGGTCATGGATGACGCCGGTGATGGTCAGCAGGTCGGCGTGTCGGGTGATGAACATCCGAAACACTTCCTGATTACTGCTCGGTATTCCGTCGCGCTCGAGATATCCGTCCTTGATGTGGGTGGTGGTGGTGACGAGCGTGTCACCGTGCCACGTCCCGGTGGTAAACCCACCCCAGGTGTGCAGGGCCTGTGGCGGGGGCGGAGCGCGCCCGTCCACCCAGATGGTGGTGGACAGGCGATCGTACACCTCACCACTGATGGTCCATCCCACGACGGCGCCGGAGACCTGATTGTCCACCACCGAAGTGATCCGAAAGCCAAACGGCCCCTCGATGACATAGTGCACCAACCAGGGCTCGCACTCGCGCTGCAGCTCGGAGAGCGATTCATTGTCGAAGCTCAGTGCAGCGGCGCGGCCGTCCTCGTTGATGGGAATGCCCTGGAAGCTGATCGGAAACGGACCGGGCCCCGCCTTGAGGGAATTCTGGAAATCCAGCAGTGCCCAGTTGCCGGATAGATCGACCTGTGCAGGCACGGGAGCGGCGGCCAGCATCAGGATCAGGCCCGCCGCAAGCGCCGGTGCAACCAGGTGATGCTTCACCAGGTGATGCCTCATAAGGTGTCTCCGGAAGGAACGTCCTACTGTATCAACGTCCTACTGTGTGAGCGAGCACGGGGTGGGATCCCACTTGGAGCCATCCGGCTCCTTCTGGAAGATCGAGGTGAAGTAGAACGGCGTTTGCAGATACACCGGATCCTGCAGCTCGGTCGTGACCGTCAACCATTGATCGCCATCCGGCTCCCCGTTCACCTCCCAATACTCGCTCATCTGCGCCTTGCCACTGTAGGGTACGCCGTTCTTGCGCAGCAGCCCCGGTAGCATGTGGGTGGTCATGACCTGCATGCCGCCGTATTGTGGCTTCGGTTTGGCGCCCGCGGGCGGTGGGGGCCCGAATGGCGCCGCGTGCAACTCCCAGTGCGCTACCGAGTAGCCCTGCCAGCTGGCAGCCGCCGAGGCATCTGCAGCCGTCGGTGCGAAGTGCAGCAGTCGCGTCTGCATTCCGGAGTCCGTCTGCACCTGCAGCGTGCTGGCGTCCTGCCAGCTGACATGCAGGCGCTCGGGCACGCGCATGATCGCCGCCGCGCCATAGGCCTCGCACTGCTTGCCGGCCGCCTCATCCGGCGCCGGATTCCAGGCATCGGCGAACTGCTTGGCCTTTAGGTTGATGGGGATCTCCGCATAATCGCCCCGGGTGGGCACGACCATGCGAAAACGCCAGTTCTGCGTCACGATCGAGACCCAGTAGCCCGGCAGATCGAAGCCCAACGGCGTCTGGGCCTCCGCAGTCGGCTTTGGAGCGGCCGAAGTCGCAGGTGGCGCGGCCGCCCGTATTCCCGGGCTCCACAGCCAGGCACACAGGCACAGCAACCACCCCGCACGCCACAGCGCGGACGTTGTCGCCCCCGAGAGCGCGCCCGCGCCACCCAGCAACTGCTTCATGTCGCGCTTCATGCCGCGCTCACTCCCTCGCTGCGTGCCCGTGCCCGCGTGACCGGCCAGCCATCAGGCTCTCGTAGGCGGCCTCGACGAAGGCCGTGGCCGCTCTGCCCTCACCGTAGCGCGACTCGTAGCCCTGCGTTGGGTCTGCGGCCTCGACTTGACTGAGACTCTTGCCGTGATCGATCAGATACTCGATCCGATCGCGCACGTTCGCAACCATGTCCCGGTACGTCAGAACGTCGGCCTGGTTGCACACCGGCCCGTGCACCGGAATCACCACGGTTCCCACCGCGTCCTCGACGATGGGCGTGGACGTAAACACGAGCGTATTGAGCAGCTGGTTCAGCGCATCGACCTCTCCCTGGATGCTGCCTCCCTGCGCGACATCGATCACCGGAAAATGCTCGATGTCGAAAATGTCGCCGGTCACCACGACGTCCGAGCGCTCGAACCGCACCACCGTATCCCCGTCCGAGTGCGCCGCGGGCTCACGGATGACCGCTATGGCCTGTCCGTTCATATAGAACTGGTATTCAGGCCGGTCGAAGACCTCCGTCGGCAGCGCCCAGGAAGGGTAGCCCCCCTGCTGAATCATTCGCACCAGCACCTCCTGAGTCGCGACGATCGGGGCATATTCACCTACATGGACGTCTGTGACGCCGCGGGGGACCAGCCTGAGGGTACCGGGGTCCGTGATCAGTGATTGGCCGGCGGCAACCAGCAGCGCGTCGCCCCCGATCAGGTCGGGATCGCCACTGGTATCGATGACATAGCGAATCGGCCGCTGCGTGATGTTCCTGATCGCTGCCAGCAGCGCCGGAGCGGCGCTGGCCGGGCCCGTATCGACGACGATCACGCCATCCGGCCCGCTGTTCACGGCCACGTTGACGCCGTCCACCGTCAACATGTCGGTGCCGGGGACAACGGGCAGTACGGCCACCGCCCCGGAGGCTGGCGCCGATGCCGGCGCGGCGCCGGCTTGCAGAGGGTACGGCGCGGCAGCCCGCGCCCTCGGCGAGACGCTCGCGGCCAGCAGCAACACCGCCGCCATCAGCACCGTCGGTGTTCGCCCCGCTGTAAGGCTCAACATGCGATAGCCCCCCACGAGTTTTCTTTTTGAACTCGGGATACATCGTCTGCACGCCACCGAAAGCCGCGGCGTGCCGCTGCGCGGCGCCGCGCGCAAGACCCTGCTGCGCGCAGCGACGTGCTCGATCCGCTGACCCCCGCTGTTACTGCTGGCCGCTGGGTGGGTCGTTCTGGCTGCTTGGTGAGCCGTTCAGCAGTTTCTCATTCAGCAGGTTGTTGGCCGCGTTCACGTTGTTCTTCGCCAAGAAGGCAATGATGCGTCCGTTCGCGAGCTTTATCGCCGTCATCAGACCGGAGTCCGACCCGTCGAGGGCGGGGGAGTAGACCAGCGAATAAGTGCTGCCGATCTTCAGGTTGTCGCGAACCGACAAACCGGCCCGGCGCAGCGCCAACACCGCCTCGGTCTCAAAGGTCCAGTTCTTCTGCTGACCGTTGACCATGCGCACGAAGTATAGGTAGCTATGCGGGTTGCCGATGTACATCCTCGACAGCACGCCCGTGAATACCGTATTTTTGTTCGCATCGAACTGCGAATTATCCGCATGATGGGCCTCGGCGACGCCCACGGTACCCACCGCCAGCACCATCGCCATAGCCGCCGCCCGCTTCAGCATATTCATCAATCTACCCTCCTACGGGTCGAGCCACCGGTGTCGCCGGTAGCGCTCGAAAGTCTGCATATGGTTCACGTTTGGTTTGCAGGACAAAACAACAGCTGCCGCTTGTCAACAAACTACAGCATCGGAATCTAACGCCGGATCGGGGCTTCCAGATCGGGCTTCTGATAAAACAACGTATCATGGTACGCATATGAATACAATGCAATTTCCGCGCATCTTCCAGCGCAAATCGCGGCAATTTCCCGTGGTAGCCCCCGCGGTAGCCGGCGATGGCGCGGCGCAACAGCACTACTTTCTAGCGCTGCAGACTCGAGAGCCGAACTCACAACAGTTGACCTTGCAGTACGCAGTTGGCGGCTTGTAGCCTTCGCTCAGGATCCGCTTACGAAATTCCGGGTATTCAGTCTCCGGCCCGCCCATGACCGCATCCAGCGGGACGTTGTAGTGTTCCGTCTCATACATTTTCAGCGACTGAACTGCATTCGGCAGCTCGGTGGCGGAGTGATACCCGTCTGACACTGCTTCCAGCTCGGCTGGCATGCAGTATAAGACGCGGTTATTGACGGTAGCTCCCCTGTCGACCCTGCGCGCAAGAGTGCCGGCAATGACCCACGGAGCACTGAGATAGACCGGATCGCGAATGACACCGGTGAGTGCCATCTGATCCTCGTGCGGGGTCATGAACATCTCATAGGTTCGCTCATCGCTCCCTGGAGTGCCGTTGCGCTCGATGAAGTTATCCTTCAAGTGGGTGGTCAGGGTGTGCAATGTGTCGCCTTCCCACTTGCCGGTCGTAAAGCCGCTATAGGTGTGCAGGGCTTCCGGCGAAGGAGGCGCACGCCCATCCGTCCAGATGGTCATGGGGAGTCTGTCGTAGACGCTTATCGTGACGTTCCAACCGATCACGCTGCCAAAGCGGTCGCGTACGGCCGTAAACCGACCGCCCCACAAGCCTGTGATGATGTAATCGGGAGACCAGGGCTCGCACTGACGGTGAAGTTCCTGTCTCTCGTCCTCGGTCCAGGCCAGGCCCGCAGCGCGGCCCTGCGCGTTCAAGGGGATGCCCGCATATTCGTCGGCCAGACGCCCGTATCCGGCATCGATGGTGTCACTTTGCAGCGCCCAGTCTCCCGACAGGTCAACCTGCGCCAGCGCGGTACCGGTATAAAGCATGGTCCCACACAGCAGTACAACGAGCGCAACCGGATTTCTTTTCATCGCTGACTCCTGGAGGCTGCCAAACACTTGCCCTGCCGATTCACGGAGTCAGGGAACAGGGAGTGGGATCCCATTTGGCGCCGTCCGCTTCCTTTTGGAAGATTGGATCGTATACGTACGGTCTGGTCAGATACTGCGGATCCACCAGTGTGGTGCTGATCACCAACCATGGCTCCCCGGTACTTTCCGCCCCGGTACTTTCCTGGCGCAGGTCCCACCACTCCGTCTTCTTTGCATCGGCGCCATAAGGTATGCCATTCGTGCGCAGCAGACCCGGGAGCAGGTGATCGGTCGTGACTTCAATCGACCCGTAATGTGAGTGTGGCGCGGCGCCGATCGGGCCAAACCGTTGGCCACCACCGGGTAGCACCCAGCGCGCGACGGAATACCCCTGCAGACTCGGCGCCATCTCGGTCGGTGGCGGTGACGGTGGTGCAGCCTGCACGCCTCCCCGCGCACCCCCTCGGGCGGACATGAAATGCAACAACCGCGTCTGCATCGCCGTGTCCGTATCCACTCTCAAGTCATTCGCGCCCTGCCAGCTGATGTGTATGCGCTCGGGTAGATCCATGACGATCCCCCCGCCGTGAGCCTCACATTGCTTACCGGCTGCTTCGGCCGCCGCCCGGTTCCAGGCGTCGGCGACCTTCACGGCCGCTGCATTCATTGGAACGCCGATATAGTCGCCCGGGGCCACCACGAGCATGCGATGTCTCCAGTTCTGGGTGATGAGAGAGACCCAGTAGCCACTCGGATCCCACGGCGCCTGATCACGCGCACTCGCTGGCGTCGCCGCGGGGCCGCGGGGCCCGGGTTGCTGCGCCCAAAGGACCGTGGATCCGCACAGCAGCACTCCCGCCAGCGCTCCCTGGCGCATCGCGCCATGCGCGTACATCAGTGCGCACCGTGCAAATCCCTTCCCCCCATGCCTCTTCATGACTTCACCTTGCCGTGCCGCGCTCTCTGCTCCATGAGCAGACTCTTATAGACCGCTTCGATAAAATCGTTGGTCGTCCAATTGCCGGTGTCAGAGCCGTAGCGAGACTCATACCCCTGCGCAGGGTGCTCTGCCTCGATCTGCGCGAGGCTCTTGCCCTGCCTGAGGTAGTAGGCGATCCGCGCGCGCATCGTCATGACCATATCCCGATATATGACGAGATCGTCTTCGTCGCACAGCCGTCCTCGCATTGGAATGACCAACGTGCCTCCGGTATTCGCGAGCACCGGCACTTGTTCGAATGCCAGCGTGTTGGCCACTTGATTCAATGCGTCGATTTCGCCCTGGATGCTTCCGCCATGTGCCAAATCGATTACCGGGAAATGCGTCTCGTCAAACACTGCCCCGGTAACCACCACGTCCTGACGATCGAAGCGCACGACGCTGTCAGCGTCACTGTGCGCGCCAGGCACCGAGACCACCTCGATCGGGCCACCGTTCAGGATGAAGTTGTATTGCGGTCGCTGAAAAGTCTCGGTCGGCAGCGCACTGCTGGCATACGTATCCTGGCTGACCATCTCGTTCAGCGCACTCTGGCGCGCAACGATCGTCGCGCCCGCACCGGAGTCCGCACCTGGAATAGCAACCGTCCCGGCGGCCGCCAGCGAGCTGTCCTGGCCAGAAATGAACTCATCCAATGATCCCAGATTCAGCCCAGCCGCACTCAGGACCCCGCCGCCTCCAACCAGATCCGCATCACTGTTGGTATAGATCACGAAGCGGATCGGCGCGTCGTTGGTGACCTTCCTGATTGCCGCCAGCACCGCCTCGGCGCTGCTCTGCGGCCCGGAATCGACCACGATCGTGCCATCCGGTCCGCTTTGAATCGCCACGTTGATGCCGTTGACCGTCAGCATGTACATGCCATTGACAACTGGCAGCACGTGTACCGGCCCGACGGTCTGCAACGGCGGCGCGCCCCCGTCGGATACATCCGCTGCGGCTGCAAACCCAGTACCTGCGGCCCACAGCAAAACTGCGGCCAAGCCAAGCGTGACCCGACTTACAACGCTATCCCGTAACATTGAGGTCCCCCGCGATTTGCGTGTTTCGACGGCGGCTCTATCTGAACAGCGCCAGATTGATCGACCGCACGAGTGCCTGGTACCCGGCATCGTTTCCATGCAGATGGTCCCCGTGCTGCAAGCTCGGGGTGATGCGCGTGGGATCAGCCGGATCGCGCCAGACGGCGTCGAAGTCGAGCACGCCGTCGAAGGCGCCGCTCGTGCGGATCCACCGATTGATCGCCTCGCGCTGAGCCTCGCCCTCCGGCGAGTATAAGCCCGCGCGGTTACCGAGGGTCGCGCCTGCGTAAGGCGTCAGCGTGACGCCGAGTACCTTGATGCCCTGGGTGTGGGCTCGCTCGATGAGCTGGCGGTAGCCCGCGATCAGCGCCGCCGCCGTGGCCTTCGGGGAGGACGCGCCCGGGTCCAGCGGTAGCGGTCCCGCGGATTGTCCGTATGAGTTGATGAGATCGTTCAAGCCCTCGAAGAAGATGACGTACCTGACTGCCGGCACGGACAGGACGTCCCGGTCGAAGCGGCGCAGCGCGCCCTCGCCCACCCCGTCGGCCAGCACCCGGTTGCCGGAGATGCCCATGTCGACCACACCCCAAGCCTCCCCGCCATGCTGCGCAGCGAGCCGGTCGGCGAGCAAATCAGGCCAGCGGCTATTGGCGTTGGGCATGGATCCGAAGCCGTCCGTGATCGAATCGCCGAGCGCAACGATCGTGCCGCCCGATCTCGTCGTTTCGACGTCGACGCCCGAGATGAATGCCCGTGACTGAATCGTCTGCGCCGCATCGAACGGTTTGCCGACGAAGTTACCGGGCCCCGAGACATACGCTGTCTCCAGTCCCACCGCATGACACGTGCATGGGTCAGTATGCCCCGGCAGGTAGATACTGATCGCTAGCGTCGCGAGCGGCTCGACCGCAAGATCGATCGCATCACTGACGTAGGGGGCTCCCGGGGGAATCCACGCATCCGGCTCCCCGGCGAAAGTCACCGTGCGCTCGGTTCCAGGCTCCGGCGCACCGCCCGCGTCCACCAGGGAGACACTAGCCGCTCCGATGTGAAGGGGATGGGTCCCGTATTCGTTCGTGAAGTGGATGCGCAGGCGCGTGCCGCCCGCGGAGATGCGTACCCGCTGGCGGATCGTCTGATCGGAGAAGCTCCGAGTGCCGGGAAACCTTCCGACAGCGGCCCTCGGAGGCTCCGGCGCGGCGCCCCAGGTGCCGATCCAGTGCGCCTTGGCGAGGGGAGCAGCAGCGAGCGCAGCAGGAGCGAATCCGCCCGCCAATAGGGTGCCCGCCAGTACGGTGGCCGCCGCCGAGAATGCAATGGGAACCCCCTTGAAGCAGTGCCTCAGCATTGCAAATCCCCCGCCAGCGGTACTTCGATGAAGTGTAGCAGAGACCGCTCGCATGATGGCCCCAGCGGATCTGCGGTCGTTGCTTTCGAGCGCTAAGCGGATGATGCGATCTGCCATCATTTCCTTGATCGCCTCATTTAATGTATAGTTATACGCGTCGGGTGCTTTGTGGTCTCTGAACAACAATACCCGATTGAGATCAAAATCATGGGAGGGGACCGGAAATGACTGGTAGATCCAGGGATTTGCTCGGACGGTTGGCGGCCCTTCTTGTCCTATCCGGCGCGCTGATTTCGGCGGGACCGGCATTTGGCCAAGGCGCCGCTGACCAGACCAACGACCAGACGGCCCAGAACACCACGGGCCAGTCGGGCACAGCCACGGGTACGCTCCAGGAGGTGGTGGTCACCGCCGAGCGCCGCGCCGAAAACATACAGACCACACCGATTTCGGTCATCGCAATTTCGGGCGCCGATCTGCAGGCGGCGTCCGTGGCCAGCGTCAACGATTTGCAAGCCGTGGCGCCGGACTTGGATGTCACGTCCGGCGGCGGCGTCACCGACCTGAACATTCGGGGTATTGGCATCACACCGGTGGGTGCCGACGAGGTCGCAGGTGTCGTCGTGGTTCGCGACGGGGTGGTCAACAACACGGCGGGGTATGGACTGGACATGCCCTTCTACGACATGGCCGATGTCGAGGTCCTGCGTGGCCCGCAAGGCACCTTCCAGGGCGACAATTCAACCGGCGGGGCCATTACGATCAACTCGCAGAATCCCAATTTCCGCGGCATCAATGGTTACGTCACCACCAAGGTGGGAACGTACAGTGATACCGGACTGCAAGGCGCCGTGAATCTCCCCGTGACCGACACGCTCGCGATGCGCCTTGCCTTCAACGAGGAGCAGCGCGGCAGCTTCTTTTACGACGAAGGCGCAGCGTATGACGGCCCCAACGAGGACGGGCCGTTATTTACCCGCGTCAGCCCGACCTGCCCCTCGAACACAGAAGCGCCGACGGCCCCCTGCGCAAGCTCTGGTGACACGAATAAGACGTCGATCGATCCGGGTAATGTGAATCAGAAGGATATACGCCTGGGCCTGCTGTGGAAGCCGAGCGACAATTTCCAGTCGCTGACGAAGATCGAGATCGATAACAACGACACCGACGGCCTGCCGGACCAGCCGGATACGGCTACTTACGCCCCACTCCCCGGACAGCCTTGCCCCGCAGGGGCAGGGACCGCACCTCATTGCGTGACGCTGTATACGTTTCCAGGCTACTCGGGGTCGCCTTATGTGCTGAATAGCTGGAATACCGCCGGACTATGGGATGAAGACATCAGCATGTACAGTGACGAGCTGCGATACACCTTGCCCAGCGGTACCGTGGCGCGCTTGATGCTCGGTGACACGGAAATTGGTATCAACCAAGTGGGCAACCAGAGCACTTCTGACTCGATCGATATTCAAGACGGCCAGAACGACAGTGCACTAAACCAAGGTCACAACTACAACACGGAAATCGACTTGATTTCGCCCACGACCGGCAAGCTCAGCTGGGTCGCGGGCGCAGCTTGGGTCTACACGGCCAACCAGTTTGCCAGCTACAGTATCGACACCTCACCGCTCTCCGGGTTTTCGGATCCAGGCGAAGGCCTGGGGCCCGAGTACGTTTTCTGGACCAACGGCGAAACCATCTATGCCAAATCAGAGGGCATATTCGGCCAGCTCACCTGGCAGATCAATCCGACGCTGCAGTTTCAGGTGGGAGGGCGTCTGGGCTGGGACAGAGATACGGGTAAAGGGGATTTAGAGATCCTATTCCCAACCGGGTTCGCCCCCTCCTTCGTCTTCCCCATCGTGCCACTGACGGGTGGAGGCACGGGTCAGGAGTTTCCCCTCCAAGCCATCGGTGCCTCCTACGACGGCAAGGTGCTGGAAGCTGCGGACAATGCCGTTCCCACCGGCAAGATCGGACTCAACTGGACGCCGGTGACGGGGCAGTACTTCTATGTGTTCTGGGCGCGCGGCTACAAGCCGGGTCTACAGAACCTCGGGACTGCGCCGCCTACCACGAAGGAGTTTGTCAACGACTCCGAGCTCGGATGGAAGGGCACGTTCGCCGGCGGGCACGTGCTGACGCAGCTCGGTGGGTACTACATGCAGTACTACCAGATGATAGAGAGCATCTTCAATCCATACAACGTGGAGGGGACGTCGGACGCGAATATCCCTTACTCCAGCATCCGGGGACTCGAAGCATCCATGCAAACGCAGGTCGGAGGCTTTGGTTTCGATATCAGTGCAGACTACAACAAGTCAGTACTGGGAGCTGTGACAACTGCTGCCACCTACGCATTCCCCGCCACCTTTGGGCATACGGATCAGTGCACCGCTGCCACCGGGCCTCCTCTACCGGGCAACAGCAACTGCACTGACTACAAGGGAGTCTTTACTGGCGTAAATTACATGCAGAACTTGTCTGGCGAAGAGCTGCCCTATTCGCCGTTGTTCCAGGGTAATGCGACGATCAAATACTCCATTCCTCTGGGCAACATGTCCTTGCAGCCGAGAGTCACGTACTCGTACATCAGCAAGAGCTATGCAAGCCTGTTCGACATCAACTATTACGAGTTGCCCGCACATAGCCTGGTGAACGCGTACGTGGATTGGATTGCCGGTCCGTGGACCGCCACGCTCTTTGCAACCAATGTCGCAAACACGCTATATCTGACGAACCAAGGGGGCTTTGGTACCTATTACGGGAATCCGCGACAGCTTGGTCTGACGGTGACCAGGACCTTTTGAGCCATCCCTGCTTTGACCCGAGCCCGACGTGCACCGTGGAACGGTGCGCACGTCGGGCTCGGGTCGGATCGAGTCGACACTTTCGCCGGCGGCGCGCCCCTCGCCTTCGATAGCCGGCAAAATACCCGCCCCAGTTCCGCATCAGCTACTGCCTCGACAATAGGTTGCGCCAGGGCGCCGCTGACCTGAGCCGCTCGCCTGAGACGCGGGCCCGATGAGCAGGTGACAGGTTGACCGCTAAAAGTTGGCTGAGCTCTGGAAGGCGACGATCATGCGCCCCCAGAAGATGATCGCGAACCACAGAAACAGCGACAGGCCGGCAGAGGCGCGCACAGCGATGGTCGTCCTCTGGTCACTGGGTTGAGAGAGCACTTGACGATGCTCGACGAGGGTGAACCACAGTGCATTCAGTCCCGACAGCAGCAGCAGGGCCATCTTGACCCGAAAGGCCGGGTTGAGCCAATAGTCGATCGAATCGAATGAGACCATCGTGACGCCGGTGCACAGATTGATCAGAAAGCCGATGATGGCAACCGGCAAGAACTTCATGGCCGCGGCAATCGGCAACTGCCGCGGAAAACCCAGCAGGCGCAGATCGACGATCAACATGCCGCCCAGCAGCAGCGACAGTCCGATGAAATGCAGGACCAGGCAGGCCGTAAAGACGTAATGATACTCGCGGGTGATGACACCCAGCCGGCTGTCGTTCAGCCAATGCAGAAACGGTGTGAAATAAGTCAGTGTCAGACGAGTCAGGCCGTTCATCAATGAGCTCCGAAAGCGCCATGCAGAATCATGTTATCCATGACATAGGCAATCCAGCGTCCAAATAGGATCGCGCCGCTCCACACCGCCATCGAGACGATCGCCAGAATACGTACCGACCGATCGACCGCCAGTGGCGCGGCGGTGAGTGAATCCTCGCCATTCACGGCGACCACCGCGCCCCCACCGGCGACCGCGACGCTGCGCTCCACCGTGGAGTGACGCTCTGCCAGCGCGCCGGCCGCTCGCAGCCGGCGCCACAACACGGCCGTGACGATGCCGCCCAGCAGCACGCAGGACATCTTCGACAGGAACGCCCAGTTGACGATCAGCCGATTGGCATCGGCCATGAACATCAGGATCCCCGAGACCAGATTGACGAAGAAACCTGCCCATGCGAGGCCCATCATCGGCTGGAAAGCCGACAGCGGGGCAATTCGTGCGACGCCCAGGATGCGCAGGTCGAGCATGACCAGGATGCCGACCACGGCGGCCATGCCCCACGAGTGCAGCACCAGCATGATCGGAAATCCCCAATTGGAGTCGGTGATCCATTCACTGACCGGCAGGGCCTGCATCCAATCCAGCACACCTTGCCCCGGGGCCAGGAAGTGAATCATCGCGGTCTCTCCGTATCCGTATGGCGGCACGCGATTGCCTGATACCCCCGCCAGCGTGCCGTTTGCCGCAAGTACAGCATTGCCCTTTGGCGCCTCCGTAACTCGCCTCGCGGGAGTGACGGGCGCCGCCGGTGCGTGGGATCGTCGGGTTTCACAGTATATCGCTGGCTTGGCAAGCTGATGGCGACTTTTGAGGACCGCCATTCGCACTTTTGAGAACCGGCATTCGCATTTAGTTCATTTTACGCAGCAGCAACAGGCTCTACTCGGGGCGATCGTCCCACGCTACCGGCGGCCGGTCGTGCGCCTGGCGGCCATGAGCATGCGACCGAGTGTGCCGTCATGATTGAAGGCGACGTGCTTGAGCACGGCGCACACGTGTACCAGGATGGCGAGCATGATGATCCGCGAGGTCGTGCGGTGTACGGCCAGCAGCCAGGTGGAGAGACGCGGCAGTTTCGGCAACGGTGAGGGTATGGCGGCTGAGAACACGTGGATGGCATCACCGCCGGTCCAGGCCATCAGCGGCCCCGACACCAACATGACGGCAATCGCAAGCAGCAAGAGGTAATGGACGGCCTTGCCGAGCCGAACCGACCAGCCACGCTGACGCGGCAGCGGTGCAGGATGGCCCTGCCTGAATCGCCACAGTACCCGCAGCCACAGCAGCGCATACGCGCAGACGGCGATCGTCGTATGTGTATGGATTAGCTCGAGTACGCTCTCGGAACCCGGGTGGCTGGTCGCATAACCGACGAACCACAGCGGGAACAGCACCGCGACCGTCGCCCAGTGCAGCACGATGGAGACCCAGCCGTAACCACCAGCGGGATCCGCTCCGAGGCGCGTTGGCAGAACCGCCACGGTGCCAGGCGTCTAGCTCGCGCCCAACGAGCTGCTCGCGGGAACAGAATTGTCCATGGCGGCGAATGAATGAATGCAGTGATCAATGGCTCCGCTAAGGCCGTCGAGCGCGGCAGCGGAAGCATTTTCTCCAGCGGATATCAAGAGTCCAGGCGTTTTCCCAGATTGCGCCGGGAAAACGCCTGACATCGAACAACCTAGCTTACCCCAGCGTCCCTCCGATCGATTTCGGATAATCCTGCCACATGCACGGCGTCCCAATCGTCGAATAGCCCTTGGGAAGCGAATAGACGTACTCCGTCGGCAGCACCCACGGTCTCTGCAGGTAGTCCGGATCCTGGATGGTGACGTCGTAGGTCATCCGGTTGCCCTGCCGGTGCAGTCGCTCGATGGTCTTGAGGTCATAGCTGGCCATGTAGCCGGCTCGACCGAGCCAGGTCTGACCGTTGTAACCTTCCGTCTCCACGACGAGCGTATCCCCGTCCCAGTGCGCCACCGGATCACCCTGCCAGGTGCCGTCCGGATCGGGCTTATAGAACTCCGATCCCACAGGGATGTCCTGGAAAGTGTTGGGGGTGCCAAACGCTACACGAAAGAACAGGAATTCACCTTCTTTGCCATTGGGAACTCGCACGATCCTCACCGGCGGAAGCAGGCGCGGCGGCGTGACCGGCAGGCAGTGCAGGTAGGGATCGAGGTTCGCGGCGTCAGCTTGATTGGAGTGTATCTGCGACCAGTACTGCGGCTTGTAGAGCGGGATGTTGCTGCCCTGTTCACCGGTTATGAAGTAGTCGTCCTCGAAGTTGGAAAAAATGCCGTGACGTGCTGGAAAGAGTTCCTGATCGGGGTTGTTATCCCCAGGCGCACCGCCCCCTCTGCCCGGGGGCGGTGGCTCGCCCCAGAAGCCATTCAGATCCGGATGCCCGTCGGCCAGAAGCGGGGTCGTCCCCACGGCCGGATGCACCGGCGGGACACCAAATCCACCCCCGATGTATTCGAAATTGTCGTCCTGCGCCGGCGGCGGGAACGGAGCCTCGAATGCCGGCGCCGGGAATACCTCGTAGGAGGCCAGCTCCGATCGAGTGATGTGCAGAGTCATGTGCGGACGCCCATCAATCGTCTCCACGATGTGCCTGGGAATCATCAGCCCATACTGATTCAGGTCGTGATAGTCACTGTACTGATCCACGATCAGGTGGTGATCCACCCGCTGCGTCACCGTCGCCGGACGGTAGTTCCGGTCCAGCACTACTCTCGTGGATACGCCATCCACCGGTAACTCCAGGGTCACCGC
>JASHPX010000327.1 GCA_030037905.1 Gammaproteobacteria bacterium
CTCGCCGGCACTGGCCGCTGCGCCGGCCGCCTCGCCGGCCGCCTCACCGGCGCATCAGACGCTCGCGCAGCTGCTCAGCAGCTACCGTGACAGCACCGACACCGACAGCGCCTTCACATCGCTGCTCGGACTGTGGAAGGCGCACTACGTGCGTGGAAGCACCGATGGCTGCACGCAGGCGGTCGCGCAGGGCCTGCAATGCCTCATGCAGCGCGGCTCACTCGCGGAGCTGCGGCTGCTCAACCGGCCGGCGATCCTCATGCTCTCCGACGACGCCGGCACTCCCTACCAGGTCGTGCTGCGCGGGCTCGACGGCGACGATGTACAGCTGCAGATCGGCGCTCGCACCGCGAGCGTGGGCATTGCCGATCTTTCGCGCTATTGGTTCGGCGACTTCGTGCTGCTGTGGCACCCATCCGGCAAGGACGCCGCCGGTCTGCGGGCGGGCATGCGCGGCGCCCCGGTTCTGCGCCTGCGCCGCCAGCTCGAGCGCTGGCGCGGCCTGCCCGGCAGTGACACCGACAGCGACGACTACGATGCCAGCCTCGTACAGCTGGTCGAGCAGTTCCAACACGCCAACCGCCTGACGGTCGACGGCATTGCCGGCATCGAGACACAGGTGGCGCTCGACGCTGCGCTGGCCGCTCCGGGCTCCCCGCTGCTGCAGGCCCGCGTGCAGCCACGACCGATGACGTCGGTCTCTACCCGAGGCACCTGATGTCCTTCATTCTGGATGCTCTGAAGAAGTCGGAGGCAGAGCGGCAGCGGCAGGCGGGCCCGACGCTGCTGGAGCTGCGCATCACCCACCCGCGGCGTCGTTATCCGGCCTGGGCTCTCATCGTCGGCGGACTGCTCGCGCTCAATGCGCTCGTGCTGCTCGTCGTGCTGCTGCGCCGGCCCGCACCGCTCCCCGGCGTCACGGCCGCCCCGGCGGCTGCAGCCACTGCACAGGCGGCTACGGCACAGGCGGCCGCGGCAGCGATAGCGGCGGTGCCCGCAAGCGCGGTCTCGAAAACCGCTGCGACCGCCGCGCCCGCTGCGTCCGTCGCCTCCGCTGCGCCCACCACAGCTTCGACGGCGCCAGCGCCAGTGCCGGTGCAGGCGGTGGCTCCGTTGGTCTCAGCGGACCTCGCGGGTGCCGCTCCAGCGCGCAACCCCGCGGACTACGAGCCGGCGGTGCCGCCGGGGAGCGTCGCAACGCACCCCGCGGTTGCGGATTACGAGTCGCTGCCGAGCCTATCCACGCTGAGCGAGGCACCGCCCCTGCAGCTGAACATGCTGGACTACGTCCAGGGTCACCCCAGCGAAGGCTACGCGCTGATCAACATGCATCGCGTGCACGAAGGCGACGTGTTGCCCGAAGGCGCACGAGTGCTCGCGATCATGCGCGACGGCGTGGCGATGGAGTATCACGGTCAGGATTTTCTGTTGCGCTCTCCCGGCGCGCCATCCCAATAGCCGCCCTGTGCCACGCGCATAGCCGCCCTGTGCTACGCGCGCCCACCCAAGCGCCAGGCACGCCCGTGCCTGGCACGGCGGCGCTACGCTGATTGCTTGATCAGGCTGTGCAGGTCGAAGGCCGTATCGGCAATCTGTTCGGCGGTGGGCGACAGGTCGTTGTCGAGCAGACGCTTGGCGAGCATGTGATCGGAGATGCGATTGAGCGAATCCACCGCGATCAACCGGCCGGTGCGCAGGTAAAACGCCGAGAACGCCGGCTTCGCCACATCCCCACGCACGATCACCTGGTCGTAGCCCTGGCTCAGGCCCGCCATCTGCAGCTTCACGTCGAACTGATCCGACCAGAACCACGGAGTCGCATAGAAGGGCCGCTCGCGTCCCATCAGCGCCGCGGCTGCGGATTTGCCCTGCTCGACCGCGTTTTGCACCGACTCGAGGCGCAGCAGCCGTCCATCCGGCAGGCGCCGCGCCGTGCAGTCGCCCGCCGCCACGACGCCGGGATCGCTGGTGCGCGAGCAGGCGTCCACGATGATGCCGCGCTCGCACGCGAGGCCAGCGGCGGCGGCGAGGCGGTCGTCCGGTGCCACGCCGATGCCTACCACGACGCAGCCCGCCGCGAACTCGCGCCCATCGGCGGTGTGCACCGTGGCGACGTGGCCGGCAGCCGCCGGCCCGGCGGCCGCGCCCGTACCGCAGGCCTGCGGGGCACGCAGCTCGGTGACCTGCGCATTGAAGACGAAGCGCACGCCGTGCGCGCGATGCAACCGCTCGAAGGCCTCGGAAACAATCGGCGCGGTCACGCGCGACATCAGCCGTGGCAGCCCCTCGAGCACGGTCACCTCGGCGCCGAGCTTGCGGGCGCCGGCGGCAACCTCCAGGCCGATGAAACCCCCGCCGATCACCACGACCGGGCAACTCTCGGTGGCGCAGCGGCGGATCGCCGCGGAAATCGCCGCGGAGTCGGCGATGCCCCGCAAATACAGCACTCCCGGCAGCGATGCACCCGGTACCGTCAGTTGCCGCGGCAACGAGCCGGTCGCGAGCGCCAGCCGGGCGTAGCGCAAACGCTCCCCGCCCGTCAGCTCGAGCACGCCGGCGCCGCGGTTCACACGCTCCACACGCGCTTCGAGCTTCAGTTCGATGCGCCGGCGCACCAGGGCATCGGCCCCGCGGATGGCGAGCGAGGTCGGATTGCCGGCTTCGAGCAGCCACTTCTTCGACAGCGGCGGGCGCTGGTAGGGAGGATGCGCCTCCTCGCCGACCAACAGCAGCTCTCCGCCATAGCCTTCCTGTCGCAGCGACTCGGCGATCTGCACGCCGGCCTGGCCGGCGCCTACGATGACGATCGGTGCCTGGGAGCTCATATCACCTGTTCAGCCTGTCGAATGGATCATGGTGCTCGCGCTTTTCGGCCGGCCGGGCCGTGGCCGGCAATCCCGACGTGCAGCGCGATTCAGCTCTGCCGCTCCGGAAACTGCACGGTGATTCCGTCGAGCTCCGGCCGCATGATCAGCTGACAGGACAGCCGACTATTCTTGCGCCACTCGGCCGCCACATTTTGCAGCATCAGCCGCTCGTCCTCCGTCGGAGGCGGCAATTGCTCGAGCCACGGCGGCTGCACATAGCAGTGGCACGTGGCACAGGCCATATTGCCGCCGCACTGCGCTTCGATGCCCTCCAGGCCCGCCTCCATGGCCGCGCTCATGAGGCTGCGGCCGCTCGCGACCTCGAGCGTCACCGCGCGCCCGTCGGGCTCAATATACGTGACTCGCGGCACCGCTGCCCCGGAATGTGCTCAGTGGACCGGATCGGCGCGCGGGATTGGGTAGCGCCGCTGCGCATGCTGCTCCCGGCTCGCGGGCGCTGCACCGCCGCTCACGTGAGCTCCTTGCGAAACAACGTCCATCCCTCGATCGGATGCGCTCCGAAGTGGCGATAGAAATCGATGGCGCCGCGGTTCCAGTCGAGCACGGCCCACTCCAGGCGGCCGCAGCCCCGAGCGCGGGCCTGATCCTCCAGCCCCTGCAGCAGCTGCCGGCCGATTCCGCGCCCGCGATGCGCCGGTCGCACGTAGAGATCCTCCACGTACAGGCCTGGTCGGCACAGGAAAGTCGAATAAGTGTAGAAGTACAGCGCATAGCCGGCGACCGCATCGGCCCATAGTGCCAGCATCGCTGCGGCAAAGCGCGGCTCACCAAACAGATGGCGACACAGATCATCCGAGCTGCCGACCATTCGGTTGCGCAACTGCTCGTAGTCGGCCAGCTCGCCGATCATCGCGAAGATCTCAGGTACATCGGCCGCCTCAGCGGCCCGCAGGCGCAACATCGCCATCACTCCTCTCGGCAGCTCCCCGCTATCAGGCTTCCCAGCCCGCGATGCGGCGGGTGAGGCACGTCACATTATCGGGTCCACGCACCGATCAGCGTCACAGTTCCTCGGGCGCCGGCGGCACCCGCCATTGTGGATGCGGATGAAGGGCATAGAGTCGGATGCGTATCCAGCCGTCATAACGCCTTCCTCCCCAGATCGTGAGCCGCATGGAACCGCGAGCGCCGCTGCCCGCTTCTGCCGACGCAGAGGCGATCACGCCCGACGCTCGCGCGCCGCTGCTACGTGCGGCGCCGGCGGATCGCACTGTGGACGAAATTGTACCGAATGGCGCCGAAATTGCGGACATTGATGGGGCATCTGCGCCGAACGAGCTAGGCATGGGCGGGCCGCCGGCGTGGCCCGAGCCGGCCGTGGCTCAAAGCGACCCCGGCGAGGCGCCGGGCAACCTCGTGTCGAGCCGCCCCGCGCCCCGCTGGCTGTGGCCGCTGCTGCTCACACTCACGGCGCTCGGGTCGATGGTCGTGGGCTGGTACGCGAGCAGCTTTGCCAGTCAGAGGCATTTGCTGCCATGAATCCGCGCCTGCTGATCGTCGATGCGGATCGTGAGTTGCGCTCCTGGCTGCGCCATCACGTCGAGATTCTCTGGCCCGACGGCACCACACTGGAGCTCGAGCCGAGTGAGCTGGAAAAGGCCTACGCGCGTCACTCCACGCCGCGCAACCTCGATCTGGTGCTGTTCGGAGTGAGCTGCGGGGACACCCCGCAGGTACCGACCAGCGGCCTCGAGCCACTGCGCCGACTGCTGCACTTCGAGGATGTGCCGCCCGTCGTGGTCATCGCCGAAGGGGGTAACGAGATGACCGCCGTGCATGCCATGCGACTGGGCGCAGCGGACTATCTGCCTCGCCGGCTGCTGAACGCCCAACGGCTCGCAACTGCTCTGCGCCTCGCGCTGCGCAAGCGCGAGCGCGCGCTGGCGCATGGACGCATGCCGCGCCGCGCGCTCGAGGCCCTGCAGCTGGCGCTGCCGCAGTATTCGATCGTGCGCCGCCTGGGCGAGTCGGCGCGCGCCGCAGTCTATCTGGCCCACAGCGCCGTGCTCGGCCGCTATGTCGCGCTGAAGATCACCCGCCCCACGGCGGGCGCCGGCACCGAAGAGTCACGCGAGTTCGCACGCGAATACGCCGCGATCTCCGCGATTCGCCACCCTTCCGTGGTGGAGATCTACGACTACGGCTACCACGCGGGGCGCGAATTCATCGCCATGGAGTATTTCCCCTGCGGGGATCTGAAGACGCGTCTGCTGCAGCCCATCACGATCGCCGAGAGCCTCGAGTACGCGCAACGCATTTGTGCCGGCCTCGCCGTGATCCACGCCGCCGGCCTGATACACCGGGACCTCAAGCCCCCGAACGTGATGCTGCGCCAGGACGGCTCCATCGTGCTGATCGACTTCGGCTTGGCGCGCGGAGTGGATACCGAGGTGCCTGGCACCGCGGCCGGGGTGCTGCGCGGCTCGCCCTACTACATGAGCCCCGAGCAGGGGCAGGGACTGCCGCCGGACGCGCGTAGCGATCTCTACAGCCTTGGAGTGATCCTGTTCGAGATGCTCAGTGGCTCCAAGCCTTACTCGGGCAGCACCGCCGTGGAGGTCATCGAGCAACACATCCGTGGCCAGCGCCCGCCGCTGCCCCCCGAGTGCCGCTCGCTCGAGCCGCTGCTGGACGAGCTCATGGCGCGCGAGCTCTCGGAGCGCTTTCCCAACGCACTGGCCGCGCAGCAGGCGCTGCAGGCGGCCGCTGGGGCGCTCAGCGAGAGCGCCGCACCGCTCGAGGCCGCCGTGGGCTCGCCATGAGCGAGCCGAACCTGCCATGAGCGACGTGCTCGCCCGCATCCTGCCCCCGTCGGTGCAGCTGGAGCTCGAGACACTGCGCGACCAGCGCGACATGTACCGCTCGCTGCTGCTGGCCGAGCCGGCGACGCTGGCCGGCTTCATGACCCAGGCGCTGCAGACGGTCGAGCGCATCCGCTCCTCGCTGCGCACTCCCACGCGCGATCAGGCCGCCTTTCGCGGCAAGATCGAGCGGTTGCTCGATGAGCTCACCGCCCTCGCCGAAGCGCTGCTCGGCCTGCATCTGCCAACCGTCAGCGCTCGTGTGAACAACGCCCTCGCGGCGCTGCGCGAAGTGGAGGCACGGCTCACGGCCACCGGTAACGACCTGCTGCCTGCCATGGTGGTGCTCGAGGAGCTGTGCAGCCACCTCACCGTCGCCGCCGACTGCGCTGCCGTGCACGTGCCGCTCGCGAGCCACGAGCCGGCGGCGTTGGATCTGGAATCCAGCGAGCGCCGCGCGCAGCTGCGACTCGCCACTGCGCTCGAGCAGATGGCCGAGCGCTTCGCTGCCGAGCAGGGCAAGCGCGTAGGCCTCGTGACCATGGGACTGGAAGACATTCCGGAGGAATGGACCGGGACGCTGTTCGACCTGCTCGGCCAGCTGGTGCGTAACGCCATCGAGCACGGCATCGAGCCGGTGGCCACGCGCGCCGCGCATACCAAGCCGGCGATCGGCACCTTGGTGATCGAATTCATCGACTGCGGCGCGCATGGCTTCGAGCTCAACGTACAGGACGACGGCGGCGGTCTCGACGCCGAAGGCATCGCCGCCGCGGCCGTCAAGCAGGGCTTCGTAGCACCCGAGGCCGCGGACTCACTCGAGCCGTCGCGACTGGTGAATCTGATATTTCAGCCGGGACTTTCCACCGCGGCACCCAACGGCGACGGTCGGCGCGGCCAGGGAATGTGCATCGTGCGCGACCACGTGCAGCGCCTCGGCGGCCGACTGCAGTTCTCTACCAAGCGCGGGCAGTTCACGCGCTATCGCATCACACTGCCGCCGCTGGGCGGCGCGGCCGCGGCAGCGACCGGACAGGAGTCGCACGGCTGAGCTGCGACCCGATCTACTGCGCATCCGCAGCCGTGACGTACATTTTGTTCTCGTCGGTCGAGATGTACAGGTGCAGCCCTTCGAGCACGCGCAGACCCAGCCCGAAGGGGTGGACAGCGCCACAATTGCCATATCCCATTCCATCCGGCTGTGATTGCAGCTGGCAGCCCGGTGGCCCGGATACGAGCTGCACCCTGGCGTTGATCGCCGGCACGCCGGCAAGCCGCAGCGTCATCTCGGGGACGAAATAGCCCTTATCGCCCGCAGCATCGAGCTGTTCAGCGACACCCGGCGAGCCCGGCGCCAACCCGTAGAGGGCGCGCGCGGCGGTGGTATCCAACGAGGCATCGCTCTGCGAGACCGACAGGGTGGTCTCGATCTGCTGGCCGGCGAGCTCGGTGGGAAAATACAGGCCGCCGAACACGTCGCGCTGAAACGCGATGGTTGCGTAGTCCTGCGCCCAATAGACCACCTGACCGGGGCAGTGCATCGGGGAATAGAGGGCGAGCTTGCCGTGGGACAGATCCAGCTCCAGGTCCGCGTGCGCGAACGCGCTGATGGCTATCGAGCCGATGATGCTGGCCGGATCGATGCCCGGGAAGACCTCGCTCGCACGGGTGTCGAGCACCGAGGCTCCTGGCGGCAGGACCAGAAAGTCCAAGCGCCCGTACGGCAGCGCCCCGAAAGCCAGATGCGTCGTCGTGACGTAGCGCGTCAGCTGCACACCGGTGCGCAGGATGGTCCCCATGGTCTGCGGCAGCGGCTGCGAGTGCAACCCGAGGCTCGCTGCGGCGTCCGCGCTCATCACGCTGTATCGCGTGTCCAGCGCCAACCAGCGGCTCTTGCCGCCGATGCTGACTGGCAGCAACAACCCTGCCGCGTTCTTCCCCAGCACCACGTCCAGCGATGCATATCGCTGCAATCCGCATTGCGCGGCCGCGGCCGGGGCGGCTTGCACCGCCTGCGGCCCGGCGGCAGCCGCCAGCAGCGCCGCCACTCCTACGATCAAAGCCTCCCACGACACGCGCTTGGTTGGTTGTTGCATGGGCTTGCCTCCCTCCGAGCCGCCTTCAGATCCATTCACGGCTCGCACGCGAATATCGCCAGCCGCCCGCTCGCATCCGCCGCGGCGAGCCGTGTCCCCTCGTGAGAAAAGCGTAGCACGCTGCACTCGTCAGCCAGCAGCTGAGCATCCGCGGGGCGCATCTGCCCGGCGCCGCCCGAACTGGCGCCCTCGCGACCGCCACCCCCACTGCCGCCTCCACCGCCGCCCCCGCCGCCTCCACCGCTGCCACCGCCGCGACCACCGCCGCCAATGCGCCACCACAGCAGTCGCCGATCACGCGCGGTTGATGCGAGCCAAGCGCCGCCGGGCCGAAAAGCCGCCGCGGTAATGCGCTCGGAGTGCTCCTCGAGGGTCAGCGGTCTCGACCCCTCAGGTCCCTTGCCACTGAAGTCCCAGATCGCGAGCGTGGTCCCGCCCGCCGTCGCGAGGTAGCGCCCGCTCGCGCTCCATTCCGTGACGTACACTCGTGACCCGTACCCCGCCATTTGCGATGCACTGCCCGTCGCGAGATTCCAGACCTGTACGGCACCCTCCTGCAGGCCCGCGGCGAGCAGCCGTCCGTCCGGGTTGAAAGCGGCGCTGACGCAGGCGCCGCGCAGCGGATAGTCGCGTATGAGCGTCTCTCTGCCCACACGGTGCAGCTGCACTCCGCCATTGCCCGCCGCAGCGATCTCGCCCGAGCGCGGCCGCCATGCGAGCGCCGCGATCACCCCGCGGCTCTCGTGCCGATAATGCGGCTCGCCCTGCGCATCGAACAACGTGAGGGTGCGAGCGGTGCCTACACCCAGCCAGCGCCCATCGGGCGAGAACGCGAGCCGCTCGCTCCACTGCGGCGCGCGGTGAATCTGCCTTGCCGTGAGCGTGCGCGCATCCCACAGCAGCACCGCCCCGTCCTCGCCCGAAGAGGCGAATAGATTCCCTGCTCGCTGCCAGGCCACCGCGAGCACCGCGCCACTGTGTGCCGGCAGCCGCCGCATCGCGCCGAGCGCGCAGTCTTCGCTCGACCCCTTGCCCGGTGCCGCCCGCTCGACGTCGACCAGCACCAGCGCTCCATCGGCAAGCCCAACCACGAGCGCATGCCCGTCGAGCGCATGCCCGTCGGGCGCCCACGCCGCATCGACCGGGTACTCCGGCAGCTGCAACACGCCATGCAAACGCAATCGTGCCGTCATGCAACGCAGCTCTCCAGGCCCGCCTCGAACTCATGGCGGTGGAGATTTCGGCCGATGAAGACGAGCCGACTCATGCGCGGCGCTCCGGCCGCCCAGGGACGCTCGAGCAGTCCCTCGAAACTCATGTGCACGCCGTGAAAAACGTAGCGGCGTGGCTCACCCTCCAATTGCAGCACGCCCTTCATGCGCAGGATGTCCTGGCCGCGGGTCTGCAGAACGTACGAGAGCCAGTCGTTGACCTTGCCCGCATTCAGCGGCCGTGGCTCGAGCAGCCCGATCGAGCCGATCTCCGGCGCGTGATGATGTGACCCGAAGGCGCGCTCGTGCCGAGGCGAGAGCACCACCCGCCCGAGCCGCCCGAGGGGCTGATCCGCTTCCGCTTCCGTTTCCGCTTCCCGCAGATGCAAACCGAATTCCGCCGGTGCGTGCTCGCTGAACAAGGCCCAGGTGCCCTCTGCAAGCTCCAGCGGATACGCAGCCTCGCCCCCCGCGAGCGACAGCCGATGGCGCCGCTGCGCCGTGAGCGCGCTGCCCGCCGCGGCGTGCCGGGCCTCTGCCTCGAAGAGGCGTGCCGCCTCGGGCACCAGCGCCTCAATCGCCTCACCGCCGCCATCCGCACCGTCGCCATCAGCACCGCTGCCATCCGCACCGCCTCTTGTGGTCAGGGGCAGCAGCACCACATCGACGGCCTGCAACTCCCCCGCGCCGGTGCGCAGCTCGTAGCTACCGGACCCGATCCGATACAGGCCCGCCCATTCGAAGGGATGGGCCGGGGTGAGAAATGCGCTGTCCTGGGCCAGCGCCCGCTCCAGATCGAACGCGCCGAGACCCAGCACCGCCGACAACGGCACGCGCGCGCTCTGCCCGCGCACGAGCCTGGCGGTGCCGTTGATGGAGCGCAGGCGTTGCTCCACACGCAGCAGTGCCGTGTCATCCACCAGATCGATCTTGTTGAGCAGGATCACGTCGGCAAAGGCGAGCTGCTCGCGGGCGATCGGCAGCTCCTGCAACTGCCGCTCGACGTGCAGCGCATCCGCCAGTGTCACGATCGCATCGAGCAGGTAGTGCTCCTTCAGCTCCTCCTCGACGAAGAAGGTCTGCGCCACCGGAGCGGGATCGGCGAGCCCGGTGGTTTCCACGAGGATCGCATCGAACGGCTCGCGACGTTTGCGCAGCTGCGCGAGGATGCGGATCAGATCCCCGCGCACCGTGCAGCACACACAGCCGTTGCCGGTCTCGAAGATCTCTTCCTCCGCACCGATCACCAGCGCCTGATCGACGCCGACCTCTCCGAACTCGTTCTCGATCACGGCGATGCGCCGACCATGCTGTTCCGAGAGGATGCGATTGACGAGCGTCGTCTTGCCGGCTCCCAGAAAGCCGGTCAGCACGGTGACCGGAATGCGTTGCCTCATGGTGTTTCCTTTCGCGGGCCGAGCAGCCGCGCGACGCCCGGCAGTCGCAGCGCTGCGAGCAGCAGCGACCATGAAAGGCGCGTCGCCAGCGGCACCGCCGGTGGCGGCACCGAGCGGAAGAATGCAGTCGCAGTCTCGCCATGCAGCTGCACACCGCGCGCCTGCAGCGCGAACCGTCCCTCGCGCGCCTGGATGCAATAACTCTGCGGCGACATCCGCAGCACCCGCACCTCGTGCAGCTGCGTCGGTGGCGCCGCGGCCAGGCCCGCCACGCCTGCAAACAGTGCCTCGGTGATGCTCGCTCGCGCCGCGACGGCGGGTGCGCTGCCGCGCAGCTGCAGACCGATTGCCGCCTGCTGCATGCGGCACTCGACAGCGCCCTCGAAGGCGATCAGCTCTTCGGCGGCTGCGCCAGGTTTGCTCACGCGGCAACGTCCAGGTTCCAGAGAGTCAGCGGCACATCGCGCTTGAGCCACATGCCACAGCCCAGCGGCACAAAGGCGCGCGACAGCTCCCGCCGGTACCAGCGCCCGGAGCGCAGGCTCGGGATGCGGTCCGTGCGGTGCTGATCGCAGTTGTCGCGCCAGTCTTCGGTCGTGAGCGCGCCGAAGTACAGCAGGCCGCGACACAGGCGCGTCAGGTTCGCGATGGCGCGGCGCGTCTGCGCCGGCGAGAGATACTGCAGCACGTCGTAGCACACGACCAGCTCGAAACGCTCGCGCGTACGGAAGGTTTCGATGGACCCATGCCGCCAGCCGTAGCGCCGGCATAGGTAAGGGCTGTATTCCAGCCCCACGTACTGCGCACCTCGCAGCGCCCGGCGCAGCGGAGCACGCAGCAACCCTATCCCGCATCCGGCATCGAGTATCCTGCTGACGGGCAGCCCCAGATAGTCGGCGCAGCTCGCGATCAAGCGTGCACGGGCATGCATCTCCGCCCTCGAGGTGACGGCGGTACGCGGATCGAAATAGAAGCGCTGGTAGTAGGCACGGTCGAAGGCCATGAGCTCATCCTGTTGGGGTGCCGCCCGATCCTGGTCGCAGCCGGTGCGAGTGCCGGCCCGGCGCGCGCTCGGGTACTATACCCGGCCCCGTGAATCCCGGCCGTTGCAGCCCCTTGCATCGATGAAATCGACCGCCACTCAGCCCGCCACCACTCAGCCCGCCACCACTCGGACCGCCACCACTCGGACCGCGGCCGAGCGCACTCGACCCGCGGCACGCGCGTCGCGGCCGGCGATCAGGGGGCAGGTGCCGGCAGTGGGATTTGTCAGCCTGGGTTGTCCCAAGGCCCTGGTGGACTCTGAGCGGATCATGACCCAGCTTCGCTCGCGCGGCTACCGGATCGTCGGTGGATACGCACAGGCCGACCTGGTGATCGTCAACACCTGCGGATTCATCGACGCGGCCATCGACGAGTCGCTGGCCGCGATCGGCGAGGCGCTCTCGCAGAGCGCACGAGTGCTCGTGACCGGTTGTCTGGGCACGCAGCCACAGCGCATCCTCGAGCGGCATCCCAAGGTGCTCGGCGTCACCGGTCCGCATGCCTACGATAGCGTGATTGCAGCGGTCGATCGGCACCTGCCGCGGCCACATGATCCGTTCGCGGACCTGGTGCCACCGCAGGGGCTGCGGTTGACGCCTCGACACTACGCGTATCTGAAGATCTCCGAGGGCTGCAACAACCGCTGCAGCTTCTGCATCATCCCCTCGCTGCGCGGCCGGCTGCAGAGCCGCCCGCTCGATGAGGTGATGCGCGAGGCCGAGCAACTGGTGCGCGCCGGCGTGCGCGAGCTGCTGGTGATCTCGCAGGATACCAGCGCCTATGGCAGCGACCTGCGCTATCGCACCGTGAGCTGGCAGCAGCGCCCTTACCAGACGCGCTTCATCGATCTGGCGCGCGCGCTGGGCAGCCTCGGCGTCTGGGTACGCCTGCACTACGTGTATCCGTATCCGCATGTCGACGAGGTGGTGGCGCTGATGCACGAGTCTGGCGTGCTGCCCTATCTGGACATCCCCTTCCAGCATGCGAGCCCGGCGGTGCTGCGCCGCATGCGGCGGCCGGCGCACGCCGAGGATACGTTGCGGCGGATCGAAGCCTGGCGGCGTGAGCATCCGGGCCTGGTCCTGCGCAGCAGCTTCATCGTGGGCTTCCCGGGCGAGACCGACGCGGACTTCGAGGCGCTGCTCGCCTGGCTGCAGGAGGCGCAGCTCGATCGCGTGGGCTGTTTCCAGTACTCGCCCGTCGAAGGCGCAGCGGCCAATGCATTCGCCGAACCCGTCCCCGCCGCTCTCAAGGAGGAGCGTCATCGGCGCTTCATGCAGGCGGCCGCTCGCATCAGCCGCGCGCGGCTTGGCGCACGCGTCGGGCAGCGATGCCGCGTGCTCGTCGATGCGCTCGAGAACGATGTTTACCTCGCGCGCAGCGCCGGC
>JASHPX010000328.1 GCA_030037905.1 Gammaproteobacteria bacterium
CGCGTGCTGAACGCCGACCTCACGCTGCTCGCGCAGGCCCCGCGCATCGCGCCCTGGCGCGAGGAGATTCGGCGCAACATCGCGCTGAAGCTCGGGCTGCGCGAATCACAGGTCAACCTCAAGGCGACCACCACCGAGCACCTCGGCTTCCTCGGCCGCGGGGAAGGCCTGGCAGCCATGGCCAGCGTGCTGATCGATGAGGCTGCTCCCGGGGATCGAGCCGCCTCCTGAAGGGCGCGCGCGCCCCGGGCGGTTCAGCCACCTGCGAGCAGCACCAGCGTTGCCCCGGTACCTCCGGCGAGCGGAGGCGCCGATACGAAGGCGAGCACCGCATCGCTGCGTCGCAGGGATGCGTTGACGGAATTCTTCAGTACCGGGCCGCGATTGCCCGAGCGCAGGCCCTTGCCATGGATCACGCGCACGCAATGCCAGCGCCGGCTGCGTGCCTCGCGCAGAAAGTCGGCCAGGCGCTGCTGCGCCTCGGCGAGCGTGCAGCCATGCAGGTCGATCTCCGCGTCGATGCGGTACACACCGCGGCGCAAGCGACGCGTCACCGTCTCCGGCACTCCGCGGCGCCGGTAGAGCAGCTCATCGCCCGGTTGCAGCTCGTACAGATCGGTCCCTGCAGACGTGCCCGTGGGGAAACCCGCGGCGCTTTCGAGACTCTCACGCATCACCGCCGCGCGCTCGGCACGTGCAAAGGCAGCACGTCCGCGGCTCCTGCGCCGAGTGGCAGGCACGCGCTGGCTGGGCTTCAGCGGCCGCACGTCCTGCATGGCGCGGCGGAACAGCGTCGCATCGTCCTCGTCAGCGGCGTCGTCCTGCGTATCGTCACCGTCCTGCGTATCGTCACCTTGCGGCCGCGTCATCGCTGCTCCCCGGGGGGTCGTTGAAGTATAGTGTCGCGCCCTCGTCCGGACCGTTCCACAGGATCGTGGCCTGCAGCCGCCGCAAGCGATGCCCGCGTGAAAATACTCGTCAGCAACGATGACGGCTATCGTGCCGAAGGTATCACGCAGCTCTGTGCCGCGCTCGCGCCCCTCGGACAGATCACCGTCGTGGCACCGGAGCGCAATCGCAGCGGCGCGGGCAACTCGCTGACGCTCGATGTGCCGCTACGCCTGGTCGAGGCTGATCCGGGCATCTACTACGTGGCCGGCACTCCGACCGACTGTGTGCATCTGGCGATCTCGGGGGTGTTCGATTTCGAGTTCGACATGGTGGCCTCCGGCGTCAACGACGGCGCCAACCTGGGCGATGACGTGCTCTACTCGGGCACGGTGGCCGCGGCCATCGAAGGCCGCTTTCTCGGTCTGCCGACGATTGCGATCTCGCTGTGCACCGTGCCTGGCAGCGGCCGGCACTTTGCAACCGCCGCCCGGGTAGCACATACCCTGGTGTCCGCCCTGCTCACGCAGCCCCTCGAGTCCGCACTGATCCTCAACGTCAACGTACCGGACGTTCCCTATGAGACGCTCGCGGGCTACGCGAGCACGCGCCTGGGCTTCCGTCATCGTTCCGATGCGGTGATCGCTGCGAGCGATCCGCGCGGTCATCCGGTCTATTGGATCGGGCCGGCCGGTGCGGGTGCCGAGGTCGGTGCGGGCACGGACTTTCATGCGGTGGCCCACGGCCTCGTCTCGGTGACGCCGCTGTCCATCGACCTCACGCGGCATGCGGCGCTGCCGATGCTCGAGCGCTGGCTGCAGGCGTTGTGAGCGGGTGAGGCGCGCATGATGAACCGGGCATGATGAACGATCCGCGCTATTCGGGCATCGGCATGACCTCGGCGCGCACGCGCGAGCGGCTGGTGCAGCGGCTGCGCGAGCAGGGGATCACGAATCTCACGGTGCTCGATCGCGTGCGCAACGTGCCCCGACACATCTTCGTCGACGAGGCGCTCGCCAGCCGCGCCTATGAGGACACGGCGCTGCCGATCGGCTTCGGTCAGACGATCTCCCAGCCCTACATCGTCGCGCGCATGACCGAGGCGCTGCTGGAAGGCGGGCGGCTCGGCAAGGTGCTCGAGATCGGCACGGGCTGCGGTTATCAGACGGCGGTGCTCGCGCCGCTGGTGGGGCGCATCTTCACCGTCGAGCGGATCGAAGGGCTGCAGCAACGCGCCAAGGCGCGGTTGCGCGAGCTGCAGATCCGTAACGTGCGCTTCCGCCATGGCGACGGCTCACAGGGCTGGAAGTCGCAGGCTCCCTTCGACGGCATTCTCGTGGCGGCCGCGCCGCTCTCGGTTCCCGAGGCGCTGATCGAGCAACTCGCCATCGGCGGCCGCATGATCGTACCCGTAGGACCGGAGGGCCAGCAGCAACTCGTGCGCATCACGCGTCGCGAGCAGGGAGTGGAGCGGCGGGTGCTCGGGCTCGTCGCTTTCGTACCGCTGGTCAGCGGGCAGACGTGAAAAGCGCCGCCTTTAACTCTAAATTACAAGATAAATAATGTGTAACTCTATGAATGTACGCTGTATGTTGTTGTGCTTGTCAAGTGTGTGGCGGCACGGTTAGTATCTGCGCACTGTCGGGATTAGCCGACACGCTTGTCACCGTGCGGAGCGCTCGCGAAGAAGACACAGGGGTGTAGGGGAAGACCAAGTTTCGCTATAAGCAAAAAAGGTAGTAAAAACAAAAATGAAGCGGGAACAACTGTTCGAATTTGTCAGCTTCGAATAGTTGGGGGTAAAAACGATCTTCTCTCCCTGTGTCTTCTTCTCGAGCGTTTCGCCGGTCTCTCCTTCCGCAGCTCCTGCCTCCGGCACACCCATGAGACAGGCCTCGCGCGCATCGGTTCCGCGCGCGCCCCACTGCTCTTGGCTATGGAAATAATCCGGCCACGACTGCGCGCTGCTCGCTGGCGAGGATGTTGTACGTGCGGCAGGCCGCTCCAAGATTCATGCACTCGAGTGCGATGGAGCGCAACTGAAAGGCGGCGCGCAGGTGCGCGCTGGGAATCGGTTGCGATTCCCCCGAGCCCAGCAGCACGATGCCCGCGCCGAACTGCAGCAGCGTCTCGAGCGGGGTCTGCCCGGCGCTCGTCACCTCCGACAACTCCGCAAACGAGCTCACACCCCAATCGAGCATCAGCCGCTCGGGACTGACGAGACAGGGACGGCGGATGTGCTCGGCGCCGATCACCAACTCACCGCTGCCGTAGCTGCGTACCAGATGGATGCGTGTGTCCGAGTCGAGCGCCAGACGCATGATCGGTACGATACGCCTCGGTGAGCGCGCTGGTAGTCATCCTGACGGATTTATTTCCGTCCACGACCGACGATCGTCCTGCCGGCGAGCGCGCCGCCACAGGCAGGCGTGTCGGCAGCTCGGCACCGCCGCGCCCAGCAGTGCCACGCCCGGCACTGCCGCGCCTGCCGTCGCTCGAGATGCTGCTGGCACGTGCGCGACGCGAGCGGCTCGCAGCGGACTGGCGCTCCTGGCTCGCGCATCGCTTCGGCGTCCCGCCGCTCACACCCGCAGCGCTCGTGGCGCGTGCCTGGAATGTGCAATCCGCGCGCGCGGCACGAGCTGACAGCAGCGCAAGAGCTGACAGCGGCGTGCAGGCCGACAGCGGTGCGCACGCTGGCAGCGGTGCGCTTTGCTACTGGCTGGCCACGCCCGTGCATCTGTTCGCCAGCATCGATCGTGTGAGGCTGCATCCCGCGGGACTGCTGTGCCTGTCGCTCGCCGAGCAGCGGATGCTGGTCGAACAGTTCGCGGCGCAGTTCGGTGATTCGCCGTGGCATCTGCACGCGCTCGCTCAGCGTGAGCTGTTGCTCGCAGGGCCCGCGCTGTCGGCCAGTGGCGCCGACCCTGCGCGATTTCTCGGCGCCGATCCGTCGGCGGGCCTGCCGCGCGGTGCGCATGCCGCGGCGCTGCGGCGGCTCGGGTCGGAGCTGGAGCTGTGGCTGCATGAGCATGCGCTCAATCGCGAGCGTGCGCACCGCGGTGAGCTGCCGGTGACGACGCTGTGGCTGTGGGGCGGTGGCGCCGGTGGTGCCGGGGGCGCCAGCGGCGCAGGCGGCGCAGGCGGCGCTGCCGAATCCTCTGCGGCGTCTGCGAGCTTCGCCTCGCCGGCGCCGGCCG
>JASHPX010000329.1 GCA_030037905.1 Gammaproteobacteria bacterium
TTAGAGGGGTGGCAGATGCAGACTGCGCAGGCGCTCGATCCGGTTGGGAGCCATCCAGTGCGGCGGCGTTGGACAGTCGGGCGCTATTGGGCATTTCCAGGTAAGACCTCGGCAGCGGGCCACCCGGCCCGGCGCGCAGGGTCAGCGGCCGGCGGGATGTTGGGGTATTATATCGTAGTACGATATTTCTTGGCGGAACCGTTGTGAGCGTCACAGAAGTGGATCGGCCCGAATCGCAGCCGGATGTGACGCTGCGCGTCGCGTGCGCGCGGCGGCCCGGTGGTGCCGCAGGCGCCACAGGCGCCACCCGGGGCGCCCGGGCAAACGTTCCAGGGTTGACTGAGCAGGACTACGAGCGGCTCGCTCAGCTGCGTCAGCTGCTGCGGCGTTTTCTCGTGTTCAGCGAGAACGAGGCCATCCGACGCGGTCTGACAGCCCAGCAGCATCAGGCGATGCTCGCCATCAAGGGCTTTGGCGTACGTCATCCCGTGTCCACCGGGGAGCTCGCCGAACTGCTCGGCATCCGTCACCACAGCACGGTGGGTCTGGTGGACCGGCTGGATGCGAAGGGCCTGGTCCGGCGGCACGCGGGTAGGAACGATCGCCGCCAGGTGTTCATCGCACTGACGGCGAAAGCCGAGCGCTTGCTCAGCCAGCTGTCGGCCAGCCACCGGGACGAGCTCGAGCAGCTCGCGCCACTGCTGCGCCTGCTGCTGGCGCACTTCGAGCCGCAGAGATGAATGACCCGAGCACTGCGGTGGGCGCCCCACGCGCGGGCGCTGGTCGTAGACTCGATTAGGTATTAAAAGAATTGCCTAAGCGTTTGAATAATAACTATAATTGTGCCCAGGAGAGGACTCGAACCTCCACGGGTCGCCCCGCTAGTACCTGAAACTAGTGCGTCTACCAATTCCGCCACCTGGGCATTCGGTGGGCGGCGCAATTTACGGAAGGGGTCGGGGGCTGTCAATTGACGCGGTCGGCTGGGTGTCGCTCCGGCTGCCTGTTGCCGCGGCTGAGTTACGATCGTGCATGCACGCGCGCGACGCGCGCGCCCAAATCACGCAGCATGGGTCCCATCGAAGGAGATTTTGTTTGACACGTCACAGCAAGGCACCCGGCACCGGTGCTCGATCGCGGCGTGTCGCTGCCGCCAAGCGAGGCGCAACCTCCACGCGGGCCACGCACCCCGGCGGGCGCGGCGGGCGCGGCGGCACCGGCCGGCGCGGCAGGGAGCTCACGGAGGTCGAGGGAACGGTCTCCGCCAATCGCGCCGGCTACGGCTTCGTACGCAGCGAGGCGCTGGCGGAATCGGTATTCCTGCCGCCCGGACAGATGCGCGGGGTGATGCACGGGGATCGGGTGCGCGTCTCGGTACGTAGCGATGCGCAGGGGCGCTACTCGGGCGAGCTGCTCGAGGTGCTCGAGCGCGGTGTGCAGGCCTTCCTCGGAATCGTCGAGGCCGCATACCGCAGCCTCGTGGTGCGGCCAGCCGATCGGCGTCTGGGTTTCAGCTGTCGAGTGGTGGCAAACAGTATCGGCGCCCGCGCAGGCGACTGGGTCATCGCGCGGTTGGCGCGCTATGCGCGCGACGGCGAGCAGGGCGAGGCCGTGATCGAGCGGCTGCTGGATCCGGAGCGGCCGGTGGAAATGGCGAGCGAGGCCGCGATCGCGCGCTTCGCGCTGCCGGTGGATTTCTCGAGCGAGGCGCTGCAGGAGGCGCAGCGCTGGGGCCACTCGGTGGATGCGGCCGAGGCGGCACGGCGCGTGGACCTGCGCGCGTTGCCGCTGGTCACGATCGACGGTGAGGACGCCAAGGACTTCGATGATGCCGTGTATGCCGAGCGGCTACCAGGCGAGGGCTGGCGGCTGCTGGTCGCGATCGCCGACGTCAGTCACTACGTGCAGAGCGGCAGTGCGCTGGATCGTGAGGCACTGGTGCGCGGTACCTCCGTGTACTTTCCGACACGCGTGCTGCCGATGCTGCCCACGGCGCTGTCCAATCATCTGTGTTCACTCGAGCCACGGGTCGATCGGCTCTGCATGGTCGCCGATATGCGCATCTCGAAGCGCGGCACGGTGGAAAGCAGCCGTTTCTATGCAGCCGTCATGCGCTCGGCCGCGCGTCTCACCTACACGCTGACATACGAGGCGTTATTCCAGGGCTCCCCTGCAGCGCGTGAGCGCCTCGGCGCACCGCTGGTCGAGGCGCTATCGCCGCTGCTCGAGGTGTACCGCGCGCTCGCGGCGGCTCGCCGGCGGCGCGGCGCGCTCGACTTCGACGCTCCCGAGACGCGCTTCGTGCTCGAGGGCGCAGAGCTGGTGCGCTCGGTGCTGTTCGCGACGCGCAACGAAGCCCACCGCCTCATCGAGGAATGCATGATCGCCGCGAACGTCGCGGTCGCCCGCGCGCTGCGCGAGGCAGGGCTGCCGGCGCTGCTGCGGGTACACGCGCCTCCCGAGGACAAGAAGCTCGATCAGTTGCGCGCAACGCTGCGCCTGCTCGGCATCGAGCTGCGGCTGCCCGAGCCCGTGCATGCACGTGACCTCGGCGCGATCGCCCCGCGCGTGCGCGACGCGCAGGCGCGACCGTTCGTCGAGTCACTGGTCGTGCGCTCGATGGCGCAGGCGCTGTATCAGCCCGATAACATCGGTCACTTCGGACTCGCGCTCCCGGACTATGCGCACTTCACCTCGCCGATCCGGCGCTATCCGGATCTGATGATTCATCGCGCGCTGCGCGCGCTGATCGGGCTTGCCGGCCGCGAGTCGCTGCCCACCGTGGAGCAGCTCGCGAGCAGCGGTGCGCAGCTGTCGCACCTGGAGCGGCGCGCGGACGAGGCGGCGCGCTTTGTCAGCACCTTTCTCAAATGCGTGTACCTGCGGGATCGCGTGGGACAGACGTTCGACGGATTGATCACCACCGTCATGGAATTCGGCTGCTTCGTGCAGCTGCTGGACGTCGGCGTCGACGGGCTGCTGCCGCTCGCGGCACTGCGCGACGACGATTACCACATGGCGAAGGATGGCGGTCAGTGGCTGGGTACGCACACGCGGCGGCGGCTCGCGCCGGGCGTACGGTTGCGGGTCACGGTCGCGGCGGCGAAGCCGGTGGAGGGGCAGATCGATCTTGAGCTCGCAGAGGATTGACACGTCGCGCGCCAGCGCATCGCGCGCCGATGCTACGCGCGGCGACGCTACGCGCACCGAGTTGGTTTACGGCGTGCATGCAGTACGCGCGCTGCTGACCCGGCATCCGCAACGGGTGCTGCGGGTGCTGCTGCAGCGTGGCCGGCAGGATGCGCGCGCGCAGGACATCGAGCGTGTGGCGCGCGCGAGCGGCTGCGCGCTCGAGCGCATCGATACGGAGCGACTGACTCAGCGTCTCGGAGACGTCGTACATCAAGGCGTCGTGGCCGAGGTGTACTCGCTCGTCCCCTGGAATGAGGAGCAGCTGCTCGCGGCCGTGACCGCCGCGGCGACTGCGGGGGCTGCCGCAGCGGCCGGCGCGGCGGCAGCGGCGGGGGCTGACACCGCGGCTGGGGCTGCTGCAGCGGCGGGTGTGCTGCCGGGCGCAGGACCTCTGCTGCTGGCGCTCGATGGAGTGCAGGATCCGCACAACCTGGGTGCCTGCCTGCGCACGGCCGACGCCTGCGGAGCTCTGGCCGTGGTGATCCCGCGCGACCGCGCGGCGCCGTTGAATGCCACGGCGCGCAAGGCTGCCGCCGGAGCTGCGGAGAGCACGCCGGTAGCGATCGTCACCAATCTGGCGCGCACGCTGCGGCTGCTGAAGGAGGCGGGGCTATGGATCGTCGGCGCCGAAGCGGATGCCGAGCGGCAGGTCCGCGACATCGATCTGACGGGGGCTCGCGTGCTGGTGGTGGGCGCCGAGGGCACCGGGTTGCGCCAGCTGACACGCCGGCACTGCGACTGGCTGGTGCGGCTGCCGAGCCTGGGCGCAGTCGAGAGTCTCAATGTGTCGGTGGCGGCGGGGATGTTGCTCTATGAAGCCCTGCGCCAGCGCCAATCGCGGTGAGTGCGGCGCCGTACGAGGTCGCCGCGTGGGCTGCCTCGGCCGGCCGAGCAGCCTGCCAAGAACTGCCCGTCAGAGCGGCCGTGCGGTAACATCCGAGTCGTGGAGACTACGCGCGAGCGAGAGTGCCTATGGCCGAAAGAATGAACGAATTTTTTGAGAAGGCTGCGTGGCGATACCGCTGCGCGGGCAGAGCCGAGGGCCAGCTGGAAGGTCTCAGGAACACCGTGGTCGAGCAGCTGACCTTACGCTTCGGCGCCATGCCGGTCATGGCGGAAGTTCGGATCCGGAGCGCCGCATACGAGGAGCTGGAACGCCTCGCGGAGGAATTGCTCACGGCGCGATCACTCGCTGAGGCCATTCTGGCGATGGCCCCCGCGGAGTATCCATATCGGAGTGAGTTTGCTCGACGCTATTTCGGCGAGGGTAAGGTACAGGGCGAGGCGCAGGGGCGCGCGGCCATCCTGCTGAAGCAGCTGGACCTGCGTTTCGGCCCGTTGCCGATAGCGGTGAGGGTGCGAATTGAGGGCAGCCGATCCGAAGAGCTGGAGGCCATCGCGGCCCGGGTGCTGACGGCGCAGACCCTCCAGGAGGTGGTTCCCTGAGGGTGGCCATCAACGCCGCCACGCAGAGCTAGCCGGCGGCAGCGCTGGCCTACGAGCGCGGTGACTTCGGCGCGCGAGGGCCAGCGCGCAGAAGCGGCCGTGACGATCGCTCCGGTGGTCGTGATGGACCGCGCATTCGAGCAGAAGGCATCGCTGCACAAGACCTCACCAGAAAGACAAATACCTAAGGTATACATATACCGCGGCGGAGCGGCAGCGGCGCTCGAGCCTCGACATCGACGGCTGAGTCAGTCGTCGATGGCCTGATAGCCAGACGTGTGGAAGTCCGGACGGATTCCGGTCGGCGAAGGTCCGAACGCCATGCGTTGGGCCATGAGGACCGCGAGCAGCTGCTCCCGCGGGTCCGTGATCCATGTCGTATCGAATGCGCCGCTCCAGCCGAACTGGCCGGGCGAAGTGGCGACGCCGTCGCGCCGGATCACCGAACGCGTAGTAGTCGTATAGCCTCCTCGAGCGAGTGCCCGCGTCCGCACGTATGTTGCGAGCACATTCGAGAACTCGACGAGGATGAATGCCTCGCTGCGCCATTCCGGATCGCGCTCGTAGAGCGCCTGTGCTGCCCGCGTATGATCGCCTTCGATGAGCAGATACGCGAGGACGTTCGTATCGACGAGGAGCACGCCTATTCGCGGCCGGTGCCGAGTAGGATGGCAGCGCGACCTTCCGCTTCGCCCTGGGGCGTAGGCGGGCCAGACGTAGCGCTTGTCCTGGCGGAATTGGCCTCGCGCACTGCACCGCAGGGGTAAGATTCGCAGCCGACCCTTCCGGGGAGGGGAAGCCGAGAAGAATGACGACCGGTTCCACTTCGATCCAGCCCGCTGCCACGCTCGATGAGGATGCCTGGGAGGACCTGCTCTCCTTCATCGAGGAACGGCGGGTGATCCCGATCGTGGGGCCGGAGCTGCTGCAGATCTCGACGGATCGCGGCCCACGGCAGCTCTATGATTGGGTCGCCGAGAAGCTCGTGGCGCGGCTGAACGTCGATCGCTCCGACCTCCCGAAGCACTACACCCTCAACGATGTGGTGTGCCTGTTTCTAGCCGGCCGCGGGCGGCGGGAAGAGGCGTACGTACGGCTGAGATCGGTCCTGAAGGACGCTGCCTTCGAGCCTCCCGGGGCGCTCAGGCAGCTCGCCGCGATCGCGGACTTCGATCTCTTCGTGACGACGACGTTCGATTCTCTGCTCGAGAGCGCGATCAACCTCGAGCGCTTCGGCGGGGCGGCCTCGACTGAAGTGCTTGCCTATGCGCCCAACCGCGTGACGGATCTACCGACCGAGCGCGAGCAGCTTACCCGCCCGGTGGTGTATCACCTGTTCGGCAAGCTCTCGGCGTTCCCGACGTATGTGATCTCGGATGAGGATTTGCTGGAGTACATCTGCGGGCTGCAGAACGAGAGCCTCGTACCGGAGAGGCTGTTTCATGAGCTCGAGCACAATCACCTGCTGGTGATCGGCAGCAACTTCTCGAACTGGTTGGCGCGGCTGTTCCTGCGCATGACCAAGCGCCACCGGCTCTCCGACCCGAGGGACGTGGGAGAGGTGCTGGCCGATGACGGGATCGCACAGGATGAGCGGCTGGTGGCCTTTCTGCAGCAGGTGAGCGTGAGGACGAGGATCTACAGCGGGGCGGAGCGCTTCGTTGAGGAGCTGCACGAGCGCTGGCAGAAGCGGCAGAAGGCCGCGGGGGCTGCCGGTGCATCCGATCGCTCCGGTGCATCAGGTCGTCCCGGGGCGTCAGGTCTGTCGGGCCCCGGCGCCTCGGGCTTCTCCCCGGCGCGCTTTCTGCCGCCGGCACGCGAGATGCCGGATCACGCGGTGTTCATCAGCTATACGCGTGAGGATCTGGGGGCGGTCCAACAGATCAAGGCGGGGCTGGAGGCGGCGGGGGTCACGACCTGGTTCGACATGGACCGGCTGGAGGCCGGGGACGACTACGACCGCAAGATCCAGCGCAACATCGCTCGTTGCTCCTACTTCATCCCGGTAATCTCGCAGAACACACAGAGGAGATTGGAAGGATACTTTCGGCGCGAGTGGAGCTATGCGCTGGATCGTGCGAGGAACATGGCGGAAGGGGCGCTGTTCATCCTGCCGGTGAGCGTGGATGGCACGGATGCGGCGCAGGGGCACGTGCCGGAGCGCTTCAAGGCGCTGCATTTCACGCCGCTGCCCGCAGGGCGGGTGACGCAGGAGTTCGCCCAGCGGTTGGCGGAATTGCTGCGGGTTCGGGATCGATGAGCGCAGCGGATTCAAGCGCTCGCCAGACTGACGCCACCAGTGCATCGAGCGTCGATCCGGATAATCCGTGGCTCGGCCTGTCCTCGTTTACCGAGGAGACGCGGGGCTACTTCTTCGGACGCGAAGGAGAAGTGACCGAGCTGACGCGGCGGGTGCAGCGCAAGCTCCTCACGGTGCTGTTCGGCAAGTCGGGGCTGGGCAAGACCTCCATTTTGCAGGCGGGACTGGTGCCGCGACTGCGCGATGGCGGGTACTTTCCAGTGTACCTGCGCATCGATTACGGACACGACAGCTCGGAGCCTTCCGAGCAGATCAAGCAGGGGATCGGCAAGGCCGCTGCCAGCGGGCAATGGACGCAGACCGATGTCGCCATCGCCGGTGAGTCGATCTGGGAGTTCCTGCACCACCGGGACGATGTGCTGAAGGATGCCTCCGGGGCAACGCTCACGCCGCTGTTGATCTTCGACCAGTTCGAGGAGCTCTTCACCCTCGCCCAGAGCGATGAGTTCGGGCGCGTCCGCGCCGCGCGCTTCATCGAGGAGCTCTCCGATCTCGCCGAGAACCGTCCGCCGAAGGCGCTGGAGGCGAAGCTCGACAGCGAGGAGAGCAGCAGCGAAAGTCTTGCCGAGCGCTTCGACTTCGCGCGCAGCGATTACCGCGTCGTGATCGCGCTGCGCGAGGATTATCTGGCGCCGCTCGAGAGCCTGAAGAAGCAGATGCCCAGCCTGTCGCAGAACCGGCTGCGCCTCGCGCCGATGACGGGCGCGCAGGCGCTGGAGGCGGTGCTGGAGCCGGGTAATCGCCTCAGGGGTGGCAGGCCGCTGGTCTCGGAGGAAGTCGCCGAGGCGATCGTGCGCTTCGTGGCGGGAGGCTCGGAGCTCCCCAACGCAGAAGTCGAGCCCTCACTGCTCAGTCTGATCTGCCGGGAGTTGAACGAGCAGCGCATCGCGCAGGGCCGCAGCGAGATCTCGCAGGACCTCTTGGCCGGCTCGCACGAGACGATCCTGAGCAACTTCTATGAGCGCTCGCTCGCCGATCAGCCGGCCTCGGTGCGGCGGGTCATCGAAGATGATCTGCTGACCGAGTCGGGCTATCGGGAAAACCTCGCCGAGGAGAGCCTGCTCAAGCGTTTCCAGGGGGCCGGCGCGGCGCCCGATGCGCTCGCGAAGCTCGTGAACCGGCGGCTGCTGAGGATCGAAGAGCGCCTGGACGTACGGCGGGTCGAGCTCACGCACGATGTGCTCACCGGGGTGGTGAAGGCGAGCCGCGATGCGCGCCACGAGCGCGAGGCGCGCGAGGCCACCGAGCGGCTGCTGGCCGAGCAGCGCGAGCGGGAGAGCGCAGCACGCAGAGCGCTCAGGCGTGCGCGAGCAGTCGCGACTGGGTGCGTTGCCCTCGCCCTGTTGGCGATCGCTGCGGCGGTGTTTGCATTCCTGAGCGTGCAGCGGGCGCGACGGGCCGAGCTCCTCGCTCGACAGACGCGCGCCGTGTCCGAGCAGGCGCGCCAGCAGGCGGAAGGGCTGCTGGGCTTTCTGACCGATGACTTCGTCAATGAGCTGACGACCTTCGGGCGCTACCAGACCATCGCGGAGCTGTCGCAGCAGGAGATCGATTACTTCCAGCACCTGCCCGCCTCGCTCGAGGACCCGCAAACTGTGCGCAGCGGGGCGCTGGCACTCGCGAATCATGCGGAGGCGGTCTTGCGGCTGGGGGATGCGGACGCCGCTCTCAAGAACGCGACCGAGGCAGTGGCATTGCTCCAGCGCAGCGGCGATCGCTCCGACGCGACCACTGTGACGTTGGGGCGGGCCTATACGACACTGGGTCGAGCCCTGACCAGCCGGGACCCCACAACCTCGGAGGGCTACAGCGTCCTCACCCGGGCGGCGAACTTGTTGCGGCCCATCGCTGTGCGTCCCGGCGCGTCGCTCGAGGCTCGCCGCGCGTACGCCAAGGCGCTGACGTGGCTCGGATGGCGAGACGGGAACGGCGGCCGGGACGAGGAGGCGGCCGAGGTCGAGCGCGAGGCGATGCGGGTGGCGACACAGCTGCGCGCCGAACAGCCGGGCGATGCAACCCTGGACATCGATTACGCTTCAGCGGAAGAGTGGCTCACGACGGCGCTCGGCGAGCTCGGCCGCAACGAAGAGGCGCGGCGCGCGGGCGCAGACGCTCTCGCCGTTGTGACTGCCGTCGTGGCACGGCATCCGCAATACGGGGAAGCGCTGTTGGCCCAGGAGGGTGTCGAGTTCGGCCTTACGATCGCGGCCAGCGGCGAGCTGGCCCCGGCGGACGCCCAACGCTTCGCATTGCAAGACATACAGGCCTCGCTCGCGTTGGTTCGTCTCGAGCCCAAGAACGTCATCTATATCAATAACCTGGGTGTCGGGTATGAATATCTAGCCGGCGCATTGTGGGAAGCAGGCCGTCTGCGCGAGGCCGTCGCCTACGGCCGCCAGGCGGTGGACGCTCTCGGCCATGGCGCGATGAGCGGGTTCGTACTCGGGAACGCAGTCCGTGCCACGGCGAGCGTGGCGCGTCTGCAGGCGCTACTCGGCGATCCTGCGGGCGCATCTGCCACCACCCTCGCGGGCAGTGCTTTGCTGAGCCAGAGCAGGCTGGAAGCCCTCGGACTCGCGAGCAGCTACGCGGAGACGTCCTTCAATGCCTTCCACGCTGTTCCCGACGCGACGGTCGCCTATGAGCGCAGCGACTTCAGCGCGGCGCGGCGCATTGCCCGCGATGCCGTCACGCGACTGCAGGCCGCCCGGCCCAGTGGGACAGAGCAGACCGCGGAGCAAAATGAAGCGCTATGCCCGCTTTCGGACGTGGAGGGTCACGCAGCGTTCCAACTCGGAGAGTTTGGGCAAGCTGCGCACGCCGAGCGCATGGCAATGCAGGCGTGCGAGGCCATTGGAAATGGCAGTCACATATTCATTTTTTATCCGCGCGCCGCGGCGCAGGCTGCCACTTGGCTCTCGATGTCGCTCGCGCGCGAGGGTCAGCGGGAAGAGGCGGCGCAGACCATCGGCCCCGTCGTCACGATGTATCGTGCGCTCGCCGCGAAGAACCACGGCGACCAGTGGCTGCCGCTGGAGCTCGCCGAGGCGCTGTACGCGCAGTCGCTCAGCGACACCGACCCGGCGCAGCGTGCGGCGTTGCTCCGACAGGCGAGCGGGCTCGTCGATCATCTGATTCCCGCCATCGAAAGGCTGCACGACACGCGAGCATGGCGCACGCGGATCGATGCGGCACAGCGCGCGGGCCCTGTTGCGGCCGCACGATGAGCACGCGATGAGCAGCGTACGTTGTCGGTGCGCGTCGATTCGCCGCATGCAGCGGCGCACGTGTGCAGGGGTGCAGGGGTGCACGTGTGCAGGGGTGCACGTGACATAGTGTGATGTGATGGCCGACATCTTCATCTCCTACGCCCGGCATGACGGTGCGCTCGTTGCTCCCCTCGTTGCCGCGCTGCAGGCCGAAGGCTGGTCGGTGTGGTGGGACCCGCAGATCGTCGCCGGCCAGGCGTTCGACGACCGGATCTCCGAGGAGATCGATCAGGCGAGCGCGGTCGTGGTGGTGTGGACACCAACTTCCGTGGCCTCCCGCTGGGTGCGGGGTGAGGCGCGGGAGGCCGCCGATCGCGGCGTCCTGGTGCCCGTGAGGTTCGAGAATGCGCGGCTGCCGATCGATGCGCGGGCTGTGCACACGATCGACCTCGATGGTTGGAAGGAGGAACGCGACAGCCCTCAGTTCAAGAGCCTGGCGAGCGCGCTCGGGGGACTGCTGGCGCGCGCCCGCACGGGCGGCACAGTTGGCCAGCCCGCGATATCGGCTCGTGACGACGCTGCTATCTCGATTGCCGTGCTGCCCTTCGTCAACATGTCCTCGGATCCGGAGCAAGAGTACTTCTCGGACGGGCTCTCCGAGGAGCTGATCAATCAGCTGGTGAAGATCAGGCGCTTGCGCGTGACGGGGCGCACGTCGAGCTTCGTGTTCAAGGGCAAGACGGATGACCTGCGGCTGATCGGCAGCCGGCTCGGGGTCAACCATGTGCTGGAAGGGAGCGTCCGCAAGGCGGGTAATCGTCTACGTATCACCGCACAGCTGATCAAGTGCCGTGACGGCTTCCACTTGTGGTCGCAGAGCTACGACCGGCAGCTCGATGATGTGTTCGCGATCCAGGATGAGGTTGCCGCAGCGGTCGCCGAGACGCTGGGCGTCACACTGGGGCTCGGTGAGGCGGCTGCTGTGGCAGCTCCCACGACGCGAGTCGACGCCTACGACAAGTACTTGCGCGCGCGGGCGTTGCTGCATCAGCAAGGGCCTGCGGAGCTGCGCCGCGCCATCGAGATCTTCCGGGAGGCGCTCGCGCTGGACCCCGGCTACGTGCCGGCCTGGCAAGGGCTGCACCGGGCACACCTGGATGGGATGTCGTACGCGGCCGAGAGCCTGGAGGAAGCGCGCGCAGGCATGGCCGAGGCCGCCGAGCGTATCCTGACGCTGGCGCCTGAGGGCTGGTGGAGTCTTGCGCTGCGCGCCACCGAGCTCTGCGCGCAGCGCCAGTGGGTCGACGCCGAACCGGTCGCCAAGGTGGCGCTGGCTGCCGCGCCGGCTTCGGAGGCGGAGGGCCTCAGGGGTTACGGGGGGTTCCTGTGGGCCGTCGGACGCGTCAAGGAAGCCGTCCCGTACGCCGAGCGCGACCTGTGGGCCGATCCGCTCTCGCTGTTGATCTCGATGCACTTACAGGTGGTGCTCGATTTCAACGGCCGCTTCGCGGAGGCCGACGCGGAATACGAGCGCAGCAAGGAGCTGTCCGGCGACCGGGCCATCGTGGAGCATTTTGCGCTGTTCCGCGCCCTCGTGCGCGGCGATGGGGCGGCGGCCAAGGATCTGGCGCGGCGGACCACGACTTATCAGAATCAGACCGTGCCAGTGGTGGGGCTCGAGGACCTGCCGGAGATATTCGACCAGCGTGAGACGATGCTCGCGAGGCTTCGCCAAGCCCAGACACTCCCCGCGAATCAGACTGTCAGCAGCCAGCACAGAATTGCCATGTGGGCGTGCTGGTATGGCGACACGACGCTCTGCGCCGCTGCCTTGCGCCGGTTTGCCATCGATCTTCGTTCCCTGCGCCTCGGCGCGATCTGGAGTCCCATCCTGAGCGGTGTGCGCAGGACGCCGGCGTTCAAGCAGATCGTGCGGGATCTCGGATTCGTGGACTACTGGCGCGCGAGCGGCCAGTGGGGAGATTTCGCCCGGCCGTTGGGCGATGAGGACTTCGAGGTGTTCAGATAGGCGCGGCGCAGAAGATACGGTAGAATTATGCTACCTAGGTAGATCACCCCCGCACCCATGCTCAACATCAAGGATCCAGAGGCCCACGAGCTGGCCCGCCGGATTGCCAGCCAAACGGGCGAGACGTTGACTCGAGCAGTCACCGAGGCGCTCAGGGAGCGGCTCGGTCGTATCAACCGTGGCCAAAGGCCGCCGCTGTCGGCACAGGACCTGCTGGCCATCGGCCGTCGCTGCGCCGCCTCGCTCAGGCGCAAGCCTCGCGATCATGCCAACCTGCTGTACGACGAGCGCGGCGTGCCGAAATGATCCTCGACAGCTCCGCCATCCTCGCCGTGCTGTTCAATGAGCGGGATGCGGAGCGCTATGCGCAGGCCATCGTGCAGGCGGACTCGCGGCGTGCGTCGGCCGCGACCTTTGTCGAGGTGGCGATCGTGGTGGCGGCGCAGGCCGGCGATGCCGGTAGCGTGCAGCTCGACGCATTCTTGCGGCGCGCGGGCATCCTCATCGAGCCGGTGACCGAGGAGCAGGCGCACATGGCCCGTCAGGCTTTCATCGACTTCGGCAAGGGCCGGAATTCCGCCGGACTCAACTTTGGCGACTGCTTTTCCTATGCGCTCGCCAAGGCCAGTGGAGAGCCGCTGCTGTTCAAGGGTAAAGATTTCGCCGGAACGGACGTGCGGGCCGCGCCGCTGCCGGCGCTGTAGCACAGGCGCACTCGCGGCGCCCGGCGCGTAAGATTCGTCACGGAGCGGGAGCACCGGCATTCGCGCGAATCGGCACGCACCGATGCCGGGGGGGCGATGTGGAGCCAACGGTCTTCTTGAGCTATTCGCATGACGACCAGCCGGTCGCGCAGCGAATTGCCGATGTCTTGCGCGCCAACGGCATCCAAGTGTGGCTGGACACGAGCGAGCTGCGCGGCGGGGAGGTGTGGGACCGCAACATCCGCCTGCAGATCAAGCACTGTGCCCTGTTTATGCCCCTCATCTCGAGCTGCACCCAGCAGCGCTCGGAGGGTTACTTCCGCCTCGAGTGGCGGCTCGCCATCGAGCGCATGCGTCACATGGCCGACGGAGTATCGTTCCTCGCGCCGGTGGTCGTGGACGGGACCTCCGAGACTCACGCCGTCGTACCCGAGGAGTTTCTCCGCGTACAGTGGATGCGTCTGCCCTCCGGGCAGCCGACAGGGGCCTTCGTCGAACAAACTCGGCTGATGCTGGGCGTCCGTCCATCCGGACCCGCGGGCGGGCTGACGAATCCCCCGGAAAGGCTGGCCGAAGCAATGGGGCGGACGGGCGAATCGGCGGGGTGGGCGGAAGAGGCGGCGGCCCGTCCTGTCGAGAAGTCCATCGCCGTACTGGCATTCGCGAACCTCAGCCGAGACTCTGAGAACGAGTACTTCAGCGACGGCATCAGCGAGGAGCTGCTGAATCTGCTGGGGAGGATTCCGGGGGTCCGGGTCGCAGCGCGAACCTCCGCGTTCTACTTCAAGGGTCGCAACGCGACGATCCACGAGATCGCATCGACGCTCGGCGTCGCGCACATCGTGGAGGGCAGCGTGCGTAAGTCCGGCTCGCGGGTACGCGTTTCAGCGAAGCTCATCAACGCGGCCGATGGGTTCCAGCTCTGGTCGGACTCGTTCGACCGCGAACTGCAGGACATTTTCACGCTTCAGGATGAAATCGCGGCGCTCATCGCGCAGAGCTTGCAGCCGAGGCTGACGCATGGTGGACGACTCACCCGGGCGGTCGATCCGGAGGCCCACCGGCTGGTGATGGAGGGGCGGCATTTCTGGACCCTGCGCACGGAGGCCGGGTTCGCGCGCGCGCAGAAGCTGTTCGAGGCGGCACTGCAGATCGATCCAAATTTTGCCGAGGCTCACGCAGGACTGGCGACTGTGTGGGCGGTCCGCGCCTGGTACGGCTCGATCTGCGACTCGGTCACCTCTCCAGATGAACTCCAGCATGCCGCCGACGAGGCTCGCAAAGCGGTGGAGGAGGATCGCTCGCTGCCCGACGGCCACGCGGCGGCTGGAGTGGTCGCCTTCCTGAAGCGGCGCTGGCCGGAGGCGGAGCAGTGTTACCGTGAGGCTGTGCGCGTCAATCCGAATTTCGCGGTCGCTCTGCAGTGGTACTCGCACCTGTTGTGCGCCCGGGGACATCTCGATCAAGCGCTGGCCACGCTCGGGCACTCGGTTGACCTCGACCCCCTCGCCCGAGCGACGCTGATCATCTATGCCTATCAGCTGAATTTTGCGCGACGGTACGCCGATGCGCTAGCGGCCGCCGATCGTGCCATGGCACTGCACGCGGACACGTATGCAGCTCTCGAGGGACCGCGCGCGCTGGCATTATGGCGCCTCGGCCGCGTGGCCGAGGCCGTGGCCGCAGCCCGCGTGGTGACGCGCGAGAGATCGTGGTCGACCCGGTGGTGGGCCGGTGAGGAGGCGCTTTTCGTGCTCTGCCGAGCCGGAGCCCTCGAAGAGGCGCGCGAGCAGCAACGCCGCTGGCAAGCGGAGCTGCCTCCCGACGCTCCGGCGAATGGGCCGCTGCTCCACGCCATCGGCCGCTTTGACGAAGCATTGCCGTATCTCGGGCAGCTGCCGCCGGCGAGCTATTCCCGCCTTTACTACCACGAGATCTGGGACGACGTGCGCAAGGATCCCCGATTCGAGCAGCTGCTCGCCCGGCTGGGGTGCACGGCGGAGTACCGGATTGGACGTGAGACCTTGTCGCGGATGCTGCAGGGCGCCGCCGATCGATCGGGGGCAGACTGAGGCAAAGTGCTGGCGTGGCTCCCGATGCGCCGGACGTCCGGATGCTACATCGCCCGCCCGGCTGCATGCTCGGTACGTACCGCGACGATGATGTCCGCGATTCTTTCCACCAGGTAGATCGGCAGAGAAACCAGCTCATACTCGACCTGTGTGGACCGACCTGCGGCGTGCACCGTCGTGACGACGGTCTGCCGCGACGGTGGATTCGCGTCGAATCTCACGGCGATGGGAGCATGCTTATCCGCAACGAATTGATGCAATGATCGAAGACTGCCTCGCGCTCCGGCCTTGACCTCGATGGGGACGATCAGACCGTCGATCCCGACCACGAAGTCGATCTCCGCGTTGGACGAGCGACCTTCGCGCAGCCAATAGGTCAGCTCCCGGCCGGGAGTATCCGCCAGCACCTCCTGCAGGTGCTGCCCCACGAACTGCTCGGCGATGGCGCCATGATTGACGAGTTGAGTGTCTTCGAGCGCCGATATGGACCGCCAGCCGAGGCCGCAGATGGCGTTCATGAGACCGACGTCGAGGAAGAGGAGTTTGTAAACCGTCTGCTCGACGTCCGCGAGCAGGGGCAACCCCGAAGCGTGGGTATGCAGGACCTTCGAAACCACGCGGGCCATGGCGAGCAGGTCGATGTCCTGCTTCAGCGTGGCACTGTGAACGTCTCGGAGCACGCTCGAGTACTTGACCTTCTTCCCCACGTTGCGGGCGGCGAAATCGAGCACATGCTGCATCCGTGCCAGATTTCTGGAGCGCGCGTACTTCTGGAAGTCGTCCCGATAGGTTTCGACGATGTCGCCGTGAACGGCGGCAACGTCGGCCAGCTTGCGGGTCCCGGCGAATACATCGATGGCGGCCGGCATGCCGCCCACGAAGTAGTAGCGCCGCAGCAGCTCCAGAAGCCGTGCGTGCACGACCGGGCCGAGCTTCCGTCCCGGTTCGTATCCGAGGATCGCTTCTTTCAGGGCAGTCTCCCCGAGGGCCTGCAGAAATTCCGTGAAGACCATCGGTCCCATGTGCAGGTATCGCACTCGCCCTACCGGCATGGAGAGCCGACGCTCGGAAAGGGCAAACTCCATGAGAGAGCCGGCTGCGATCACCGGAAGATCGCGCTGCTCCTCGTAGAAATATCTCAACGCGGCGATGGCCGCGGGAACGGCCTGGATCTCATCCAGAAAGAGTATCGAGCTCGCCATCACCGCCGGCATGTTCGGCAGCGCCTCGATCTGCTCGAGGATCGTCCGCGGGCTCATGCTCTCGAATACGCTGCTCATCAGCGGATGGCGCTCCAGATTGACCTCGACGAGCGGGCGCTGATGTTGGGCGGCGAACAGGCGTACGAGAGTGGACTTACCGACCTGCCGGGCGCCG
>JASHPX010000330.1 GCA_030037905.1 Gammaproteobacteria bacterium
CGACAACGCGCTCGAGCCGTCCGCAGCTCTGCGCTTCGCCACACAGCAGGAGCAGACCGCTCGCGCGCTCATCCAGGTGGAGCCCGGGAACGGGCTTTACGTCTTCGGCCTCGTCAGTGCCTATCGGGATGCCGGCCGCGAGCTGTGGGCGCAGGGCCGGATGCGCGAGTCGGTTGCGAGCTTTCAGATGGCGCTGCGGCTTGTCGGTCCGCTGGTAGCCCGTCTGGGAGAGCCGGCCTACATCGCTAACATGACCGGTCTCATGTACGAATTGATGTCGCGCCAGGCGCAGCTCGGCGATGCGGCGGGGGCTGCCGCGACCCTCACGGCGGTCGCCGGTTTCCTCGGCCCCGCCACCCTACACAAGCTCGGCGTCTCCGGCAGCTACCTGGAGCTGTTCCTCGACGCCCTGCGGGACAGTTCGTTGGCAACCGTTGCCTACGAGCGCGACGACCTCACCGCAGCGCAGCGCACTGCGCACGACGCTGTCGTGCAATTTCAGGCGCGTCCGCCGAGCGGGGCCTTCGAGACCGAGCTGATGCAGGAGTCAGTCGCGGATCTCACCCTCGTCGAGGGTCAGGCCGACTACGCCCGCGGGGATTTCGCGGCCGCCGAACAGGCCGAGCGCACGGGACTGCGGCAGGCCAAGGCGCTCGCCAGCGCTGACATTCGCGAGCAGCGCGATGTGGCGCAAATCGCCATCTGGCTGTCGATGGCGCTGGCGCGCGAGGGTAAGCGTGCGGAGGCGGCGCAGACGATCGGGCCGGTCCTCACGATGTACCGCGGGCTCGATAAGAAGAATCACGGCGATCAGTGGCTAGCGCTCGAGTACGCCGAGGCGCTGTACACGCAGTCGCTCAGCGATTCGCAGCACCGCGCCGCGCTGCTTCGGCAGGCGAGCGGGCTGGTCGATCATCTGATTCCCGCCATCGCGGCGCTGCACGACACGCGGGCGTGGCGCGCGCGGATCGAGGCGGCGCAGCGTCTGGGTGCCGCCGAAGCCGGGCGTTGAGACCACGGCGGGCAGGGCCGGCCCGGTGCGGTCGGTTCATCAAACTTACTAAGATTAGACTTAGTAAGTATCGACAGAATTGGTGCATAGGACTTCTCAGCGAGCGACAAGCTGCGCACCCCTACAGCGGTTCTGGGATCAGGATTGGCAGCACAGCGGGCGGCTGATGCTGATCCTCTGCGGGTCACTTGTGGGCTTCGTGGAGCGCGAAGTGCTCGGCGCGCGCTCGCCACTCTATGGCCGCCGCAGGGCGAGCGTGCGGCTCGAGCCGAACTGGAGCCTGTTGCGACGCTACGGCGCGCAGGAGGCGTTCGAGCACCTCGTTGCCCCGCAATGGGTGGCGATTGGCGCGAAATGCGCCCATCCCAGTCGCGGGGAGTAAGATGGGCGCTCGCCACTGACGGGAAATCAGGGCCGTTGACGCCGACGGGCACGGGCACATGCGCCCGACGCCGCCGGCGTGCCGAGAAGAATGAAAACCGATTCCACCGCGATCCTGCCCGCCGCTACCCTCGATGACGATGCTTGGGAGGACCTGCTCTCCTTCATCGAAGAGCGGCGGGTCATTCCGATCGTGGGGCCGGAGCTGCTGCAGGTGGCGACCGACCGCGGGCCAAGGCAGCTCTATGACTGGGTCGCCGAGAAACTGGTTGCACGGCTGAACGTCGCTCGTGCGGATCTACCCGAGCGCTACACATTGAATGATGTGGTGTGTTTGTTTCTCGCCGGCCGCGGGCGGCGCGAGGAGGCGTACGTACGCCTGCGCTCGGTGCTGCGCGATGCGCCCTTCGAGCCTCCGGCAGCGCTACGGCAGCTCGCCGCGATCACGGACTTTGACCTCTTCGTCACCACGACCTTCGACTCGCTGCTCGAGAGTGCGATCAACCAGGAGCGCTTCGGCGGGGCGGGCTCGACCGAAGTGATTGCCTATGCGCCCAACCGCGTGGTGGATCTACCCGCCGAGCGCGAGCGACTCACCCGCCCGGTGGTGTATCACCTATTCGGCAAGCTCTCGGCGTTCCCGACGTATGTGATCTCGGATGAGGATTTGCTGGAATACATCTGCGGCCTGCAGAACGAGAGCCTCGTACCGGAGAGGCTGTTTCACGAGCTCGAGCACAATCACCTGCTGGTGATCGGCAGCAACTTCTCGAACTGGCTGGCGCGGCTGTTTCTGCGCATGGCCAAGCGGCATCGGCTCTCCGACCCGCGCGAGGTGGGAGAGGTGCTGGCGGACGATGAGGTGGCGCAGGACGAGCGGCTCGTCGCCTTTCTGCAGCAGGTGAGCGTGCGCACGAGGATCTACACGGGGGCGGAGCGCTTCGTGGCGGAGCTGCACGAACGGTGGCAGAGGCGGCAGAAGGCCGCGGGGGCTACCGGCGCTACCGGCGCCTCCGCTCGCGCTGGTCCCTCGGGCGTCTCTGGCCCCGGCGCCTCGGGCTTCTCCCCCGCGCGCTTTCTGCCGCCGGCACGGGAGATGCCCGATCACGCGGTGTTCATCAGCTACGCGCGCGAGGATCTGGCGGCGGTCCAGCAGATCAAGGCGGGGCTGGAGGCGGCCGGGGTCACGACCTGGTTCGACATGGACCGGCTCGAGGCCGGGGACGACTACGACCACAAGATCCAGCGCAACATCGCGCGCTGCTCGTACTTCATTCCGGTGATCTCGCGCACCACCGAGAGCCGGCTCGAGGGGTACTTCCGGCGGGAATGGAGTTATGCGCTGGACCGTGCGCGCAACATGGCGGATGGGGCGCTGTTCATTCTGCCGGTGAGCGTGGACGGCACGGATGCGGCGCAGGCGCGTGTGCCCGAGCGCTTCCAGGCGCTGCACTTCACGCGGCTGGATGGAGGGCAGGTGACGCCGGAGTTCGCGCAGCGGCTGGCGCAGCTGCTGCGGGGGCGGCACTGAAGCGCGCCGTGAGCACCGCCCCGTTCAATCAAGTCCCGCAGAGCGCGTCGAGCGTCGATGCGGATAACCCCTGGCTGGGCCTCGCCTCCTTCACGGAGGAGACGCGCGCGTATTTCTACGGGCGGGAAGGAGAGGTCGCAGAGCTGGAACGCCGCGTGCAGAGGAAGCTCCTCACGGTACTGTTCGGCAAATCCGGACTCGGAAAGACCTCGATCCTGCAGGCAGGTCTGGTGCCGCGGTTGCGTGATCTCGGGTACTTCCCGGTGTACCTGCGCATCGACTACGGACACGACAGTCCGGAGCCCGCCGAGCAGATCAAGCAGGGGATCAACCGCGCGGCTGGGGGCAGTGGGAACCTCGTGGGTTATGTGGGTCCGGGAAACGCCGGGGATGGGCCCGTCGGGCAGTGGACCCAAAAAGATGTCGCCATCGCCGGGGAGTCGATCTGGGAGTTCCTGCATCACCGGGACGATGTGCTGAAGGACTCCTCCGGTGCCACGCTCACGCCGCTGTTGATTTTCGACCAGTTCGAGGAACTCTTCACTCTCGCGCAGAGTGATGAGTTCGGACGTACGCGCGCCGCGCGATTCATCGAGGAGTTGGCCGATCTCGTCGAGAACCGTCCGCCCAAGGCTCTGGAGGCGAAGCTCGACTCGGATGAGGGTCTCGCCGACGAGGGCATCGTCGAGCGCTTCGACTTCGCGCGCAGCGATTACCGCGTGGTGATCGCGCTGCGCGAGGACTATCTGGCGCCGCTGGAGAGCCTGAAGCGGCAGATGCCGAGTCTGTCGCAGAACCGGCTGCGGCTGGCGCCGATGACTGGAGGCCAGGCGCTGGAGGCAGTGCTGGAGCCAGGCAATCGCCTGCGGGCGGGCAGGCCGCTGGTCTCCGAGGAAGTCGCCGAGGCGATCGTGCGCTTCGTGGCGGGGGGCTCGGAGCTGGCCAATGCCGAAGTTGAACCGTCGCTCCTGAGCCTGATCTGCCGGGAACTGAACGAGCAACGCATCGCGCAGCACCGGGCTGAGATCTCTCAGGACCTTCTCGCCGGCTCGCACGATACGATCCTGAGCAACTTCTACGAGCGAGCGCTCTCCGACCAACCGTCTTCCGTGCGGCGGATCATCGAGGATGATCTGCTGACCGAGTCGGGTTACCGGGAGAACCTGGCCGAGGAGAGCCTGCTGCGCCGGTTCCAGGCCGCCGGGGCGGCTCCCGATGCGCTCGGCAAGCTGGTGAACCGCCGGCTGCTGCGCATCGAGGAGCGCCTGGACGTGCGTAGAGTCGAACTCACGCACGATGTGCTGACCGGCGTCGTGAAGGCGAGCCGCGATGAGCGCCACGAGCGCGAGGCGCGTGAGGCCACCGAGCGGCAGCTGGCCGAGCAGCGCTCCCGCGAGCAGGCGGCGCGGCA
>JASHPX010000331.1 GCA_030037905.1 Gammaproteobacteria bacterium
GCGCCGCCAGCGCCGGCGCGGCCAGACCCGGCGCGGCGGCCGGCCCCGAGCTGCTCCTCTATCACAAGCCCCTCGGGGAGGTGACCACGCGCTCGGATCCGCAGGGGCGCCCGACGGTGTTCGACCGGTTGCCGGCGCCGCGCGGCGGCGGACGTTGGATCGCGATCGGGCGCCTGGACGTCAATACGACGGGGCTGCTGCTGTTCACGACCGACGGGGACCTGGCGCACCGGCTGATGCATCCCTCGGGAGGCATCGAGCGCGAGTACCTGGTGCGCGTGCGCGGCCAGCCCTCGCCGCAGGATCTGGTGCGGCTGCGCACGGGGCTGCTGCTCGCGGACGGGCAGGCGCGCTTCGAGTGCCTCGAGCCGGCGGGCGCGCCTGGCGCCCCGGGCGCGGACGGGGTCAACAATTGGTTCTCGGTGACGCTGCGCGAAGGACGTAACCGCGAGGTCCGGCGCCTCTGGCAGGCGGCGGGCTTCGAGGTCAGCCGCCTCAAGCGCATACGCTTCGGGGCCATCGAGCTGCCGCGCGAGCTGCGGTCGGGGCAGTGGCGGTGGCTGGATGATCAGGAGGTGGCGCGGCGGCCCGATGCGTGAGGCGCTGGGAGGAGGAGTCCACCTCTAACTAAAGCGCGGCGCCCAGAATCGGTTTCGCCCAATCCGGGATGCGGTCAAGCGGAGCGTGGTACCGCACGCGGCCGCGCTCCCTGTGCAACAGGAGCAGCGGCTGCGGCGTGGCGCCGGTCTTCGGGTCAGCCTGCTCGCTGTTGTCGTAGACCCGCAATGTTGCCAGCAATGCTAGCAGCACGATCAGATGCTGCCGGCTCGCGCGATAGCGCTCGCGAATCTTCGCCTCCGGTATGTCGTGCCCGCCGCCCACCACCCGCGCCTGGACGCGCTGAATGTGCAGCTCCGCCGAGCGCAGTCCCACGTTTCTGGGCCGCAGCCTCTCGAGCTTGCTTCAGCGCCGCCCAGTTGGGTGCGTCGCGCAGCGCCTCGTCATACTTCGCCAGCGCCGCGCGGCGCTGACCCTGCTCGACGAGCACGTCGCCCCAGGCTTTCAGTGGGTCCGCGAAGTGCGGGCCCTTGTCGTGCGCGAGGGCGAGCTCACGGACCGCCTCGGTGAGATCACCGCGCGCGGCGAGCGCTTGGCCCCACTCGAAATAGGCCGCGGGCAGATCGGGCGCCTGGCGCACCGCCTCGTTGAACCAGCGGTCGGCTCCCGCCGCATCGCCCGCTGCCGCGGCAATCATGGCGCGAGTATGGACGCAGAGGTAGCAGTCGGTGGGGGTTTGGGAGATGAGCGCGGTGGCGGAGGCGGTGTCGCCGGTCATCGCCTCGGCGTAGGCGAGCAACGGGCGATATTGGGTCTCGAGCGCCAGCTCTGGACGGATGGCGACCTCGGGGCTCGGCGCTGCGGCATTCTGCGCCTCCGTGGCGGCGACCAACGCTTGTGCGGCCGTCAGAGCCTGGGGCCAGTCTCCTGCGCCGGAGCTGACGGACCACTGCGCTTGTAGCACCGTGAGGTCAGACGGGCCCGCGGCCTGCGCGCGCGCGAGCTGCTGCTGGCTTCGGGGAACGTCGTGCAAGTTCGCCGCGAGGCGGGCGCTCGCGGCGTAGCGGTCGCTGAGCGGCACGGAGGTCCGGAGGTAGGTGTCGACATCTCCCTGGAGCGCGCCGAAGTCTCCCGTGACATTGTCAATGAATGTGTGCGCGACGTTGATCAAGCGGGGATACCCGTCCTGCTGCTGGGGCAGCTGCTCTGCCCTCTTCGTGCCAAGCATCTTGCGAGCGAAATCCAGGGCGGCCTGGTCGTGGCCCAGGTTCACGCTGGCGACAAAGGCGTTGTCCCAGGCGACCGTGGCACGTGGGTCGATATCGACCGCGATCAGGGCGCTCGAGAGCGCTCGACGCCTGTCCGGATCCGCGAGGGACAGCAGCGCATAGGCACGGGCACGTACCAGTGAAGGGAGGGCCGCCATGCCTGGACTATGCGCGTAACGGACGGCTGCGCCGTAGCACTCGGCGTCGCGGCCCGTTGCGCACAGATAGATGATGTCGTTGCCGGGGTCGAAGACTGCGTACGCCTCTTCCGCGGTCGCCTGCATCAGGCGGTCCAGATCCGCGTTGGGGCCTCTCACCACGATCGGATCGATACCCGCGATGTGCAGCACGATGGAGACTTGTCCGGCCGCCTCGTCGCGCAGCTCCCCGTTCACTTGGGTCTGATGACCGAGCCAGCGATGCATGAAGCGCTCCAGCTCGCCTACCGATACTCCGGTCTCTGGGATTTGCACCTTCAGGATACCGGCCTGATCCGCGCGCACTTCGTTTGGCGTCGTGACCGAATCGCGATTCACCTCCGCACGTATGGCCGACACGCGGGTGGCCAGATCTTCGGCGAGCGCCTGGCTGGTGACGCCGCGCGCCGCGAAGTCCGCGGGCACGGTGAAGTCCTCGACGACGAGGCTGTGATCGGTCATCGCCTGGACGGTCATGCGGGTGGCGGCGAGAAGGACGCCGAGGACCAGCAATCCAATGCCGGTGTAGAGGGCGTTACGCATGCGGTCGGCGTAGCGCTTGCGCTTCGCGGCGGCGACTGTCAGATGCAGATGCGTCAGGCGGGTGGCGTGCTCGTCTTCGAGGTGCTGGGCCTGAAGGTCGAGCAACCGGGTCTGTTTCTTCAAGAATATCGACGTGTCGTGCGCGACCTGTGGGTCCTGACGAGAGGCGATGGCGGCGATCGCGGCTGCGAACGCCTCGGCGCTGGCGGGGGCCTCGGGGGTGGCAGCTTCGGACTTCTCATCGTCGCTGCGCAGAACGCCGTCGAAGAGGTCGTCTGCCATGGAGGGACGGTCAGGTTCGACGTGCTGCTGCGGCCGCGCTCCCGGCGGCTCGTACGGCATTGCTCATTCTTTATCGGCTCCTGGGGGGAGCAGGCTGTTCTTCAGAGCCTCTCGAGCAACTACGATACGCGGGCGCCGGAGCCAGGGCAAACGAGCGCTACGATCTGATCCTCACGAACTACGCGATGCCGAGGGTGTAGCCGCAGGCCGCGCACGAGAAAGCTCTTGCGCAGCTCGGCGATCACGAGGTTCTCCAGGATCGCTCAGGCGGCCTGACCGACCGCCGGGGCTCGGCGCTATCGCGTCCGGCGAATGAACGCCAGGACCGGCGTGGAGACGGTGGTATCGGGCGAGTCGATCGAGAACACCAGCGACATGTGGCTCTCGCCCGTCGCGATCAGCCTGGTCGGGCAGTGAGCCGGTCCGGCCTCGCACAGGGCATCGTGCAGCCTGCGGCCAAAGTCCACCAAGGGTGGCGGGTCGAGCTGGCCGTTG
>JASHPX010000332.1 GCA_030037905.1 Gammaproteobacteria bacterium
ACGCGCACGTTGGAGAACAGCAGCGTCTCGCGCACATAGGCACCGGAGATGATGCAGCCGCCGGACACCATGGAATTGACGGCGATGCCGCGCCGGCCATCCTCGTCGAGCACGAACTTCGCGGGGGGCTGCTGCGCCTGATAGGTCCAGATGGGCCACTCCTCGTCGTAGATGTTCAGCTCGGGGGCGACGTACACCAGCTCGATATTGGCATCGTAGTAGGCGTCCACGGTACCGACGTCGCGCCAGTAGTTCTGTGCGCGCGTCTTCACATCGGTGAACGGATAGGCGACCACGTGCAGCATGCCGATGGCGGTAGGAATGATGTTGCGCCCGAAATCGTGCTGCGAGCGCTCGTCCGCGGCATCGGCGATCAGCAGCTTCTCGAGCAGCCGTGCGTTGAAGATGTAGATGCCCATCGAGGCGAGCGCCACGTCGGGTCGGCCGTGAATGGGATCGGGGTCGCGGGGCTTCTCGGTGAATTTGGTCACGCGATTCCATTCGGTCGCCGTCAGCACACCGAATTCGGTCGCGCGCTCGCGTGGGACCTCCACGACGCCGACCGTGATATCGGCGCCCTTCTCCACGTGGTAGGCGATCATCGGACCATAGTCCATCTTGTAGATGTGATCGCCGGCCAGCACCAGCACGTGCTTGGGGCGCAGCGCGCGGATGAGGTCCAGGTTCTGGTAGACGCAGTCGGCGGTGCCGCGATACCACTCGAGGCCCACCTGCTGCTGGGCGGGCACGACGTCGATGAACTCGCCGAACTCCCCCCTGAGGTAGCCCCAGCCGCGCTGCACGTGTTGGATCAGCGACTGCCCTTTGTACTGCGTCATCAGGTAGATCTGGCGGATGCCGGAGTTGACGCAATTGGAGAGCACGAAGTCGATGATGCGGAACTTGCCGCCGAAGGGCGTCGCGGGCTTGCAGCGATGCAGTGTCAGGTCGCGCAGCCGCTCGCCGCGTCCGCCGGCCATGACCACGGCCAGCGCGCCGCTGGTCAACCGGCTGACGTAGCGTCCGGACGAAGCACGCGAGGGCGGCTTGGCAGGCATAGCATCCCGGAAGCGGCAGGCTCGAAAGTATAGTACAGCTCAGGTGGCAGGCGGCCGGGGCCGGCCGCAGCACGCGCAGCTGGAGCGCCTGGCTGTCGCCGAGCTGACGCCGAGCTGACGCCAAACCGGCGCCTGGCTGACCTGGCTGGCGTGGCTGGCCTGGCTGGCCTAACTGACGTACAGCTGCGCGTATCGCGCACGCAGCTGCGCCTTCTGCACCTTGCCCATGACGTTGCGCGGCAGCTCGGTGGCGAACAGCACGCGCTTGGGCAATTTGTATGCCGCCACACGCTCTCGGAGCGTGGCGATCACGGCGGCTTCCGAGAGCGGCATGGCCGGCACGACTACCGCCGTGACGGCCTCCCCCCACTCCGCGTGTGGGAGTCCGATGACAGCCGACTCCACCACGCCGGGCAGCGCGTCGAGCTCGAGCTCGATCTCCTTGGGATAGACGTTGTAGCCGCCACTGATGATGAGGTCCGTGGCGCGGCCCACGATGTAGACGTAGCCGCGCGCATCGATGCGCCCGAGGTCCCCGGTGCTGAAGAAGCCATCGGCACGCATGGCTTCGCGGGTCTTGTCCGGCGCGCGCCAGTAGCCGCTGAAGACGTTGGGCCCTTTCACCTCGATCATACCGATCGATTCCACCGGCAGCGCCGTGCCGCTGACCTGGTCGGTGACGCGCAGCCGCACATCGGGCAGCGGCGGACCCACCGAGCCCGGCACGCGCTCGCCTTCATAAGGGTTGGAACAGTTCATGCCCGTCTCGGTCAATCCGTAGCGCTCGAGGATGAGGTGCCCCGTGCGCTGCCGCCATGCGCGGTGCGTCTCCAGGAGCAGCGGAGCCGAGCCCGAGATGAACAGGCGCATCCCGGCGACTTTCTCGCGCGTGAGCTGTGCCTCGCGCAGCAACCGCACGTAGAAGGTCGGCACGCCCATCATGACGCTGCAGTCGGGCAGATGCCGCAGCACCAGCGCCGGATCGAAACGCGGCAGAAAGCGCATCGAGGCGCCCGCGGCCAGCGCAACGTTGATGGCGACGAACAGTCCATGGATGTGAAATATCGGCAGCGCGTGCAGCAGCACGTCCGCGCTCGTGAAGCGCCACGATGCCGCGAGCGTACGGGCGTTGCAGATCAGATTGCCATGGGTCAGCACGGCACCCTTGGAGCGTCCCGTGGTGCCCGAGGTGTACAAAATCGCCGCCGGATCCGTGGCAAGGCGGGCGACGTCATCGAAGTGCTCGGGCTTACCGGCCATCGCGAGCTGAAAGGATCCCTCTGCCGCGCCGCCGATATCGGTGGCGTCACCGATATCAGTGTCGGTGCTGGTGCCGGCGGCGGCGGTGCCGGCGGCGGCGGCGAGTGTCGCCACGGCCGGCACTGCCAGGCGCTCCAGCAGCGGCTGCAGGGCCGCGCGCCGCTCGGGCGTGCACACGAATAGCGTCGGCTCGGCGTCGGCGAGGAAATAGCCGAGCTCCGCGGCGGTGTAGGCCGTATTGAGCGGCAGATAGACGGCGCCCGCGCGCAAGGTCGCGAGATACAGCACCACAGCCGTGAGGCTCTTCTCGACCTGAACGGCCACGCGATCCCCGGGACGCACCCCGAGCGCCACGAGCGCGTGGGCGGCACGCGCGGAAGCGGCGCGCAGCGCTGCATAGCTGAGTGCCTGACCGTCGCTCGTGCGCACAAACTCGCGCGCCAGTCCCGCGCCGGTCGGGCACAGCGCCGCGAACAGCCCGTCGCTCACGTCCTCTCGGCTCACAGCTCGCAGGTCACAGCCGCTTCAGCAGTCCGAGCTCGAAGGGCTGGGTCAGCAGCTCGTGCCAGGGATAGATGCGAATCTCGTAGGCGTACTGCCCGCTGTCCTGCGGAGCCGCGTTGAGCTCGTAGACGTGCGCGCCCTCCGCATCGATCTCGCCGGTGGGCGTTAGCAGCGCTCGCCAGGTATCGTCGCGCCGCTCGACCGGGCGATACGAGGACAGCAGCGGCGACTCCACGCGCGTGCGCGGCAACACCCGCCGCCCGACGAACTCGACGCGCACGTCGGCGCTCGCCAGGCCATTGAGCGTCGCGGCGATACGCACACTGAGCGTACCGGCGCGCGGCAGCTCGCGCGGCAGATCCGCGAGCCGCCGCAGACGTACGCCGCCCCAACCCTCGCGTACGCGCTGCTTCCAGGCAGCGAAGGCGTTGACGGCAGCGGCCCCGCCGGCCATGAGACGCGCGTGCTGCCGCACGGCGGGCCGATACAGGCCACTCGCGTAATCCTGCACGACACGGCCCATGTTGAAGTGCGGAATGACCGTCATGATCGCGCGCTTGCAGCGCTGCACCCAGCGCGGCGAGTAACCTTGTCCGTTCTGGTGGTAGTAGAGCGGTACGACCTCCTCCTCCAGGGTATCGAGCAGCGCTCCGGCATCCAGAGCGTCACGCCGCTCCGCGTCCTGCACGTCCGCGGCGGGGATACCCCAGCCGTTATCCTGTGCGAAGCCTTCGGCCCACCAGCCATCGAGGATGCTCGCGTTGAGCCGACCGTTGATGGCGGCCTTGATGCCCGAAGTGCCGCTGGCCTCGAGCGGTGCGACCGGGGTGTTGAGCCAGACGTCCACTCCGGTCACGAGCCAGCGCGCGAGCTGCAGATCGTAGTCCTCCAGAAACACGACGTGCCCGGCGAACTCCGGCGTGAGCGTCAGCAGCTTGATCTCGCGCAACACCTGCTGGCCCGGGACGTCGGCGGGATGCGCCTTGCCGGCGAACAGGATCAGCACCGGTCGCTCCTCATTCTTCATCAATCGCGCCAGGCGCGCGCGGTCGCGCAGCAGCAGCGACGCGCGCTTGTAGGTGGCGAAGCGGCGCGCGAAGCCCAGTGTCAGCACGTTGGGACGCGCCGGATCGAGCAGGCGCGTGATATGCCGCAGCTGCATCGGCGAGAGCCCCTTGGCCGCATATTCGCGCGCCAGGCGTGCGTGCACGCCGGTGAGCATGCGTACCTTGACCTGCTGTGCGACCTGCCAGAACTCGATGTCCGGCACCGACTCGAGCGCGCGCCAGAAGCTCGGGTCCGACATACGCTCGCGCCACTCACGCCCCAGCTTCTCATCGAAGAAGCGGCTCCACGTCTGCGACAGGAAGGTCGGCACGTGCACGCCATTGGTGACGTAGCCGACCGGATTCTCCACCGGCGGCACCTCGGGCCAATGATCGGCGAGCAGCCGCGAAGAGACCGCGCCGTGGATGCGGCTCACCCCATTGATACCGCGTGCGCCGTTGAGCGCCAGCTGCGTCATGTTGAATGTCTGCGGCCCCTGTGGAGCGCGCCCGAGCTCCAGCACGCGCGCCGGCGGCACATGCAGCTCGTTGCAGAAATCCTGGAAGCAATGCACGAACAGTCCGGGATCGAACGCATCATGTCCGGCCGCGACCGGGGTGTGCGTCGTGAATACACATTGCGTCGCGGCTGCCTCGAGCGCCGCGGCGAATTCGAGGCTCTCCTGCAGCATCCTCTCGCGCATCAGCTCGAGGATGAGAAACGCCGCGTGTCCCTCGTTCATGTGCCAGGCCGCAGGCGCGAGACCCACGGCGCGCAGCGCGCGCACTCCGCCCAACCCGAGAATCATCTCCTGGCGGATGCGTACGGTAGCGTCCCCACCGTAGAGGCGATGTGTAATTTCGCGATCTTCCGGCGCGTTCTCCTGACAGTTGGTATCGAGCAGGTACACCGAGACCCGGCCGACACGTGCGCGCCACAGCCGCGCGACGACCTCACGGCCGGCGATGCGCACGCTCACCTGCAGCCAGTGGCCATCCTCGCCGCGCACCGCCTCGACCGGCAGGTCGCGTGGGTCGTTCTCGGCATAGTTGGCGTGCTGCACGCCGTCGTTGTCCACCGACTGAGAAAAATATCCCTGCGTATACAACAGCCCGACCGCGACGAAATTCAGCTGCTCGTCGCTTGCCGCCTTGCAGTGATCGCCCGCGAGGATGCCGAGACCGCCGGAGTAGATCGGGAAGCTCTCGTGAAAACCATACTCGGCGCAGAAGTAGGCGATCAGCGGCTCATCGGCGCGTGCTCGGGCCGCAAGATAGGCATCGAACCTCGCGATCACCTGCCGGTAGCGCTCCTGATAGACGCCGTCCGCGGCGGCCAGATCCAGATGCTCCTGGCTCACACAGCGCAGCATCAGCCGCGGGTTGCCGTTGACCTGTTTCCACAGCTCCGGATTCAGATCCTCGAACAGAGCCCGCGTCGGGCGGTGCCAGCTGAAGAATAAGTTTCCCGCCAGCTCCGGCAGACGGCCGATCGTCGCGGGTATCACGGAAAAAATTTCAATGAGCTGTTTGGACATCCGCCCCCCATACGGTGCGCATCCACGCCAGGAGGCCGGCAGTCTAGCAGCAACGCTTCGCGGCGCCGCGCTCGCCGCAGGGCGCGAGCGCCTGAGGTCATTGCGCCCATCCCCGGTAGACTATGCGGGTGAGAGTGCGAGCCAGG
>JASHPX010000333.1 GCA_030037905.1 Gammaproteobacteria bacterium
GCGGCAATGGCAGCCGTGGCAACGGCGCCGCGCCGCGCCGCGGACACGGCAGTCGGCCCATGAATGGCACCCACCTGCGTCCCGTGCGTGGCCGCACTGCCACGCTGCCCTCGCCCCGGGCGAAGCCCACGGCGCCTGCGATGGCGCGCAAGAGGGTGGGAATCAAGGGTAAGCTGCGCGGGCGCACAACCCGCGCCGCAGTGCGTACCGTGACCCCGAAGAAGGCAGCGGGCACGTCCTGAGGCGCGCCGGACGCCGGGGCGCACGCCTTCGCACGAGCGCTTTCGCATGACGTGGAAGAGTGCCATCGAGTCCGTGGCCTGGATCTGCGTCATGGGCGCCGCACTGTTCGTGCCTGCGGGCACGATTGACTGGCGCGGCGGCTGGATTTTCCTGGGCGAGATGGTGCTGTTCAGCGCTGCCACTGCCGCCTGGCTGGCAAAGTACGATCCGGGCCTGCTGAAAGAGCGCCTGGGCCGCCCCATTCAGACGGGCCAGAGCTCTTGGGACAAGGTCTTCATGCTGATGATGATCGTGATCTGGTACGGCTGGATGGTGCTGATGGCGCTCGATGTCAAACGCTGGCATGTCTCCGCGGCGCCGGCGTGGGCGATGTACACGGGCGCCGTGTTGATCCCGCTGGGCTTTCTCGCCGTGCTCAGGACCTTTCGCGAAAACAGCTTCGCGGCTCCGGTGATCAGGATTCAGCAGGAGCGCGGCCAGAGGGTCATCGACAGCGGGCCTTATGCCGTCGTACGCCACCCGATGTACGCCGGAGCCTTCCTCTACATCCTCGGCACGCCGCTCGTCCTCGGATCGTGGATCGGGCTTGCGGTGCTGCCCTTCATCATGGGATTGCTCATCGTGCGGATCTTCATCGAGGAAGCTGCGCTGCGCAGAGGCTTGCCCGGCTACGACGAATATGCGACGCGTGTGCGCTATCGGCTGGTGCCGGGGGTATGGTGATTGAAAGGTCGAGGCGCAAGATCGACGCGGCGCGCCTGAGCTGACACGAGGGGATCTCAGGGGAGGGATGCCTGGCGCGCGAGCTCCGTCTCGAAGGCATGCTCGCGCTCCTGCACAGCCGCCCGATAGCCTCGAGGGTCGATCCACACATTGTCCTTGGCGCCGGCCCGCAGGCGCGCGAGCTTGGCCACCATGTTGAAATAGCTGCCGTGCGCGCCCAGAAATACATCGCAATGCAGGCTCTTCAGCACCGCGAAAGTGTGCCTGAAGTCTGCGGCGATGCCGGGATAAGAGGCCGGGTGCCGGGGGCGATCGACCAACTGGTAACCGGGATTCACGTTCCAGCTGCCGACGATGACGACGTCCAGCACGCGTCCGCCCTCGTGGACGCGCATCGTCCAGGTCGTGCAGCCGCGTGTATGACCGGGCGTCTCGTGAGCGACGAGCACGGCGTCGCCCAGCCGTACGCTGTCCCCGTCGTGCAGCACGCGGTCCACTTTGGCGGCGGGATAGAGCTGAGACTTGCCATAGGCAAAGTCGGTGCGGCCGCCGCTCTCCACGACAGACACATCTGCGTCCATGACCATGTACTTCGCATGCGTCTGCCGGATGATCTCAGCGCTGCCGGCATCGTGATCATGATGAGCATGGCTGATCAGGAGGATCCTGATGTCGCTGAAATGAAATCCGAGCTGCTCGACGCTGTGTCGGATCAGCGGTACCGAGCTCTGCAGACTGGAATTGATCAGGATATCGCCCTGCGGGGTGACGATCAGATAGGAGGCCAGATCCTGGCTGCCGACGTAGTAAAGGTTGCCGGCGATGTGAAACGGGGCGATCGGCGTCGTCCAGGCCGGGTTCTGAGCTGCCGCGGGTGTGGTCACGGCTGCCTGTGCCTGTGACCATGCAACGGGGGTCCCGCCGAGCATCAGCGCGACGATCATCCTGAGTGCACGCATCATGAGTGCACGCATCATGAGCGCGGGCACGGCCGCCCGCCGACTGCCTGCACGAGCGGTGAGGGGTCGGAAAATCATATCGACCTCCCTGTCACGGCGGCCCATGCCACCGTGGCAGAGGATACTCTACCGGCTCTTGGAGCGGGGCTGAGCTGCAAAGATGAAGTACCGTCACAGCTATCACGCTGGAAACTTCGCCGACGTGCACAAGCACGTCGCGCTGCTCGCGTTGCTGCACGCCCTGCAGCGCAAGCACAAGGGCTTCCTCTATCTCGACACGCACGCCGGCGCCGGCTGCTACGAGCTCGCCGACCCCTCTTCCCGCCATGGGGCCGAGGCGCGCGGGGGCATCACAGCGCTCGCCGCGGCCCCCGAGCCGGCAGCGCCCGAGCTGCGCGAGTACCTGCGCGCGGTCACGGCATGGCGCGCAGCCAGCGGCCGCCCGCACGCCTATCCCGGCTCCGCCGCTCTGGCGGCACAGGCGCTGCGGGCGCAGGACCACGCGCTGTGCTGCGAGCTGCTGCCCGCCGAATGCCGCGCGCTCGGACAGGCGCTCGACGCCTTTCGCAATGTGCGTGTTGCCTGCGATGATGGCTACCGCCGCCTCGCGGCGAGCCTGCCCTCGCGCGAGCGGCGCGCGCTGGTGCTCATCGACCCACCCTATGAAAGTGCAACGGCGGAGATCGAACAGGCGCTCCAGGCGATTCATGCAGCGCTCGGCCGCATGGCCAATACCGTGATCGCGCTGTGGTACCCGATCAAGGATGAGGGCTGGCTGCAGAGCTGGCAGCAACACCTGGTGCGCGAGCTGGACGCGCCCGCCAGCGCTCTGGAGCTGTGGGTCTATCCGCGCGATGCGGGCGTGGCGCTCAACGGCTCGGGGTTGCTGGTCGTCAACCCGCCCTACCAGACCGGCGAGCGCGCCGGCGAGTGGCAGCGCGAGCTGCTCGAGCTGCTGCTGCGCACCGCGGACCGCAACGAACGTGATCGCCACGCAATCGGTAGTAGCAGCGGCAGCCTCGGCAACGGCAGCAGCATCGCCTATGGCGCCGGCACTGCCGTGCGCACGCTGGTCGCTGAAAGGCAGACGCAGCGCGCCGGGGCGTGACGACATGGCGGCGGGCAGCGCATCTGACACGACCTCTGGCGCGGCGCCGGACCGCTATGCCGTGATCGGGCATCCCGTGGCACACAGTCTCTCGCCTCGCATCCACGCGTTGTTCGCGCAGCAGACGGCTCAGTCCCTGGTCTACACGGCCATCGATATCCCGCCCGATCGGCTTGCCCCGCGGGTGCGTGATTTCTTCGCCGGCGGCGGCCGTGGCCTGAACGTCACCGTGCCCCACAAGCAGGCAGCGCTGGCGCTGACGGACGAGTTGACCGAGCGCGCACGGCGCGCGGGCGCCGTCAACACGCTGTGGTGCGACGCGGCCACCGGCCGCCTACGCGCAGACACGACCGACGGCGCGGGCCTGGTACGCGACCTGGTGCACAATCTCGGTGTCACGATCGGTGCGCGTCGCGTGCTGCTGCTGGGCGCCGGTGGCGCTGTGCGCGGGGTGCTCGAACCGCTGCTCGCCTGCAGACCCGCGGTTCTGCTCATCGCCAATCGCACCGTCGAGCGCGCCGCCGCGCTCGCGCGCGAATGGGCGAGCGCCGGTCCGGTGCGCGCCGCGTCCCTGGAGCTGCCGGACGAGGCGCCCTTCGACCTCGTCATCCATGCGAGCGCGGCCGGCCTCACGGGTGAGACGCCGCCGCTGCCTGCGCGCATCGTGACCGCAGCCACGATCTGTTACGACATGAGCTACGGGCGGCAGGAAAGCGCCTTCATCCGCTGGGCGCGCCGCACGGGCGCCGTACACTGTCACATGGGCCTCGGCATGCTGGTGGAGCAGGCCGCGGAATCCTTCCAGTTGTGGCGCGGCGTGCGTCCGCAGACGGCACCGGTGCTCGCCGCCCTGCGCACGGTGGGTGAAGCGCTGTGAGCACGCCGGATCAGCATGCAAGACCAGCGCCCGAGATGCGATCCGAATGAGCCGATGAAGAAGCAAGCCCTCATCCCGATCGCGCTGTTGGCGCTCGTGGCCCTCGGCGTGGTGATCGCGCGCATGCAGCCGAGCGCCGATCAGAATGCCGTCGACTATCGCCAGGCGCTGATGTTCGTGATCAATGATCAGATGCAACCGCTCTCGCTCATGCATGGCGGACAGCTGCCGTACGATCCGGCTCTCGTTCGAAAACACGCCACTGACCTGGCGACCCTCGCCAGCATGATTCCCGAAGCCTTCGCGCGCGACACGCGCGCCGCCCGCAAGCTCAACACCGCCGCTCTGGCGTACGTGTGGACTGATCATTCGGACTTCGTGAAGAGCGCCGCGCGACTCCAGCAGGATGCCGAAGCGCTGAACGGCGCTGCGCAGGACGATAACCAGGCGCAGATCCAGAGCGCGCTCGGCACGCTGAGCGCCGAATGCGCACGATGTCACCGGCAATTTCGCGCGAACTGAAAGAGCGGGCCATCGGCCCGGGGGAGTCTGTCTCCGCGATGCATGCCACGCAGATTCCCGTCCACTATACTCACGACCAAATCACCACAACCCAGGGGAAGAGCTATGGCCATGTACATGCTAATGGCGAAGTACTCGCCAACCGCGCTGAAAGCGATTATCGAAACAGGCAGCGACCGGGAAACCGTTGCGCGCCAGGCTATCGAGGCCGCCGGCGGAAAGTTGCATGGATTCTACGGCATGTTCGGTCAGGAATACGGTCTCGCGATGATCGTCGAGGCGCCGAGTCACGCGGAGTACATCGGCGCGATCTCCCCGGCGATCGCCAGCGGCGTCTTTGAGAGTTATAAGACCATTCCGCTATATACATGGGCTGACGTCTCGAAATCGTTGCCAGTCGCCAAGAAAGTGCGCTCGATCTATCGTCCCCCAGGAGGCTGACCGGGGAAGTCCCCCGCGTCGACTGCGGCTCTCTCACGCGAGAGCAGCGCACGACGTAGGGACCCCGTGCAGATATGGGGGACCCTTCAGGCGAATACGTCTGATGTATTCGCCTGAAGGGTCCCCCGTATCTGCGTGGGTTGGCTACGCCGCGCGCTGTACTGCCGCTCGGGATCAGGCGTGCGCCGCGCGCTCTTTCAGTACCCCGCCATCGTATTGGCCACGGGGCAACCCGGCAGCGCGAAGCCGGCCTGGTCGGCCTTGGCGCACAGCGCCTCGGAAGTCTCCGTCTGCTTCTTTGCCAGCGCCATCATTTCGGCATACGTATGCATGTGACCGTGCACCGGCAGGTCTTCGTTGACCTGCAGATGCCAGTACTTCACGGTGTCGGGATAGCTGTTGCCCCACCAGGAGGCGTCCCAACCGGTGTCGTCCATCAGATCGCCCTCGGAAAAGGTGTGCGCCGAGGGCACATAGGCGCCTAGCGCGTCGGACATGTGGCTGTCGCCCACGATGCGCAGCACGTCGACCTCGAGGTTTGCATCCTCGAGGACGAGCTTGTCATCCACCGGAATGATCTTCACCATGCCTACCCGACCCTTCTTCTGCAGCAGATCGGGAAACATGCGCGCGGGGCGCGAGGTGACCTCGCGCACGAATGCGACGTTCTCACCGCGGTTGGTGATGACCGTCAGTCCCTCCGCCACGGCGGCGCGCAACCCGCCGGTGTGATCCAGATGGTGATGCGAGATGATCAGCTGCGTGACCGGCTTGCCCGGAAATACCTCGTGGATCTTGCGCAGGATCGCCTCGAAGTTGGCCTCGCTGCCATAGGCCTCGAACACGGTCAGATGGTCGGTGAAATCGAACACCGTCGAGCTGCCATTGGCGCTCGAATGCATGTACCAGACGTGCGGAGCCACCTGCAGCGCGTCGATCCTGATGTTCGGTGGACTGGGCAGCGGCGCGGCGCGCACCGCGGCCGGCGCGGCCATGGCATCGCGCTGCGCGCCGCTGAGCGCATTGACGTCGTACTTGTCGACATACACCTCGCTGAGCACCACGCCGTGGTAGTCGCAGGTCGTCTGATAGCCGAACGGCAGCACCAACCCATCGACGATCGGCTCGTAGCCGGTGAACCAAGTGGTATAGGTGAGGTCGCCGTACACCGGGTGCGGACCCACCCAGCGCATCCAATCGGGCAGATGCGTGCGGGGGGAGAAGGCTACGGTGACGTGGTCGCCGTGGGCGGTGGTGAGGTCGAGCACCTGGTCCCCGGTCTGCGAATCGGTGAGCACCCCACCGAGCTGCGCCCCCGGGGCGAGTCCCTCGCGCACGATCGACACCGGGTTGTCGAGCATCTCGATGCGCCGGGCGCGGACCTGTTCGTTGGACGCGCGCGCCGTGCGCACGGGGGCCGCGGGATTGAACGGATTGCCACCCACGTTCCACGCGACATCCCCGTCCAGGCTCTGGTTGACTTCGTTGCCGGTGGCCATGAGCGCCGCTATCGCGAACTCGAAGGCCTGCACCTGGCGCTGCTGCAGATGCATGCGCCCGTTATCGTAGTCGATGGTGCGCACGATGCCGTCCACATCGGTGCGCTTCTGCGGCGCATGCGGCGAGGCACTGACATTGCCGCCGCCGTCCTGGGCGTTGTTCTCGCCGAAGCCGTACAGGGTCAGGGTGTGCATGCCCAGCACCGCGGAGCGTCCGGCGATGCCGCCGAGTGCCGTAGCGGCGCGCTCGAGCAACTCATTGCCGGATGGCGCGGACTGGGCCAGCGCCGCGCTCGCCGCGCTGAGCGACGCAGCCGCAGTCAGGCCGGTGGCGAGCATTGCCACCACACGGATGGTGTGTTTGTTCATGTGAATCCCCCGTTCTTCGGGCCGCGCGGTTCATCGACCGGCAGCTTCCGCATTTGCTGCGGCCATCATACACCCCGCGTCGCCGGCCAGCAGAATAGCGCCTGCAATAGCCAACCCGCGTAGATACGCAGACCCGTCAGGCGAATACGTCTGATGTATTCGCCTGACGGGTCTGCGTATCTACACGGGTTCACTACTACTGGTTGGCCTATTCTCCTGGGTTGAGCCAACCGTCGTCGGTGTCGATCAGGCGGGCTGCCTCGTGCGGTCCCCAGGAGCCGCAGGCGTACTCGTGCACCGGCGTCACGTCCCCGAGCACCGGATCCACCACCGCCCACTGTGCTTCGATGGCGTCCTGGCGCGCGAACAGCGACAGATCCCCTCGCATGGCATCGCCGAGCAGCCGCTCATAGGGGGTCATGGTCTCGGCCGGCGAGCGGGTGACGATGAGCTCCACGTCCTCGCCGGCCATGCGCTCGCCCGGCACCTTCACGCGCATGCCCAGGGCGATCACCACCTCGCCGCTCAGCCGCAACCGCAGATGGCTGGAGAGCGACGGAACCAGCTCGCCGAACACCTCGCGTGGCGGGCGACGGAATTCCACCACCACCTCGGTAGCCGTCACGGGCAGGCACTTGCCGGCGCGGACGTAGAAAGGCACGTCCGACCAGCGCCAGCTGTCCACGTACAGCCGCACGGCAGCGTAAGTCTCGACCTGTGAGTCGGCGGCGACGCCGTCGGTGTTGCGGTAGCCGTGATACTGGCCACGCACCACACTCTGCGCGTCCAGCGGCCGGATGGCGCGCAGCACGCGGGACTTTTCGTCGCGCAGCGCCCCCGAGGAGCCGCGCAGCGGCGGATCCATGATCAGATTGCTCATGACCTGCAGCAGATGGTTCTGGATCACGTCGCGGATCGCGCCTGCCTCTTCGTAGAAGCGGCCGCGGCCGCGCACGTCGAACGCTTCGGCCATGGTGATCTGCACGCTGCGCACGTAGTTGCGGTTCCAGATCGGCTCGAGAAAGGCGTTGGTGAAGCGCGTGTAGAGAATATTCTGCACCGGCTCCTTGCCGAGATAGTGATCGATACGGAAGATCGACTCCTCGGGGAAATATTTGAGCAGGATGGCGTTGAGCTCGCGCGCCGACCGGAGGTCGCGCCCAAAAGGCTTCTCCAGCACCACGCGCCCGCCGCTCACGGCGCTGATGTTCGCCAGGCCGCCGATCACCGTGGCGAACATGCTCGGTGGGATCGCCAGATAGTGCAGCGGCGCGGGCGCATTGCCGAGCGCATCGCGCAGCTGGGTAAAGGTCGCCGCGTCGCGATAGTCGCCATCCACGTAGCGCAACAGCGTGCAGAGCTTGGCGAACGCCTGCTCATCGAGCTTGGCGTGCTCGCTGATCGACGCTCGCGCGCGCTCCACCAGCTGCGCCGTCGTCCAGCCGGAACGTCCCACCCCGACCACGGGCACCTCGAGGATGCCGCGACGAACCAGGGCCTGCAGCGCCGGGAAGATTTGTTTGTAGGCCAGATCACCGGTGGCGCCGAAAAACACGAAGGCGCCCGAGAGCTGCGCGTCCGGCGCGTTCATTTGACGGTGGGCTTGGCAGATGCCCCGGCCGGGCCGCCGGCAGGCCCACCGGCCGCGCCGCTGCCCTGCCCGGACGCAGTGGCTGCGCCCGCCGACGCCGCAGATGTTCCCGTGCGCTCCAGGTGGCCGCCGAAGCCGAAGCGCATTGCGGACAGGAGCCGATCGGCGAACTCGGCCTGCCCGCGCGAGCTGAATCGCGCGAACAACGCGGTCGCCAGCACCGGTACGGGCACTCCCGTGTTGATCGCGGCCTCCACGGTCCAGCGACCCTCGCCCGAGTCCGACACGCGCCCGGCATAGTGATCCAACCCCGGCGACTCGCCGAGCGCCTCGGCCACGAGGTCGAGCAACCATGAGCTGACGACGCTGCCATGACGCCACAGCTCGGCGATCTGATCGATCTGGAAGTGGAAATCGGCGGGCAGCGACTCGCGCGAGGGTGCGGTCTCGGCGTCGATGACACCCTCGGCCGGCGGACTGCCGGCACGATGCAGCAGGTTGAAGCCTTCTGCATATGCGGCCATCAGTCCGTACTCGACACCGTTGTGCACCATCTTCACGAAATGCCCGGCGCCGCTCGGACCCACGTGCAGGTAGCCGCGCGCCGCGGTCCTACCGCCCGCACTCGGGGCGTCAGGGTGCGCGTCTCTGCCAGCGCCGGCGGCTGCTGGGTCCGCACTCCCTGGCGCAAGTGCCGCCAGGATCGGCTCGATGTGACGTACGGCCTCCTCATCCCCACCTACCATCAGGCAGTAGCCGCGCTCCAGCCCCCAGGTGCCGCCGCTGGTGCCCACGTCCACATAGCGCACTGCGCGCGCGGCGAGCATCTGGTGGCGCCGGCGGTCATCCCCATAGTAGGAATTGCCGCCGTCGATGACGATATCGCCGGCCGAGAGCCCCGCGCCGAGACCCTGCAGCAGAGCGTCTACCGCGCCCGCGGGGATCATGATCCACACCACACGCGGGGTGCGCAGCTGCCGCAGCAGATCGCTCGTGGAAGCCACTGCCGTGACGCCGGGTACTTGCGCCGCCAGGCGCCGCGCGACCGCCGCATCGTGATCAAACACGACGCATTGATGCCCCGCCTTCGTCAGGCGGCGAACCATATTGGACCCCATGCGGCCCAGTCCGATCATTCCGAGTTGCACGCTGCCTCCCGCATCGACGCTACGGGACGTCGCGGGCGCCGCGAGGGAGCCACGCCCGAGCGGCCCGCGCCGCGAGCGGCCGATCAAAGCACAAATCCCGGCGGCAGACCAGCAGCGCCACGCCCGAGTGCCGAGTGGCAGCGAACGCGCCCCGGCCAACGCGGATCGCCTAAGATCGCGGATGCTGCCGAATATCCGGATGCCACCGAATGCCGCCGCAAGCAGCAGTGACACTGTACGCTATTCGCCTCTGCCACACGCATGAGCGAGCTTCCCTCGAACCGGGCCGGACGCTCCACCGGTGCCATGGTGCTGATCTTCTTCGGCAGCGCGTGGCTCGTCGGCTGGACGCTGCTGAGCTGGTCCACGACGGCGCGGCGCGCGGCGGCAATCCTGAGCATCGGCATCGTTGCTTCGGCCTTGCTGGTGCGAGCGCTACAGGTCCGCAGCGCTGACCGCGCGGCTCTGCAATCGCAGTCCGCGCACGAGTTCTGGCGAACGGCGCGGCGGCCCTTTCATCTCATCAATGTCGCGCAGTGGATCCTGATCATCGCAGGAGTCGGCGTACTGGCGAGCCTCAGGCTGTCCGCGTGGATCGTGCCGATGGTCATCCTGGTGGTCGGCGCGCACTTCCTGCCGCTCGCACGGATTTTTGCCTCCAGGCTGTATTACCTGACCGGCGCGGCGATGATCGCGCTCGCGGTGAGCTATCCGTTCCTGTCGAAGCTCGGACCCGGCGACCCCATAGGCTGCCTGGCCAGCGGTGCCATTCTATGGATGACGGCGCTGTTCATGCTGAGGCGAAGAGCAGGGGAGCTCACGCGCGGCGCATCCCCCGGGGATGAGTCATCGGTAGGCGGTCGATAGGTCGCCGGCACCGACCGGCCCGGCCCGGCCCAGCCCGCTCGAGTATGGCGATCCTTCGGGCGAATACGTCTGATGTATTCGCCCGAAGGGTCGCCATACTCAAGCAGGTTGGCTACGTGTCGTTGCCGCCGGCGGCAGCAGATGTGCAAAAGCCGCCGGCCCACGCTCCTGGGCCTGCAGCAGCGCGCTCAGCTCATCGATGCTGCGCGCCTCGCCAAACAGGCGCCCCTGCCCGAGGTTGCAGCCGCATTGGCGCAGGAACTCGAGCTGCCTCGGTGTCTCGACGCCCTCGGCGACCACTTCCATTCCGAGGCTGTGCCCCATGTCGATGATGGTGCGCACGAGCACCGCTGCGGCCGGATCGTCGGTCGCGCCGCGCACGAACGATTGGTCGATCTTCAGAGTGCCGATCGGGAACTGCTGCAGCGCCGAGAGCGAGGAGTATCCGGTGCCGAAGTCGTCGATCGACAGATGCAGCCCCATGTCGTGCAGCTGCTCGAGCATCTGCACGGTACGCGCAGGGTCCGCCATCAACGTCGTCTCGGTGATCTCCAGCTCGAGGTGATCGGCCGGCACGGCATAGCGCTCGAACACGGAGCGGCAATTGAGAATGAAGCTCGCCTGCTTGAGCTGCTTGAGCGACAGGTTCAGCGAGATGCGGCCCGGATCGGCAATGTGCCGCCGCAGAACGCAGAAATCGCCGCAGACGCGCTCGAGCACCCACTGTCCGATGGCACCGATGAGATTGGTCTCCTCGGACATCGGAATGAACTGTGCGGGCGGGATGTCACCGTGGCCCGGCAAGCGCCAGCGCAGCAGCGCCTCGGCCCCCACCACCCAGCCGTCGGCGAGATCCACCTTGGGCTGGTAGCGCACGACGAATTCATCACGCTCCACCGCCCGGCGCAGCTTGCTCTTGAGCATCAGCCGCTCCACCGAGGCGGCATTCATCTCCGGCGAATAGAATGCGTAGCTGTTGCCGCCGTTCTGCTTGGCGTAGTACATCGCCGCATCGGCATTGCGGATCAGCTCGATCACGTTGTCGGCGTCGCGCGGGCACATGGCGATGCCGATGCTGATGGTCAGAAACACCTCCTGTTGGGCGATGTGCATCGCCTCGCCGGCCGCCGCGTGCAGCACCGTGCGCGCCAGCTGCGCCACGGGTCCTGCGGCCTCCTCGGGCTCGGCATCCACCGCCTCGATGAACAGCGCGAATTCATCCCCGGCCAGCCGGCCGAGCACCGCCTCGCCGTGCAGCACCTGCGTCAGCCGCTCGGTGAGCGTCTCGAGCGCCCGGTCGCCGGACTCGTGACCCAGTGTGTCGTTGACCTCCTTGAAGCGGTCCATGTCGATGTACAGCAGCGCGAGCCCCCGGCCGCCGCGCCGCGAACGGGCGATGGCCTGCTGCAGCAGATGCTGAAACAGCATGCGGTTGGGAATCTTGGTGAGCGCGTCGTAGCGCGCCAGATAGCGGATGCGCCGCTCGGTGCGCTTGCGCTCCGTGATGTCGCGCGCCACGTAGATCTCGCCCTGGAACTGCGGATCCTCGCCGGCGATGGTCGAGCCGATGAACGACACCGGAATGGTCTGACCGGCGCGCGTGCGCAGCAGCGCCTCGCCGGACTCGCGCGCGGCCGGCAATGGCCGCGAATCCGAGCGTTCCGTCTCGGCCAGCAGCGACTCGATGTGCATGCCGGTGAGCTCGTGCTCGCTGTAGCCCGTGAGGCGGCAGGCCGCCTCGTTGGCGATGCGCACCACGCCCTGCGGCGCCGTCACGAATACCGCATCGGTCATGCTGTTGAGCACGCTGTGCAGGAAGTCGCGTGTGTAGGTCGTGTTGCGCAGCGCGACGCGCATCTGCTCGAACGCGTGCTCGAGCTCGCCCAGCCGGTCGCGCCGCGTGGGCACCAGCGAACGGCGGAATTCACCCCGCGCGATTTCGGCCGCCGCGCCTATCAGCCCATACACCGCACGGTTCAGTCCGATGCGTTGCCGCCAGGACCACAGTCCCGGCAAGAGCATCGCGCAGCCCGCGCTGGCCGCGCCGAGCGCGAGGATCCACAGCGGCACATCGTGGCTGCGGCCGGCCTGCCACAGCAACATCGCAACCCCCGCCAACACGACGCACAACAGCGCGGCGAGATACTTGGTCTGTGGCAGTCGCATCCGGCCTCCATGCGGACGAAGTCGTAGAATGATGCCGCATGTGCGCCACCGCGGCCAGTCGAAGATGACGAGTCTGACGCCCGAACAGCTCACCGGGCGCACCAGCGCGCACGTGCAGGAGCTGCCGCAGCGCGGCTGTCGGCTGCACGCACACGCGGCCACGGCGTTCCTCGCACTCGCATCAGAGGCGGCCGCTATGGGGATAGACCTCGTGGCCGCCTCCTCGTTCCGGGATTTCAGTCGCCAGCTTGCGATCTGGAACGGCAAATTCCGCGGCGAGCGGCCCGTGCTCGATCGCGACGGCGCGCCATTGGACATATCCGCGATGGATGATGAGAGCATCGTGCGCGCCATCCTGCAGTGGTCGGCGCTGCCGGGTGCGAGCCGCCATCACTGGGGCAGCGAGATAGACGTATTCGATCGCACGGCGCTGGCAGTGGGCGCGCAGCCGCAGTTCATTCCGCGTGAATATGCCCCTGATGGACAATTCGCGCGCCTGTCGGTGTTCCTCGCGCAGCATGCCGCGCGCTTCGGATTCTTCCTGCCTTATGACAGCGAGCGCGGCGGCGTGCAGCCCGAGCCCTGGCATTTGAGCTTTGCACCGGTCTCGGCCGAGGCTCTACCCGCGCTCACTCTGCCGGTGCTCGCCGACGCATTGCGCGACGCGCCCCTCGCGGGCGCACAGGTGGTACAGCGCCTGCTGCCGGAGATCCACGAGCGTTATGTATGCCGCGTAGCGTCGCCCCCGCCGGCCGCCCGCAGCTACTCGGCCGACCGCGCCTACTCTTCCAACCAGGCCTTCTTGAAGTAGCCGAGCATGAGGCCGCGCACGCGGCTCAGCGTGTCCGGCTCTGCGGCATGCAGCGGCGGCTGGCGGCGTAACAATCGCCAGCTTTCGCTGCGCAGTACCTGCTCGAGGTATTGCATGTTGCGGTCGATCGCCTCGATGTAGGGATTCTGTCCGTCGAACAGCACTTCCAGGTAGCGATAGGCGCGGTGAAACTGTCCGTCGAGCCGGGTCGCGCGCGTCTGCGCGACGAAATCCGGAGTTTGTCGCAGCAGGTCCAGCCCCGAGGCATAGCGCACCTGTGGCGCCCCGCTGGCCCTGGACAATGCCACCCCGCCGAGCACGAACTCCGGGTACAGCCGGTCGCGGCACTTCTCCAGATAACAGCGGTCGGCAAGCTGCGCGATCATGTCCGCGGTCCCGAGCAGGTGGCCGAGCTTGGTGTCGCGCGCATCGTGGGTGACGATCTGGCTGAAGGGACGCTCGTAGCCGGTGTAGTGGATCAGTTCCGCCGCTACCGGCGCCCAGGCTGCCATGCCGATCTGCGGCAGGTAATGCCGCAGGAAGTCCGCACCGCGGCTCACGTGCGTGCGCGTGAACTCCGCGCCGTTCGCCTGTGCCTCGTCGCTCGGGCGCCGCAGGTAGCCGACGTCGTGAAATAGCGCCAGCACCACCCCGAGCAGCGCGCGCTGCATGCCGAGCTGCTCGGCCGGCGGCGTCTGGCGCTCGTACGCGACCAGCAGCCGGCCCATCGCCAGCGTCACATCGAGCGTGTGCTGGCGGTCGTGGTAGACGGTGTCCACGCCGGCATAGCCCGGCATGCGTCCCGAGGACAGCAAATCGAAGTCCTGGAAGGCCCGCTCGACGGGTTGCAGCTGGATCTCGGGCCACTCGCTCACCAGCAGCTGTTCCACTGCGCGCAGCACTTCGCGCGGCGAGCTGACGCGCACGGTGTTGGTGATGTCGTAGTCGCTGCGGCGGGGACTGGCCATGAGTTGCGACACGATTTGCCGGCGCCTCTTACATATTTGATCGAGCGGATCAAAGTCTAGGCCAGCGCCGCGCGCTGCGCCAGCGACGCATCACACAGTTCTCCGGGCGCGCCCGAATGAAACTTCGCGCTTCGCCGCGCGCGCACCGCGCACTGTCATACGCGACGTATGTTGTGTCCAATCGGCGCGGCGGCGGGCGCTGCAATCTGTCGCATGTCGGTCGCATATCGGTCGCTTGTCGCCGGACCGCGACGGTCCAGGCCGCCGCGCGAGCGCACACGCAAATCCGGCGTGGCGAGGCGACGTCAGTATCCGAGCCGATAATGCAGTACGCCGACAGCGGCCGCCGCAATCAGGCAATAGATGCCGAACAGATGCCAGCGACCGCGCTCGAGCCAGCCGCTGAGCCAGCGCAGCGCCGCCAGCCCCGCGAGGAACGCGACCAGCGCACCGAGCAGCGTATGCGCGGCCACGACGCCGAGCGACTCTCCACCGGCTACGGTACCGACCACGGTGCCGCCCGCCGCCGCCGACGCGCGTATCAGGCGCCACGCCTCGCGGGCCACCGCCAGTGGCGTCAGCACCACGACCAGCGCGAAGCTGAAGATCTCGGCGCGAACTTTGGCCACGCCCAGCAGCATGCCGGCGGAGATCGTGGCGCCCGAACGCGAGAAGCCGCGAAACGGCACCGACAAACCCTGGACCAGCCCGATGATGCCCGCCTCGCGTGCGCCGAGCTCGCCGGCGGTGACGTATGCCGTGGTGGGCTCGACCGCGATGGCGGGCTGCACGGCGGCGGCTGCCAGTGCCGCTCCGCCAGCGGAATGCACCGTGGCAGCCAGCGGCGCCGGCGGCCGGGACTGCGCCGCCCGCCGCTCGCGCAGCCCCGCGATGATGATCAGCACACCGACCGCCGCGAGCGCGGGAGCGATCAGTTCCAGATGGTCGAACAGGTCCTCGACCTGAGCGTGGGGCACGCCGCGCAGCACCGTATGCTCCATGAGCAGCGCGGCGCCTTCGGCGATGACGCCGGTCAGCACGGTGGCCAGCACGATGAGCACGACGACCTGCTTGAACGCCGCTGCGCTGCTGAAGTAGCTGGCGCGCCAGGAGCGCCAGAAGTACACGATGACGGCGAACATGGTGCCGGTATGCAGCATGACCAGCAGCAGCGTCATCGGCGGCGATGACGGATCCAGGCCGAGCAGTTTCTCGGTCACCACCACGTGCGCGGAGCTGGAGACGGGCAGCAGCTCCGCCAGCCCTTGCACGATTCCCAGAATGAGGATGTTCAGCAGCGACATTGGTAGACCCTGACTCCTATGCGGTCCGAAGGCAACAGCAGAAGTCAGGGCCCCCGCTCAAACCGTGCGTGCGGATTTCCCGCACACGGCTTACCAGTGATCGGTCGATCGGCAGCATTATGCAGTCCTCTTCCAGAAGGGTTGCGCCGGGTAGGCGATTGTCCCGCGCAGGCGGTGAAGGCCCAGACGCTCGA
>JASHPX010000034.1 GCA_030037905.1 Gammaproteobacteria bacterium
GCCCATCTCCTCGCCGAAGCCATCGCTCACTTGCCATTCGAATGGATCCGTTGGATGGCCCAGAAGCGCCGTACCCGTCAGCTGACCATAGGGCTCACCGCCGATGGGGTGATGGAGGTACTCGATCCAGTCGAGATTACCCAGCGCGTTGACGCCCAACCCGGCTCCCTGATAGCTGTAATCCGTCGAGGTCCCGGCAAGGGCGATAGCGGACCCGACAGGATGGCTGTTGGTCAGGGAAGCATTACTCGTGTACGCGAGCCCACCGACCAGATCAATGTAGCCGGTCTGCAGCTGGGGACCTGGCGTCGTTGCGGTCGTGGGAGCGGGCGCGGGTTGCCCTGCCGCTGACCCGACCGCGGGAGTCGGCGCGCCTGGCGCCTGCGCGGCACCGGATCCTTGCGCCCAGACGTTATTCCCAGCCGCCAGCAGGAGCAGGGCGCCAACCAGGCGCCACGTGACGGAATACTTCATGTTCTCCCCGGTGCTCGCGGCGCTGTCTTGTCAGCTGTCTTGATAGCGATTACAGCCGGCCAGCGGCTCTCTATTCGTTCTGCTTGTTCAGTGCTGAAGCAGCCCGCTCAGCGCCGTAGCCGTAGTAATAATAGGGCGAGGCGGCTTCTCGCAGGCTTTGGTTGAGCACCAGCGACACGCACGGATGATCCTTTACCGTTTCCAGGGCATCGAGCAGCACGGGTTCTGGTGTGGATGCGGCGCGCACGACGACGATGATCTGGCCAACCACTTGCGCCAGGGCATGCGACTCATTGGTCTGTAGTAGCGGGGACGAATCAAACAGTATGATCCGGTGTTTATCCTGCTCGCTGAGCGATGTGGCGAGCTGCTCCATGCGCCGGCTCGCGAGTAATTCATTCGCCTCGTCCGAGTATCGGCCAGCGGGCAGCACGGCCAGCGTTGCGATATCGGTGGGCAGCACCAGTCTCTGCACATCGAGCGTCGGATCACGCAGGGCGTCGAGGAGTCCCGGCGCTTCCGCTACCCCCAAGACGCGGCTGATATGCGGCTTGGCCACGTCCGCATCCACGAGCAGTACGCGAAGATCCTTCTCGAGCGACATGCTCAGTGCGAGGTTGATGGCTGTAAACGTCTTGCCCTCGCCAGCCGTGGCGCTGCCAACCATGATGCGATAGCCCTTGGGCAAACGCTCAGGACCCAGAGCCCGGGCGATCAGGGGCCGCTTGATCTGGCGATACTGGCGCGCGAGATTGGAGACCTCGTCCTCAGGCGCGAGCAGCCCGGCGCCGCGCAGCGCGTTGGTATCGAACGGAACTCTCGAGCCCGGTGCGGACGACCTCGCAGTTACGGAATACGGCTCGGCGAGCACGCGGCTCTCCTTCACTGGGGTCCCTTCCAAACGCAGGGTTCCCGCTTCCTCCTGAAGCTTGCGGATGGCCGTCTCGACGACTCCCACTGTCTCACTCACGTCAGTAACCCCCGCACGATGCCATACAGATCCGAGCGCAGTAGCAGCACCCCCACACCGCAGGCGACCAGTGCCGCTGCTGCTCCGATGTAGAGTGCCCCGCCGCGTCGCTGCCGCGCGTGATAACGGTCCTTCCAGGCCATGCCTACTGCGCCGAGCACCTGTAGGCCCGTCACGGTCGCGAGTTGCCGCGTGCTCACGAACACCGGCTGCAGCCGATGCAGCAGATAGGCCACACCCGCGCCGGCCGCCAGCGCTGCGAGCAGGGTCCCCAGAATCAGGAGCGGCCGATTCGGCGCAGCGGGTTTGAAGCTTGCCGCAGGAGGGTCGATGACCTCGAATTTAACGATACCCGTGGCGGCAGCCTGCTGGCCCAGCCGCGCACTATCCAGCCGCTGCAGCAGCTCGTTGTACTGCGTGCGCGTGACTTCCATGTCACGGTTGAGCTGCGTGTACTGCGCCTCGACCTCGGGGGCTGTCTTCATCATCGCATGCAGGCTGTCGATCGTCTGCTGCCGGTCACTGATCTCCTGCTGAATAGTTGCGATGTCGACCTGCTCCTGATTGTATTGCTCCTCGAGCTGCTCGTAGACGGGATTCGCCGACAGGCCCAGCTGAGTCGCGGCGCCCAGGTCGCCCTGGCGGGCCGCGGCGAGCTCGGCCTGCTGCCGCGCCTTGAGCTCCTTGAGCGTCTGGCGCAGTTGGATCACGTCCGGATATCGATCCGTATACTTGAGCAGCAGCTGGTCCAGCTGCTGCTGAACCTGCGCGATTTGAGCCCCGGTGTCGAGGGCGGTGTCGGGAGTGGCGGGCGCTGAAGGAGAACCCGCAACGAAAGGCTGTCCTCCGCGCAGCTCACGTTGCAGAGTCTCGCGTTTACGCATGGCCAGTGCCAGATTCTCCTTGGCCTGCGTGAGGGCATCGGTCTCGCTCTGCAGGCGAGTGAAGTAATCACCTTGCTGTCCGGGGAGCAATCCCACGTTGCGCCGCTTGAAGTCGGCGATGCGCTGCTCGGCATCCGATAGACGTTTGCCGTAATCAGCGATCTGTGCAGTCAGGAATTGCTCGGCCTGCTCGGACCCCTCTTGCTTTCCCCCGAGGCTACCCTGTACGAAGACATTGAGCAGCCGACTGACGACCTGCAGGCTCCGGGGACGGTTCACGTCCTTGTACGTGATCGTGAACACCGCGGCTGAGCCGCGCTGCAGAGTATCCGTACCGTTGGGTAAGTCTTCAGTGATGTCGATATTCTGCCTTAGCTCATCGAGCTTTTGCTGCTGCGTCTGGGGCGTTGTTGCATCCGCGAGAAACCCGCTCTGCATCGCGACTTGCTGCAGCTGCGGGCCCCCGAGCAGCGCCTCGCGCACGCGCTCGATCTGCGTATCGATGTTTGCTCCCAGACCGAGACCCTGCGTCGCCTCATCCAGCGTCGTGCCGGCATCGACAAATACGCGCGCTGTGGCCTCGTAGGTGTTGGGGATCAGAAAGACGGCGATCCAGAGCGCCAGGGCCACACACCATGCCACGACGAGCGCGGTCCAGTGGAAGCGCCAGGCGCCACGCACATCGTCCAGGAGAGCCTGCACGCTGGCGTGGATGGACGGCTCGGTCATGGTCTGGCCTGCTACGCTAAATTAGAACCGGGACTCGGGAACGACCAGTACGTCGCCGGGCTGGACCGGCAGGTTCTGAGACAGGTCGCCCTTTTGCATCAGGTTCCCGAGCCGCACGGGGAGTTGCTCGGAGTTGCCGTGCTCGGTGCGCACCAATTTCGCGCGGTTACCCGCCGCATACAGCGTCAAGCCACCCGCCTGCAATACGACATCCAGGACTGTCATGCCCGCGTGATAGGGAATGGCCATTGGATGCACCACCTGCCCGATGACCTTCACCTGGCTGAGGGCGGCCACCGGCTGCGTCACAATGATGTTCACCTGCGGGGAGCGGATGTACTGGGCGAGCACCTGTTCCATGTCATGCGCCAGCTGCGCGGGCGTTTTACCCACGGCGACCATGTTCTGGACCAAGGGCGTGGATATCCGCCCATCCGGGCGCACGGGCACTGTCTGCGACAGGTCAGGATTTCGCCAGACGAACACCTGCAGTGTGTCGCCGGGGCCGATGACGTACTGATTGGGATCTGCCTGGGCGGCCTTTGTGCCGCCCGCGGTGGCGGGCTGGCTGTGCGCGGGCCAAGCGATCACGTACAGCAGGAGCAGTGCACACGCAACGCGCAAGAGGTTAGGTCGAAGTTCCTTCTGTGCGCGCCCAATGCTCCTCATTACATCTCCCCTCCGACTGAAGACCCATTGATGGTGATTTAGGTAGGATAGCGTAACCGATCCACTGGCCGGTGTCGCGGCCCTGCCTTGCCATAATTCAGGATAAGGGCCTACTGTGGCCTCGTGCGATATGCATTCGCCTATTGAACGGCAACATACAGGTTGACAGGGTCGCTCGCGGAGAGCGTCCGCAATGGGTTCGGGATGAGGCTGCCCGCCCGTGTAGCGCCGGGTGCTTTGATTGGAACCTATCGATCATCCTCACGAACTCATCGTGAAATTTTGTCGCGACGCAGTGCTGATGGTTGAACCACCGAACGATGGGTTCATGCGCTGTATGACGCCAGACCGCATCGCGGATGCTGCAGGAGGGGCGACCAGCAGGCGAGAGAACTCTTGACGAATAGTAATGCGAGGCGATTGACCTTCACTGTGTGAAGTGAACGGCGATAGCGTCGCGTTACATCAGGGTCCATTGACCAGCAGTGTTGACGGCCGCGGCAAAGGTGGCGGCCCGTGAGCGCGGCCGCGTCCCTCAACGAGCTCACATCACCGTCAGAATTTCCTCGGCTCAGCGATAGCCGATAACATGGTGACGTG
>JASHPX010000334.1 GCA_030037905.1 Gammaproteobacteria bacterium
AGAGCGTCGGCGCCTTGAACCCCTGACCGTAGTTGGCGCGCAGCACCGTGGTGCCGTCGGGCAGCTGCCAATCGCCGGCGACCTTCAATGACGTATGTCCGCCGAACTCCTGATCCTGGTCGCGGCGCGCGCCGCCGGTGAGAGTAATCTGACGCGCGATCGCGGAGTGCTGCGCGAACGTCGTCTGCCACTGCCCGTAGTAGCTGGTCAGACGGTCGCGTCCGGTCGTCGGCATATCCGTGGGGTCAGGCAGCGTGTCGGTGTCGAGCGTACTGAGCTGAGTCTCGGCCCCATAGGTGAATACATTCGCCGCAGTCACCTGGATCACGCCCTGATATTCCCAGCGCGTGGCGCCGCCCTCGGCATAAAAATTCTCCGCCGGGATGTACGCGTACGTCACCGGGGACGCGCCGGTCACCGGGGACGCGCCGGTCACGGGGTTGTAGATGCCGTATTCGCGCCGGTCGGTGTCGCTGCCGATCAACGCCAGGCGCTGTGTGATGCGGCCGTCGAGCCAGGAGCCATTCAGGCCGGCGTAGCCCGCCCGGAGGTCGTCGAGTGCGTATTCGGGGGTGGGCTCGAGCGTGTAGTCGGGCGGCGGATACCCCGGGATGCCGTAGCGCGCGTCATTATAAAAGCCGCGCAGGTCGAGGCTGATGCCATCGCCCACGTGCACGCGCGTGTTCAGCGTCGCGGCGAAGTCATGATCGCCGTCGGGCTCATCGTCGGGCGGCGCGTCCGCGGCGGCCGAGATACCGCCCGTGGAGTAGTCGTTCACGCCGGCGCCGTAGTCGAGCGGTCCCACGGTGCCGTACGCGGCGCCGTTGAAGCGCCAGGTATCGTAGCTGCCGCCCTCGGCTTCGAGCTGCCCCGCGAAGGGCTGTGCGCCGCCGCGCTGGGTGATGATGTTCACGACGCCGCCCATCGCATCGCTGCCATAGAGCGTCGATTGTGGGCCACGCAGCACCTCGATGCGCTGGATGTCGTTCACGAAGAGATCGCCGAGCACGGCTTCGCCGTCGGTGGTGCTCGGGTCGTTGATGCGTACCCCGTCCATCAGCACCACGGTCTCGCCGGGATCGGCGCCGCGGATGAACAGGCTGGTGTCCTGCCCGGGCCCGCCCTCGCGCGTGACGGCGAGCCCAGGCACCTGCGCGAGCGCGTCGCTGACCACGAGGATCTGCTGGGTCGCGAGGTCCGCGCCACTGATCACCGACACGGAGCTGCCGGTCTCATCGAGGGGTTGCGCGCTGCGGGTGGCGGTGACGACCACCTCCTGCAGATCGGTGTCGCTCTCGGAGCCGGCGCTGGCGCCGGACGCCACGGCTGCCTCGCTGGGGGCAGCGTTCGCGCTGGCGCCCTGCGCGCAGGCAACCGGTATCGCGAGCAGGGGCGCCAGCAGCACTGCGCCGATGCAGCCTGCAACGGCGACGGCTACCCGGATGCGTGGGAACGAATCGGCGACGACGCGCATCGGCGCGGAATGACGGGATATCATTGTTCAGCCTTTCCATGCACGCCCGCATGGGTCGGAGTAGTCCCGTCAGGCCGGTCTCCGGGCTTGCGAACGTGGCCGTACCGCTTGGCGCTGCGACCGCCGTCGACTCACCTGAGAGCGACCGCGGGCGCAGGCGCACGCTGACTGGCCGGCTGCATCGCCTTCCCATGCCGGTACCGGCACAGTGGCTGAGCCCCGTGGCTCGTGATGCAGTCTCGTATCGCCTACCGTTGCGGGGGCAGCGCCGGAATGGCGCGAGTCTCGTGACTCTCGCGTGTACCGCGAGTGTCATGCGGTCGCGCGTCACCGGCTTCCCGAGCACCTGACGAGTGCGCGGGACTGTAGGGTCCGGCGGCGTGCGCTGTCAACGTGGCGCCGGGGGCAGTGGCGAAGCGCGCGAAGCGGCGGCCACTGTGACGGGATAAGGACGCTTCGGGCAGATTCCTCAAATGAATCTGCCCGGAGCGTCCTTGTCCCGTCACGGATCCCCGACCCTTCGCGCGCTCACGCGACTGTGCTGCGGGCGGCCCGCAGTTGACGGGCGCGCGCGAATCGCGCACATAGGGTGGCGCTCATCCCGAGCATTCGCAGGAGCCGGGGGCGCGGCGCACTGGAGAAGGCATGGCATCGAAAGAACTGCAGGCGGCCCTGGATGCGGCGCGCGCCGCCGCCGAAGTCCTCAGGTCGCTCTACCGTCGCAATGTCGCCGTGACGCTCAAGGCCGACCGCTCGCCGGTCACCGAAGCGGACCTGCGGGCCGAGGAGGCGATTCGCCAGATACTGCGCTCGCGCTTTCCGGACTACGGCTTCTATGGTGAGGAAGGCGGCCAGCACGCGATGCATGCGCAGAATGTCTGGCTCGTCGATCCGCTCGACGGCACCAAGTCATACGTGCGCGACTGCGCATTCTTCTCCACGCAGATCGCGCTGCTGCGCGCGGGAAGGCTGGTGCTTGGAGTGTCTTGCGCCCCGGTCTACGGGGAAACGGCCTGGGCCGAGAGCGGCGGGGGCGCCTTTCTGGACGGACAGCCCATTTGCGTCAGCGGCGTGGCGGGCATCGGTGAGGCGATTCTGTCGACGGGCAACCTCAAGACTCTCGCCGCCTCGGCGGGCGGCTGGACACGCCTCGGCCAGCTCGTCGGGCGCGTCAATCGCCTGAGGGGCTACGGCGACTTTCTGCACTATCACCTGCTCGCGCGCGGCTCGCTCGACGCGGTCATCGAGTCGGACGTCAACATCCTGGACATCGCTGCGCTGGCCGTGATCGTGCGCGAGGCGGGCGGCGTGTTCACCGACCTCGCCGGCCGCGAAGTGGGCCTTTCGACGACCAGCGTGCTGGCCACGAACGGGGCGCTGCACGCTGCGCTGCTGCAGGCGATGGGGGTAGCGAGCACCCAATCGGCAGCAGGCACATGACGTAGTGACCCTGTGTAGATACGGGGGACCCGCTGGGCGAATACGTTTGATGTATTCGCCCAGAGGGTCCCCCATATCTATACAGGTTGGCTACGCCGGGCGACGCTCCACGACGCCTACCAGCTCCTGCGCTCGAGATTCGTCACGGCATCGAAATGCTTGTCACGGCTCAGCAGCGGCAATGCATGCTGGATCGCGAGAGCTGCAATCCAGGCGTCATTAGCGGGAATCGGCTTGCCGGATCGCTTGAGCCCTACGCGGAGCTCTGCGTATGTAGATGCCGTCGACTCGGTCACTTCCAGAATATCGAAATCGCCGAGATGCGCCGAAAGCCAGCTTTCGTATACGGCTCGGTGCCGGGATTGTGAGATGCCATAGCGGAACTCGCCTAACACGATGACGGGGAGCGCCACTCGCTGCTGCTGACTCAAGATACGGCCGACCGCGGATTCACCGTCTACAAACGCCGACAGCGCGTTCGTGTCCAGTATCACTCACGATCCTCGAGATCGATCACCTCGAAAGCCTCATCGATGCGCTTCTGAACCCGCGCGGTCTCGGCGCGCAGAGCCCGCAGCCGTCCGAAGCCGGCCATCCACCGGGGCTGTGCGGAACGGGCATCGCGCCTCGTGCGCAGCTTCTCCTTCAATGCGTCGGTCACAAATTCCTTGAGGGTTTGCCCGCGCTCGGCCGCGGTGGATTTGGCCTTGCGAAACAAAGGATCAGGAATCTCGAGCGTCGTCTTCACGGTGCCATATTACCATATTTATGGGTACCACCATTGCGTTACTTGCATCACAAGGGAACGGCGAGTCAACGGATCAACCGGAACAGAACGCTGAAGAAAAGCGCCAGGACCAGCAAGACGAAGCCGTAGAACCCGACTGTCGTGCGCACTGTCGGCGGAGGTCGCCACTGCGACCAAGAAATCTCGGTGGACGGCCAAAGCCTGTACGTATCAAAGATGCGAGTGCGGACGGACGACAGGTAACCGCAGACCAGCATGAGCGCTGCTGCGACTCGCAGTACTTTGGCTATCGGAGTCGGGGGCACGAAAAACGAAGCAATCAGGAAAATGACGCCGCCACCAATGCAAATGGCCTCTTCGACATGCGCCTGGCGCCGGCTATGGGGTTTGGCACCCATCCAGGCACCGCGGCTCGCGTCCCTGAAGAGGGGCGCCCGAGGGAGCGCGATGTCGACCCAGGACGCAGCGATCGATTGAGTGGAGCGCAGCGGGCGTCTCAGGGCTTTCAGGACTACTCGCGGTTATCAGGGCTGCAGGCGCGTCGAGCGCCAGGCCCCCGTCTCGAAGCAGGACGCACCGGCAGCAGCCGATGCACCGTGGATCGTCGAGGCCGCGCCTGCCGTTGCCGCCGCGCCCGCCGCTGCCGGGATGAGCATGCGATGCCAGCGCGCGCGGTCGTGCAGGCGTGCATCACCGGACACCCAGAGCTCCACAGCTTCGATCCACAGGTGATAGCCGCCCCAGTGAGGCGGGCGCTCGATGAGGACCCCCGGGTCGGGCGCAACGGCGGCGCGAGCGGCGTCGGCGTCGGCAGTGGGAGCGGCAGTGGCAGTGGGAGCGGCAGTGGCAGTGGGAGTGGCAGCGGGAGCGGCAGCGAGCGGGGAGGGCGCGCCAAAGCGGCGAGCCGCCTCTTGCAGTGCCCGCTCGAGCTCGGCGCGCGAACCGACCGGCTCGCTCTGGCGCGACGCCCAGGCGCTCAGCCGGCTCTGCCAGGCACGCGAGGCGAAGTAGGCGTCGCTCTCGGCCTGCGTAGCTCGCACCACGAGCCCCTCGAGGCGCACCTGCCGGCCGAGCCGATCCCAATGCATCACCGCCGCGGCGCGTGGATGTGCCTCCAGATCCCGGCCTTTGACTGACAGGTAGTTGGTAAAGAACGTGACGTACCCGGGCCGCACGCGCAGTTCCTTGCACAGCACGACGCGCGCGTGCGGCCGACCGTCGGCACCGACCGTCGCGAGCACCATGGCATTTGGATTTGGGCCGATGTTTGCCGCCACAGCCTCGTCGAGCCAGCGCGCCACGAGCTCGAGCGGCTCGGCCGGCAAGACCTCGGGCAGCAGCTCATGCATCATCATGCCGGCATGGTAGCGGCATCACGCAGCACGCGCATGCAGCACCTATACTAGCGACAACGGCCGCCCGGCCGCGGGCCGGGCGCGGGCCGCACAGGACAGTTTGCGTGACTCTGGATGAACTACGCCGCCGGCTCGATGGGCTGGATCGGCAGCTGCTGCAGATCGTGGCCGAACGGCAGGCCACGAGTCGCGAGATTGCGCGCGTGAAGCGCTCGACCGGGTACCCGACGCGCGACTACGGCCGCGAGCGCGAGGTGATCGTGGGCGCGCGCGAGCAGGCCGCGACGCTCGGCGTCTCGCCGGATGTGGCCGAAGCGATGATGCGCTTGTTGATCCGCTCCTCGCTGACGACCCAGGAGCGGGCGAGCGTCGCCGCCCACGGCTCGGGCAGCGGACGGCGGGCGCTGGTCATCGGCGGGGCCGGGAAGATGGGAGCGTGGTTCGTTCAGTTCCTGAGCTCCCAGGGCTTCGAGGTGCAGGTGGCGGATCCGGCCGCTGCAGGCACCGCCGGCGCAGCGCAGGGGGGCGGCGCGCGAGCAGCAACACCGGGTCGGGCAGGGCCCATCGCCGACTGGCACGACAGCGATCTGACCCATGATTTCATCGTGGTGGCCGCGCCGCTCGGGGCCACGAACCAGATCCTGCGCCAGCTGGCCGAGCGCCGGCCTGCCGGCGTGGTGCTCGATCTGGGGTCTCTGAAGACGCCGCTGCGCGCTGGCCTCACTGCGCTGCAGACCGCCGGGGTTGCGGTCACTTCGCTGCATCCGATGTTCGGGCCGGACACCGAGCTGCTCTCCGGGCGGCACGTGATCTTCATCGACCTCGGACATCCCGAGGCGCTGGCGCGCGCGCGCGCGCTGTTCGCGCCGACGATGGCCGAGCAGGTCGTCATGCAGCTCGACGAGCATGACCGGCTGATTGCCTATGTCCTCGGGCTGTCGCATGCGCTCAATATCGCGTTCTTTACGGCCCTGGCGGAGAGCGGCGCGGCCGCACCACGCCTGCTGCAGCTATCGAGCACCACGTTCGATGCTCAATTCGATATCGCCGCCAAGGTGGCCGAGGAGAGCCCGGAGCTGTACTACGAGATCCAGCGGCTGAACGAGTTCGGGGCCGAATCGCTCGACGCGCTCGCGCGAGCGGTAGAAGCCGTGCGTAGCGCCGTTCTACATTCCGACGAGGGGGGCTTCGTCGCCCTGATGCGTGCCGGCCAGGAATATGTGCAGGGGCGGCGCGACATCACCGCCCGGCGAGCCTGAGGCACCCCGCCTTACCCCGGCCTTTATTCCGGCCTCATTCCGGCCTCATTCCGGCCCTACCCACCTGGCGGGCCGCTCGGCAGGCCTGAGCTGCGCGGGGCGGGCCGTGAGCGACCTGTGCGCTGCGCGCTTGAGCCCCCAACGCTGCGGGAGTAAAAGTAATCTCAGCATGCAGGACGTCATCGACCGCGACGGCTTTCGGATCAATGTTGGCATCGTCCTGATGGGTCAGGATGGCCGGCTGTTCCTCGGTCGCCGAGCGCGCGGGCGCGGCGGCTGGCAGTTCCCTCAGGGCGGGATCGGCCGCGGCGAGACATTCGAGCAGTCGCTGTTCCGCGAGCTGCGCGAGGAAATCGGGCTTACGGCCGAGGATGTGCAGATCGTGGGCCGCACCCGGGATTGGCTGCGCTACCGGTTGCCACCGCGCCTCGTGCGCCGCAATGTGCGCCCGCTATGCCTCGGGCAGAAACAGCTCTGGTTTCTGCTGCGGCTGCACTCACGGGCCGGGGACTTCCGCTTTGACGCAACGCAGCAGCCGGAGTTCGATCACTGGCGCTGGGTTGATTATTGGGAACCGGTGCGGGAGGTCGTGTACTTCAAGCGCGCCGTGTATCGCCAGGTCCTGCAGGAGTTCGGCCCGGTAGCATTTCCGCACGGGCTGCCGCCTTATCCCTATGCCGGTACCGCGACGCTGCGCGGCACTGCGTCTGCGGCAGTCGCACCGGCGGCCGAGCGCGCCGCTTCCTGAGCTTCGTGATCGCCCATGGCAGCGCTGAAGACAGCTTGCGGCCATGGATGAGATTCCCCGCCGGTTGATCGTCCGCGCTCCGGCGCCGGTGCAACGCTGGCTCGCCGCAGGCCTGGCGCTGGTCCTGATGGGCGTCGCACTCATCCTGGCATTCCAGGGCGGACGTTACGTCGCCGGGTACGACTCGGTCAGAGCCGCCTCGCAGCGATCTGCATTGCAACAGAAGATCGATCAACTGCAGGCCGCCCAGCATCAACTGCAGGTACAGCTGGCCGCGGCGCAGGAAGCGCAGATCTCGGACGTCCGCGAGCGCTCGGCAGTGGCGCGAACCATCGGGGAGCTGCAGGCGCAGGTAGAACGCCAGCAGCAGGACGTGGAATTTTACCGTGGACTGCTCGCTCCGCAGCTCGGCAAGCAGCCGCCCGATGTGGCCATCCGCGTGCAGGAGTTTCACATCAGCGCCACGACCGACGCGCGTCAGTACATGCTGCGCTTCACGTTGAACCGCATCGTACAGCCGGACCGCACGGTCGATGGAATGCTGGCCATTACCGTCGATGGCTCGCAGGCGGGGATGCCCGCGAGCCTGGATCTGGCCAGTCTCGGCGGCGGCAAGCAGCAGTTGCCGTTCAATTTCCGCTATTACGCCGATATCGAGCAGCCGATCACGCTGCCGGCGGCTTTCAAGCCTGATTCTGTGACGATCGAGGTACGGCCGACGCGCAAGGACATGGCACCCTACCGCCAGACCTTCATCTGGGAGGTCGATCCGATCTGATCTGCAGCGGTAGCCAGGGGTGAGCATGTTCAAGCGGCGTAACAGGGACGACGGCATCGATGGCCGCATCGACACGCTGATCGGCAGGAGCGCCAGCATCCAGGGTGATATCGATTTTTCCGGTGGCCTGCACCTGGATGGCCGCGTCGCGGGCAGTGTGCGCGCCACCGCGGACGGGGCCGTATCGATCAGCGAGCACGCGGTCATCGAAGGGTCGGTGGCGGCCGCGCACGTGGTGCTCAACGGCCGCGTCAACGGCGACATCTTCGGACACGAGCGAGTGGTCCTCGGCAGCAAGGCCAAGGTGCAGGGGAACGTGCATTACGGGGTCATCGAGATGGCCCTGGGGGCCCAGATCAGCGGCAAGCTGGTACCGCGCAGCAACGACGCCGCGCGCGCGCCGGCGGCCGCGACGGGGGTCTTTGACGGTCCCCAGACGGCCCCCTAAACTTGTCCCATGAGTGAAACGGCGACCCCCCCGGCCCGCGATGTGAGCTCTGAGCGCTCGAGCGGCGGCGCAACCGCAGATTCGGCCCCCGGAAATTCCGCCCCCGATGCCGGCGGTGAGCCGCTGCTGGTGTTCACCGACGCGGCGGCCCGCAAGGTCGGCGACCTGATCGCGGGCGAGGGCAATCCCAACCTGATGCTGCGCGTGTTCGTGCAGGGCGGGGGCTGTTCCGGATTGCAATACGGCTTCGAGTTCGATGAGCAGATCCAGGATGGGGATACCTGCATCGAGAATCACGGCGTGAAGCTGCTGGTCGACCCGATGAGTTTCCAATACCTCGGCGGCGCGGAAATCGACTATCGCGAGGGCCTCGACGGCGCGCAGTTCGTGATCCGCAACCCGAACGCGCAGACCTCGTGCGGCTGCGGCTCGTCCTTCAACGTCTGATAATCCCGCGACCGATAATCCTGCGACGCCCGGGCAGCGTCCGACGAACGAGCCCATCAGCAGCGGAAAGAAGCGCCGCATGACCCCGCCCGCCACGTCCGAGGTCATCGCAGCCGTCGACCTCGGCTCCAACAGCTTTCACATGGTGGTTGCGCGCTACTCGCACGGCCAGCTGGTCGTCATCGACCGCCTGCGCGAGATGGTACGACTGGCCGCCGGCGTGGGCGAGGACGGCCGGCTGGACAAGGAGGTCGCGGCGCGGGCCCTGGCCTGTCTGCAACGCTTCGGGCAACGCCTGCGCGACATGCACGCGGGCAACGTGCGTGTCGTGGGGACCAATGCGCTGCGCATCGCGCGACGCAAGCAGGCATTCCTGGAGCGCGCGCGCGAGGCGCTCGACTTCCCCATCGAGATCGTGTCCGGCATCGAGGAGGCGCGCCTGATCTATTCGGGCGTAGCGCACAACCTGCCGAGCGAGCCGGGCCGGCGGCTGGTGGTCGATATCGGCGGAGGCAGCACGGAGCTCATCATCGGCGAGCGCCACGAGCCGCTGCAGCTCGAGAGCCTGCAGATGGGCTGCGTATCGATGAGCCAACGCTTCTTCGCCGACGGGCGACTGTCGGCCAAGCGTTTCGAGCGCGCACGTCTTGCCGCACGCATGCAGCTCGAGCCAGTGCAGGCGGTATTCACGCGCAGCGGCTGGGAGCGTGCGGTGGGCAGCTCCGGTACCGTGCGCTCGATCGCCGAGAGCCTGCGTGAGCTGGAGCCGGCCAGCGGCGGACACATTACACCCGCGGGGCTCGAGCGCCTCCTGGAGCGGATGGTGCGCGCCGAGCACGTGCGTACGCTGCCGCTCGCCGCCTTGGCTGATGAACGCCGCCCCGTGTTTCCCGGCGGCGTCGTGGTCCTCAGCGAGGTCGTGCAGATGCTCGGTATCCAGCAGATGCGCTTCGCGGAAGGGGCGCTGCGCGACGGGCTGCTGTACGACATGATCGGCCGCATGACGCGCTCGGACGCGCGCGAGCGCACCGTCGGCTCCATGCAACGGCGCTACCACGTGGACACGGAGCAGGCCGCGCGGATCGAGAACACCGCGATTCAGTTCCTGTCGCAGGTGCGCGATGCCTGGGGCCTCGAAGAGCCGCTCGCAGAGCTGGCGCTGCGCTGGGCCGCGCGGCTGCACGAGATCGGGCTGGACGTCGCACACAATGGCTATCACCGCCATGGGGCCTATCTGCTCGACAATGCCGATATGCCTGGATTTGCGCGCGAGGAGCAGCATCTGGTCGCGCGGCTGGTCGGCAACCACCGCCGCAAGCTCGTGCTCGAACGTCTCGAGGATCTCATTCCCCCGTGGGAGAGGCTGACGATCTACCTGATCGTGCTGCTGCGCCTGGCCGTACTGCTGCACCGGAGCCGCGGCCCGGCGGCGCTCGCGCCGATCGAGCTCACCGCGCGTGGCCGCACGCTCGAAGTGCGTTTCCCGGCGCGCTGGCTGCGCGAGCATCCGCTCACCGCCGCCGACCTGCAGGAGGAGATCGATTACCTGCGGGCGCAGAGGCTGCGGCTGCGCGTATTCGAGCGCGGGCGCGGGGGCAACTGAGGCATTCGGTCAGGACACGCGGGAGGGCAGAAATCCACGGATGGATTCGGAATCCTTCGGGCGAATTCGTTTGACGAATTCGTCCGAAGGATTCCGAACCCAATCGTGGGCGTCTCCCCTCGCACGTGCTCTGACCGCCATGACCCGAGCGCTTCTGCCGCTGCGCCCGCGCTCGGCTACGGCGCCGGCGGCCCCGCATAGCGATCGAGCAGCGCCTGCTGCGCATCGCAGGCGGCCGCCTCGTCGCGCGGCTGCAGGCGGCGGTAGGAGCCGTCCGGCTGCAATTCCCAGGCATTCATGTTGTCGGCGAGATAGGTCTCGAGGTCCCCCAGGATGCGCTTGCGCTGCTGCGGGTCGAGCACCGGGAAGGCGATCTCGACGCGGCGGAAGAAATTGCGCTCCATCCAGTCCGCGCTGGACAGGTAGATCTCGCGCGCGCCGGCGTTCTCGAACCAGTAGACGCGCGAATGCTCCAGGAAGCGCCCGACGATCGAGCGCACCGTGATGTTCTCGGAGACGCCGGGAATGCCGGCTCGCAGCGCGCACACACCGCGCACGATCAGCTGGATACGTACGCCGGCCCGGGAGGCGCGGTACAGACTCTCGATGGTCTGCGGATCCACCAGCGCATTGAGCTTGGCGACGATGCGGGCGGGACGGCCGCCGCGCGCATGCTCCGCCTCGCGCTCGATGAGCCGCTGCACGGCTTCGTGCAGATGGAACGGCGACTGCAGCACCCGCTGCAGCTTGGTGGTGCGGGTGAGACTGGTGAGCTGCAGGAAGATCTCGTGCAGATCGTTACCGACGGCCTCATCGCAGGTGAACAACCCGTAGTCCGTGTAGGTACGCGCGGTACGCGCATGATAGTTGCCGGTGCCGAGGTGGCAGTAACGGCGCAGGCCGTCGGGCTCGCGGCGCACGATCAGGGTCATCTTGGCGTGCGTCTTGTAGCCCACTACGCCATACATGACGTGTGCGCCGGCTTCCTGCAGCGAGTTGGACAGCTCGATATTCGCCTCCTCATCGAAACGTGCGCGCAGCTCGATGATGACGGTCACGTCCTTGCCGGCGAGCGAGGCGGCGATCAGGGCGTCGACGATCTGGGAGTGATCGCCCGTACGGTACAGCGTCTGCTTGATCGCCAGTACGCTCGGATCGAGCGCGGCCTGGCGCAGCAGATCCATCACCGGACCGAAGC
>JASHPX010000335.1 GCA_030037905.1 Gammaproteobacteria bacterium
CGGCGGCTTCTCGGCGAGGATGCGCTCCCATGCCTGGTAGCCGCCGACGCTGCGGTAGCTTGCCAGCGTCCAGGAGCGCGGCAGGTGCAGCGGCTCGAAGCAGGTCAGATTGCACTTGTCGTCCCACTTGCCCACGAGCGCTACTCCAGCGCGTCGAGCACCTGATCGACCTTCTCGGGCGTCAGCTGCTCGTAGTAGACGTGATCGACCATCATCATCGGCGCTCCCGTGCACGCCGCCAGGCACTCCTCCTCGCGCTTGAGGAAGATGCGGCCGTCGGCAGTGCTCTGCCCGGGGCGAATGCCGAGCTTCTTCTGAACATAGGCTTCGATCTGTTCGCCCCCGCGCAGGTAGCACGAGATGTTGGTGCACACGCTCACGTGATGCCGGCCGCACGGATGCGTCTCGAACATCGAGTAGAAGCTCGCCACCTCATAGACCTGGATCGGCGGCAGCGCGAGGTACGCGGCGACGGCGTCCATCAGCTCGACCGTGAGATAGCCGTGATTGTGCTCCTGCGCGGCGCGCAGGGAGGACAGCACCGCCGAGCGCTGCCGTTCCGGCGGAAACTTCGCGACCCAGCGGTCGATCTCGCGGCACACGTGCGGCGCGAGCTCGGCCGTGCGGCGTGCCTCGGGTGCGGGGGCGCCATCCTGCGCCGCTTTCCCGGCCGCATCCGCCGCCGGGTCGCTCGGCCCAGGATTCATCAGCGATCGACCTCCCCGAACACGATGTCCTGTGTGCCGATCACCGCCACCACGTCGGCCAGCATGTGCCCCTCCGCCATCTCACCGAGTGAGGAGAGGTGCACGAAGCTCGGCGCGCGGCATTTGACGCGATAGGGCTTGTTGGCGCCGTCGGAAATCAGGTACACGCCGAACTCTCCCTTGGGCGCTTCGACCGCCGCATAGGTCTCGCCTTCCGGCACACAGTAGCCTTCCGTGAAGAATTTGAAGTGATGTATCAGCGACTCCATCTTGTCCTTCATCTGCTCGCGGCTCGGCGGGCGCACCTTGCGCTCATCGACCATCACGGGACCGGGATTCGCCCGCAGCCAGTCCACGCACTGCTTGACGATACGGTTGGACTGGCGCATCTCCGCGACGCGCACCAGGTAGCGGTCGTAGCAGTCGCCGTTCACGCCCACCGGAATGTCGAAGTCCAGCTGATCGTATACCTCGTAGGGCTGCTTCTTGCGCAGATCCCAGGCGACGCCCGAGCCGCGCAGCATCGGTCCGCTGAAGCCGAGCTGCAGAGCGCGCTCGGGCGATACCACCCCGATGTTCACGGTGCGCTGCTTCCAGATGCGATTGTCGGTCAGCAGCGTCTCGTATTCATCGACACACCCCGGAAACTTGCGCGTGAAGGCGTCGATGAAGTCCAGCAGCGAGCCGGCGCGCGCCTGATTCAGGCGATCGACCTCGTGCTGCGTGCGAAAGCGCGAGGGTTGATACTTGGGCATCACCTCGGGCAGATCGCGGTACACGCCGCCCGGCCTGTAATAGGTCGCGTGCATGCGCGTGCCCGAAACCGCCTCGTAGCAGTCCATGAGGTCCTCGCGCTCGCGGAAGCAGAATAGGAACACCGTCATCGCGCCGATGTCCAGCCCATGCGCCCCCAGGAACATCAGGTGATTCAGGATGCGGGTGATCTCATCGAACATCACGCGGATGTATTGCGCGCGCAGCGGTGGGGTGAAGCCCAGCAGCCGCTCGATCGCCGTGACATAGGCGTGCTCGTTGCACATCATCGACACGTAGTCGAGGCGGTCCATATAGCCGATCGACTGGTTGAACGGCTTGGACTCCGCGAGCTTCTCGGTCGCCCGGTGTAGCAGACCGATGTGCGGGTCGGCCTTCTGGATCACCTCACCGTCCATCTCCAGCACCAGACGCAGCACCCCGTGCGCGGCCGGATGCTGCGGCCCGAAATTGAGCGTCAGGTTGTGGATCTCAGGCACCGGCCGCCCCCTTGGCCGGTGCACTCACCGGCGGCGGCGGCACGTTCATCACCGGCGGCGGCGGCGGGGTCACACCCGGTGTCGGCGGCGCGGTGATTCCCGGTGTCGGCGCAGATGCGGCGCGCGCGTCGCGCGACAGGTCCTGCAGCGCCGGGTTGTAACGATTGTCGTGACGGATCACGCGCGGCACCAGGGTGCGCGGCTCGATGCTCACCGGCTCGTAGACCACGCGCTTGAGCTGCGGGTCGTAGCGCATCTCGACGTGACCGATCAGCGGGAAGTCCTTGCGGAAGGGGTGGCCGATGAAGCCGTAGTCGGTCAGGATGCGCCGCAGATCCGGGTGGCCGCGGAACAGGATGCCGAACAGGTCGAAGGCTTCACGCTCGAACCAGTTGGCGCTGGCCCACACTGCGGTCACCGAATCGACGATCGGGTCTTCGAGCTCCTCGCACCACACCCGCAGCCGCAGTCGCGCGTTGTGGCGGATCGACAGCAGCTGATACACCACGGCAAAGCGCCGCTGCCCGGCGTGCGTGTGGGGCGAGGCGCGGTTGACGCCGCGGCTGAAGCCCGTGGCCGTGGCCGACTCGGTTCGCCACTCGGCACGACCGTAATCCAGGTAGTCCACGCCCGCCAGATCCATCAGCATCTCGAAGGAGAGCTGCGGATCATCGCGCAGCGTGCGCGACACCTCGAGCAGCGACTGGGCCGGCACCTCCAGCGCCAGCTCGCTGGGCAGCGAGGGATAGGTGCGCACGCGCTCGCCGAGCAGCGTGCTGATCCGCGTGGACAGCTGCTCGATGTGGGTGGGCACTGGCCTGCAATCCTCAGCTGGGCTCTGCGGACGACCGGAAGCGCCCTAGGCGCTCGCCGCCTCGTGGCGCGCGATCTTGCGTTGCAGCTGCAGCACTCCATACAGCAGCGCCTCGGCCGTGGGAGGGCATCCCGGCACGTAGATATCCACCGGCACGATGCGATCACAACCGCGCACCACGGCATAGGAATAGTGATAGTAGCCGCCACCGTTGGCACATGACCCCATGGAGATCACCCAGCGCGGCTCGGGCATCTGGTCGTACACCTTGCGCAGCGCCGGCGCCATCTTGTTGACGAGCGTGCCGGCGACGATCATCACGTCCGACTGGCGGGGGCTCGGGCGAAACACCACGCCGAAGCGATCCAGGTCGTAGCGCGAGGCGCCCGCATGCATCATCTCCACGGCACAGCATGCGAGCCCGAACGTCATCGGCCAGAGTGAGCCGGTGCGCGCCCAGTCGACCAGCTTATCCACCTGCGTGGTCAGGAAACCACGCTGCGCGAACCCCTGCGCTTCGGTGTCCGCTAATCCCACTCGAGAGCCCCCTTCTTCCACTCGTAGGCGAAGCCGACGATGAGAATGAACAGGAATACGGCCATCGCAGCGAGGCCCGCGTCCCCGATGCCGCGCAACGCCACCGCCCAGGGAAACAGGAACGCGATCTCCAGATCGAAGATGATGAACAGGATCGCGACCAGGTAGTAGCGCACGTCGAACTTCATGCGCGAGTCTTCGAAGGCCTCGAAGCCGCACTCATAAGCCGAGAGCTTGTCGGGATCGCCACGGTGTCTCGCGCTGAGCCTGCCGAGCACCATTCCGAGCGAGAGCAGCAGCACGGCCAGTGCCGTTGCCAGCCCCAGGAAAATCAGGATCGGCAGGTAATTCGACAGCATCGGCAAAACCACTCATCAAAAGGGGCGGACGGCTGCCGCGCAGCCATTCCGCCCCGTTTATCCTCGTATTGTAACAGGGGACGCCAATCTTGTGGTGCCGACGGGGAGATTCGAACTCCCACACCTTGCGGCGCTAGCCCCTCAAGCTAGTGTGTCTACCAATTCCACCACGTCGGCTCATAGTGTGCGCATGCAACGCAGCGTGCGTCTGCCCGCGCCAAAGCTGCGCTCAGTGTCCCGTGCTGCCGCTTGCGCCCGGCGCTGCGGGTGGCGTGGGTGGTGAGCCCAGCGTGGCCGGAGCCGTCGCCGGCGCGGCAGGTCCGGCCGCAGGCGCGGACGGCGCGAGCGAGCCTGTGGCGCCCGAGGCTGGTGCTGGTGCTGGTGTCGCTTGCCTCGTCGCCGGTGCCGTCGAGGTCGACGCAGGTGGCTGCGACAGCCGGTCGAGCAGGCTGCTGGAGGAAGTGCCGCTGCCGTGCGAGGCCATGTAGGAGAGCACCAGGCAGGTCAGCATGAACACCGCCGCGAGGATCGCCGTGGTCCGCGACAGCGCCGTGGTCGCCCCGCGCGCACCGAACACCGTGCCGGAGGCGCCCGAGCCGAAGCCGGCGCCAGCGTCCGCGCCCTTGCCGCGCTGGAGCAGCACGAGTGCGATGATCGCCGCTGCGGAGAAGAACAGGATGATGAGCAGAAACGTATGTAGCATATCGGGTCAGCGCCATTAACCGCGCGCCGCGGCCAGGATGGACAAGAATTCCTCGGCTTTCAGCGACGCACCTCCGATGAGGCCACCGTCGACGTCCTCCTGCGTGAACAGCTCACGGGCATTGCCCGCCTTGACGCTGCCACCGTACAGGATCTGTAAGCCCTCGGCGATTTTAGCATCCCGGCCGGCCAGACGTCCGCGAATGAACGCATGCACCTGCTGCGCCTGCGCCGGAGTTGCCGTGCGACCGGTGCCGATCGCCCAGACCGGCTCATAGGCGATGACGGCGCGGCCGAACCCGGCCACGCTGGTCAGCGCCAGCACCGCCTCCAGTTGTCGGGCGACCACCTGCTCGGTGTGCCCCGCCTCTCGCTCCGAGAGCTGCTCGCCCACGCACAGGATGGGCGTGAGGCCGCGCGACTGCGCCGCTGCAAACTTGCGCGCCACCAGCACGTCGTCTTCACCATAGAGACTGCGACGCTCGGAATGGCCCACGATGACGTACGCGCAGCCCACGTCGCGCAACATCGCCGCGGAGATCTCTCCTGTGTGCGCCCCTGTCGCTTCGGCGCACACGTCCTGTGCGCCGAGCTTCACCGCCGCGTCGCGCAGCTGTCGCGCGATTTCCATGAGGTAGACGAATGGCGGACAGATGACGCAATCCACCCCTGGATGGCTGGGCGCGCCCAGAACCGCGTCGACCAGCGGCGCGTTCTCGGCGCGCGAGCCGTGCATCTTCCAGTTGGCCGCCACGAGCTTGCGTCGCATGAATTCTCCTTGGATCGCAATAGCGCCGTCGGCGTGACGCAAGCATACGCCAGGAGCCCGACCTGCAGGCTCCCGACTAGACGGGCGCGGCGCTTCTGACGACCTCCGCCAGCTGCTCCGCGCACCCGCGTACCTCGGTCGCATCGCGTCCCTCGACCATCACGCGGATGACCGCCTCGGTCCCCGAGGCGCGCAGCACGATGCGCCCCTCCCCCGCCAGCTGCTCCTCGAGGCGCCGTACCACCTCGCAGATGGCCGGCACTCCTGCCGGATCGAAGCGCTGCGCGACCTGCACATTCAGCAGCGCCTGCGGTAGCTTCTCCATGCCGGCGGCGAGCTCCGCCAGCGTTCCTCCGGTGCGCTTCATGATCGCGAGCACCCGCAGCGCGGTCACCAGTCCATCTCCGGTGGTGGTGCGATCCAGGTTCAGAATGTGCCCGGAGGTCTCTCCGCCGAGGATGCCGCCGCATTCCACCAGTCGCGCGAGCACGTGTCTGTCACCCACGGGAACCCGCTCGAAGGGCACGCCCAGTCGTCGCAGCGCCAGCTCCAGGCCGAGATTTGTCATGACGGTGCCTACGACCGGGCCGCGCAAAGTACCGGCCGCGTGCGCATCGGCGGCAATCACGTACAGCAGCTGGTCGCCATCGACCAGCCGGCCCAGGTGATCCACCATCACTACGCGATCGCCGTCGCCGTCGAAGGCGATCCCGGCGTGCGCGCGCACACCCGGCACGGTCAGCTGCAGCAGCTGCGGGTTCATCGAGCCACAGGCATCGTTGATGTTACGGCCGTTCGGCGAACAGCCGATCGGCACGATCTCGGCCGCAAGGTCCGCGAGAATGCGCGGCGCGACCTTGTAGGCCGCACCGTTGGCACAATCGACCACCAACTTCAAGCCGGCGAGGCTCGTTCCCGCGCTCAGGATGCCGGCACAGAACTGCTGGTAGTGCAACCAGGAGGTATCCAGTCGCCGCGCGCGGCCCAGTTCGCGTGAGGTACGCGTCAGTGGCGGGGTGGACAGGCACGCCTCGATGCGCTCCTCGATCTCCTCGGAGAGCTTCATGCCCTGCGAGTCGAAGAACTTGATGCCGTTGTCCTCATAAGGATTGTGCGAAGCGCTGATCACGACACCGAAGCGGCAGCCCAGCTGTCGCGTCATGTAGGCGATTGCCGGCGTCGGCAGCGGCCCGGTCAGCAGCACATCCACTCCACTCGCCACGAAGCCGGCCTCGAGCGCCGCCTCGAACATGTAACCCGACAGACGTGTGTCCTTGCCGATGAGCACGGCGCCACCCCCGCCGCCGAGCACGCTGGCCGCCGCGCTCGCCAGGCGCAGCGAGAATTCCACCGTCATCGGCTCGCTGCCGACACGGCCGCGGATTCCATCGGTGCCGAAATGTACTCGTCCCACTCAACCTCCCTTGGTCGCATCGGCGGCATCGGCCACATGCGCCGCGATTACGCCGGCGACACGCACGGCGTCGACCGTGGCGGCGACATCGTGTGCGCGCACGATGCGCGCCCCTCGCATCACCGCGATGCTCGCCAGCGCCAGGCTCGCGGCAAGCCGCCCCGTAGGCGCACGCACGGGCGCAACGGTCGCACCTGCACCGACACCTGCGCCCGTGCCTGCACCTGCACCTGCAGCCGCGTCCGCCACCGCCAGCAGCGCCGCCACGAAGGACTTGCGCGACAGTCCCACCAGCAATGGCGGACCGATCGCCGCCAGCTGCGTGAGCCCCGCGAGCAACTGCAGATTGTGCCGCAGGAGCTTACCGAAGCCGAATCCCGGATCGACGCACAATCGCTCGGCCGCGATACCCGCCTGCGTGCAGGCACGCGCGCGCGCGCCGAGGAATTCGCCGACCTCGTCCACGACATTCCGGTAGCGCGGATCACGCTGCATGCTCGCGGGCTCGCCCTGCATGTGCATCAGACAGAGAGCCATGCGAGTTGCGGCCAGCGCCTCGAGCGCACCCGGCCGGCGCAAGGCACGCACGTCATTGATCATATGAGCGCCGCTCGCCTGGGCGCGCCGCATGAGCTCGGGATTTGACGTATCCACGCACACGATGGCCGGCAAGCGGGCAGCCGCCCGTTCCACGACCGGCAGCACGCGCCGCAGCTCCTCCTCCGTGCTCACGGGCGTCGCTCCCGGTCGCGTGCTCTCCCCGCCGATATCGATGATGGCGGCTCCTTCGGCCACCATCTGCTCGGCCGCCGCCAGCGCCTCATCGGGCGTCGCGTAGCGCCCGCCGTCCGAGAACGAATCGGGCGTCACGTTGAGTATCCCCATCACCACCGGGCGCGCCAGCGACAGCACCCGGCCCGCGCAATGCAGGACCGGAGGGACAGGCCCCGGCGGCCCCGGCGGCTGCGATTCGAGAGCACTCATCGTCACGGCGACGGCAGTGGGCGAATTAGGTCAGCGGGGCTTGCCATCGAAACTGGACCGGCAGCTTGCAGCGCGCACTGAAACACATGGGTATTGAAACCTCTCGGCTAATTACGTTTGACGTAATTTGCCGAGAGGTTTCAATATCCATGTGCATCCCCGAGCGCCGTGAGTTGCGGACAGATCGATGTTTCAGGACCTGCCCGAGCATTCCGCCCCGCTGGCATCGATCGTCGGGACGACGGGCGCTCGGAAATCCGAGCCCGGGCCGCCGGGGCCGCCCCCGGCTAGTGTTGGCC
>JASHPX010000336.1 GCA_030037905.1 Gammaproteobacteria bacterium
CGGGGGTGGTGCGGCCGGGCGCGGTGGCGCAGGCGCGGCAGGGCGCGCACGTGGGTTCCGGCCGCCGCCGTACGTTGCCCCCGGGGCCTGGGAGAGGCTCTCCAGGGCGAAGGTCGCGGGCGTGTGGATCGGCTTCGGCGCAGGGATCGACAAGCAGTTCTTCATCATCCGGCGCGTGGGCGACGGACTGCGCGGCATGGTGTGCGGCCGCTGCGACAACCCCTATACGATGGCGGCGCTCGACGACTTTCAGATCCAGGGTGATACGCTGAAGTTCGACATCCTGCACGAGGATTGGGGTCCGGGGCGGCTGCCCGCGCACAATCAGGTGACCGCGCATATCGCCGACAACGAGATGCGTATTTCCACCGAGCTGAACAATACGCAGACGCATGGAGTCGCCGGCTTCGAGGTGCAGGCGTCCCTCTACGGACCGGTAGCGATCGAGGCGACCGCAGGGAATTGAGGCGTGCGCAAGCGCTGCTGGTGGGCCCTCGACGATGCGCCCTCGCGCCGCTACCACGATGAGGAGTGGGGGCGACCCGTACACGATGAGCGCAGGCTGTTCGAGATGCTTTGCCTGGAGGGCGCGCAGGCCGGTTTGTCCTGGCAGACGATTCTGCGCAAGCGCGACAACTACCGCCGCGCGTTCGCAAATTTCAACCCACAGCGCGTGGCACGCTTCGATGGGCGGCGGATCGCCGCGCTGATGCGCAACGCCGGTATCGTACGTAACCGGCTGAAAATCGAGGCGGCGGTCACTAATGCGCGCGCCTTCCTGGCCGTGCAGCGTGAATTCGACAGCTTCGATCGCTACCTTTGGGGCTTCGCCGGTGGACGCTCGGTGGTCAATCTGCCCGCCAGGCGCAGCGACGTGCCGGCGCGCACCGAGCTGAGCGACCGGCTCTCCAGGGATCTGAAGCGGCGTGGCTTCCGCTTCGTCGGCTCCACTATCGTGTATGCGTATCTTCAGGCGGTCGGAGTGGTGAACGATCACTGGCGTGAGTGCTTTCGCGCTCCGCGGCGGCGAGCCGCTCGCGCAGCTGCGCGCTCAGCGTCAGGGAATGCAGCCGCGCGACCGCGTCGTACACCATGACGTGGATCATCAGCTCATCGGGCTGAACGGCGCGCAGAAACGGCGCGAGAGAGTCATGCAGTGTGTCCACCGATCCGACGAACGAGGCCTGCATGGAGTGCCGCACCAGCGCGAGCTCCTCGGCAGAGCAGAGCTCGCCGATATCATCGACGGGCGGCGGCAGCCGGCCGGGCCGTCCGCGGCGCAGCCTGACGAACGCCAGCTGATGCGAGCTGAACAGCCGCTGTGCCGCCGCATCGGTATCTGCGGCGATCAGGTTGACACAGACCATCGCGTAGGGCTGCCGCAGGGTGGCCGAAGGGCGGAACAACTGCCGGTACAGCGCCAGCGCCGGCATGAGCCATTCGGGAGAGAAGTGCGCCGCGAAGGCGAAGGGCAGACCGAGCATCGCCGCGAGCTGTGCGCCGTAGTTGCTCGAGCCGAGCAGCCAGAAGGGCACCTCGACCTCCATCGCGGGCACGGCACGGATCGGCTGCTCGGCGGCTGCCGCGCCAAAATATCCGCGCAGCTCTTCGAGGTCCTCGGCAAATCGGTCGCTCGCAGCGAAGTCACGGCGCAGCGCGCGCACGGTCTGCGCATCGGTGCCGGGGGCGCGGCCCAGCCCCAGGTCGATACGGCCGGGATAGAGCGCTGCCAGGGTGCCGAACTGCTCGGCGATCACCAGCGGCGCGTGATTGGGCAACATGATACCGCCCGCGCCGACGCGGATCGTGCGCGTACCGGCGGCGATGTGGCCGATCACCACGGCGGTCGCGGCGCTGGCGATGCCCGGCATATTGTGGTGCTCGGCCACCCAGTAACGGCGCAAGCCGAGCGCCTCGGCATGGCGTGCGAGCTGCAGGGCGCCAGCCAGGGCGGCCGGCGCGCCGCCGCCGCCTTCGACGATCGGTATCAGATCGAGCACGGAAAATGGGATCATGTTGCATCATCGCCGTCCGCCCCGGATCGCTCAAGTCGGCCTGGCGCGGCAGCGGGGTACGAGCAGGTGTCGCGCGGGCGTACGGGGGTACGGGTGCGCGGGTGTACGGGTGCGCGGCGGCGAGGCCATTTGTTTGCGGGATTCTCTGCGGGATTCTTTGCGGGAGTAGGGGCATGATCATCGTGGTCACGGGTGCGACATCCGGATTTGGCGCAGCCATCGCGCGCCGCTTCGCAGCGGAGGGCCACCGCGTGATCGCGGTTGGACGGCGCGAGGAGCGCCTGGCGTCCCTCGTTGCGGAGCTCGGCGCCCAGCGAAATGCCCAGCGGGTGTATGCCATCACGCTGGACGTGCGTGATCGCGCCGCCGTGGAGGCGGCGTTCGCCGGGCTACCCGCCGAATACGCGGCGGTGGACCTGCTGGTCAACAACGCCGGGCTCGCGCTCGGGCTCGAGCCTGCGTACGAGGCGAGCGTCGAGCAGTGGGAGGAGATGGTCGATACCAACGTCAAGGGACTGATGTATGTGACGCGGGTGTTGCTGCCTGGCATGGTGGCGCGCCGGCGCGGACATATCGTCAACATGGGCTCGGCCGCCGCCATCCATCCCTATCCCGGCGGCAACGTCTACGGGGGGACCAAGGCATTCGTGCGGCAGTTTTCCATGAACTTGCGGGCCGACCTGCGCAATACCCGTGTACGCGTCACCTGTATAGAGCCGGGTCTCGTCGGGGGCACGGAGTTCTCCCTGGTGCGCTTCAGCGGCGACACCGAGCGCGCCGCGAAGCTATACGCGGGCGCCGACCCGCTCACCCCCGAGGATGTCGCCGAGGCGGTCCACTGGGTCGCATGCCTGCCGGCGCGCGTCAACGTCAATCTGATCGAGCTGATGCCGGTGACGCAATCGTTCGGGCCGCTGCCGGTGGATCGGCCGGGGGCTGCGCAAGGCTCTGCTTGAGCCGCTAGCAGTGGCCGAGCCGCGAGCAGCGGCCTGAGCCTCTATCACCGGCCTGAGCTGCTGTTGACGTCGATCGGGGCACAGTTGGTGCGCCCCGACATGGCGCAGTCCTGGATCTGGGCCATGTTGTGCAGCACCCGCACCAGCAGCAGTCCTCCGGCCACCAGCACCAGCACGAATACCAGCATCAGAAGCGCACGGCGCCGGTCCGGCAACGGCTCATCGTCGTTTTCCGAATCATCGGGTTCATCCGGGCCTTGCCTGGGCATCAGCAAGCGAAGCTCCTCCTGGCGGGCGCGCTCGCGGAAAGATGCGGGCGGGGTGCTGCATATTACCCGGTCCGCGCGGGCGGCGTCGGCTCTCGCCATCGACTCGCTGTAGCCGCCGCGGCAAGCCTGCAGGATAGCCGCGAGGATGTCGCGCTGCACCCCGGCCGGCGTGCTCATGGGGTTCGAACGAGCTCGAGGTGCCCATCGTGTGCACGCCGAGCGCCTCTGCGCGCGCGAACGAATTCGCCGTGCGCTCAGCGGCCTCGAATGGCGAGGGAAGCATTCGACAGTCGCGTATACCTATCAATCACGCCGCCAGGAGAGGCGGCCCTACGACAACTCGGCCAGGATAGGGAGATTGCTTGCAGATGAAAACCCTCACCGCGCTCGCGGTCGCGAGCGTGTGCGCTCTAGGCATGCTCGTCGGCAAGACCGACGCGCAGACCGTTCCGAGCAGCCCAGGAACGCCGGCCGATCAAGGTACCTCGGCCAGCCAAGGCAACTCGAGCGGCCAAGGCAGCTCGAATCAGGGCGCCGCGCAGAACCAGGGCGCCGCGCAGAACCAGGGTGCCGCGCAGAACCAGGGTGCCGGGCAGCTGCAGGAAGTGGTGGTGACCGCCAAGAGCATCGAGAACGAGCTGCCGCAGCAGCTGGCTCAGTTCGGTACGACCGTCGACACGGTCAGCGCCCAGCAGATCCTCTCGGGCGGTTACATCGACGTGCCCGAGGCGCTCATGGCGCTGACGCCGGGTCTGTACATCACCTCCAACGCAGGTCCTTTCAACTACGTGGACGTGTCGCTGCTCGGCTCGCGCACCGAGGACGTCCTGTGGCTCATCGACGATGTGCGCATCAACAACCGCCTGTATGCCGGCACCACGCCGCTGGACACGGTGCCCGCGAGCATGATCGAGCGCATCGAGGTGCTCGACGGTGGGCAGGCGCTGTTCTACGGCACGCAGGCCGTGGCCGGCGCGGTCAACATCGTGACCAAGTCGTTCACCAACCATCCCGATGGGGCTTTTACGCTCGGCGCGGACAGCAACGACGGCAAGCACCTGGACGGCTACTTTCGTGATGCCCTGGACAACAACTACTTCGTGGTCTATGCGACTCACGACGAAGCCGAGCCGGGCATTCAGCCCTTCCCCAGCTCCGACTATCAGCCGAGCGGCACGCAGCGGCACCGCGGCTACAACGTCACCACGCTGGGGGTCAAGTACGCCTACAACTTCACCGATGATCTGGCCTTCAGCACGCTCTATCAGCACACCGATGCGAAGCTCGACCTGCCCCAACCCTACCTGGTGGCGGATGCCTTCAACCAGCGCAATGAGGACCTGCTCACCTCCAAGCTCGACTATGTGCCGAGCGATGCATTCAAATTCTTCGTCAAGGGCTACTATCACCGCTGGAGCTCGTACTACACCGAGTTCGACAACGGCTCGACGCCATATACCTACACGCCCGGAACGCCCGGCGAGCTGTACGAGACCAACAACGACAATTTTTGGGGCTACAAGGATTACGGCGCCAACCTCATGACCCAGGCGGCGATCGCGCGGGGCCTGTCGGTCGTGGGTGGCTACGATATGCAGAACTACTGGGGCCACGATTCGGTCCTGGTGATCCGGCCGGAGACCGAGCAGATCAACGCCTTGTTCGCGCAGCTACGCGCCGATCCGGCGCTGATTCCGCTGACGCATCTGGCGGCTGGCCTGCGCTACAACCACGCGAGTTTCGGGCCGTCGGCAACGGTATGGAACGTCGGCGAAGAGACCGACTTCGTGCCCGCGCTGTACCTGAAGGCCAACGTCGGCACGGCCTTCCGCCTGCCGACCGACGAGGAGCTGTTCGCCAACGATCCGGACGATGAGCGCGGTGACCCGAATATCAAGCCCGAGACCAGCCAGAACGCCAACGTCTCCATCGGAGGTCTCATTCCCATCGGGGGACCCGCGCCGCTGCACTGGGAGGCGACGACTTTCTACCGCCTGATTCACAACCTGATCACCTATGTGAGCTTCGATGCGGCGACCGATCAGGACGTGTTCGGCAATGCGCCGGGTAACGTACGCACGATCGGCGAGCAGCTGACGGTCGAGGCACCGTTCACCGACTGGCTGTCGGCCACGCTCAGCGGCACCTACAACCGTGCCCGCCAGGTGGGCGAGGACTTCCAGTACGACCAGATCCCGCTGTCACTGATCAAGGCGGGGCTCGACTATCATCCGCCCGGCTCGCGCTTCGGCGCCGGCCTGATACTCGACCATGTCGGAGACCTCGACGATCAGCCCTTCGGACTCGGCACGCAGCGCGTCGGCTACGGCGACTACACGACCTTCGACGTCAACGGACGCGTCTTCCTGGACGCCGCGCGGCATCAGCGTATCGATGTGCACATCGACAATGTATTCAACCGCATCTACGACTCCGGCGTCGGCTACGGCTTGACCGACGCTTCGGCGACGCCCTACGTGATCCACGATCTTGGGCTGCCCAGAACCTTCCAGGCCAACTATACTTATTCGTTCTGATTGGCACTGTCGTGGTGCGGCGCGGCGGCAAGCGACTGCACGAGCCGTGGGCGCCGCGCCTGCCGGCAGCGCCGTACGCACATTCAAGCGGGGCCGCAGGGCCGGCCGCGAGCGCTTGCGATAGACCATGATCCGCCTGTTGTTGCTGTTTCATCGCTACCTCGGTATCGGTGTCGGGCTCTTGATGAGTGTGTGGTGCCTGTCGGGGCTGGTGATGATGTATGTCAGCTACCCGGCATTGGGTCGCGACACGCGTCTGGCGCACCTGGCGCCGATCGACTGGCGCGGCTGCTGCAGGATTTCCGCGGCAGTCCTGGGCGATGCCGATCCTGTGTCGAGCTTTCGCGTGGAGATGCTCGCCGGCCGGCCGGTGCTGGACCTGGGATCGGGGCCGGAGTCGGCCGGGCTGACCGATCTGACCACCGGCACCGAAATCGACACGATCTCCCCGGCGCAGGCGGCCAGTGTGGCAGCCGCCTATGTTCCGGCCGCGGGCTCTGCCGGGGGCGTCACATGGGCCGCCGGCGCGGGGTCCGTGTCCGACCCGCCGGGGACCGCCGTCGCCCCGCCCCTCCTGGGCATGATCGATTTCGATCAGTGGACGCTCGAGGGCGTCTCTGCGCAGGATCGGCCGCTGTATCACTTCGACCTGCGCGACGGGCGCGGCGGGCAGCTGTACGTCTCGAGCTCCACGGGGCGCGCGGTGCAGCTCACCACGCGCCGCGAGCGTTTCTGGAACTGGCTGGGCGCGATCCCGCACTGGCTGTACTTCGCGGACCTGCGCCATCACGCGCTGCTGTGGAGCCAGATCGTCATCTACACCTCGCTGATCGGCTGCTTTCTGGCGGCCACGGGCCTGTACATCGGCGTGCGGCAGCTGCTGCGTCGGCCCGCGGGTCGCTGGTCACCCTATCGCGGCTTCAATCTCTGGCATCACATCGCGGGCCTGTTTTTCGGGGTATTGGCGCTCACCTGGGTGCTGAGCGGGATGTTCTCGATGAACCCCTGGGGCCTCATGGAAGGGGCGGGCGCGAGAGCCGAGCGCGCGCGGTTGCGTGGTGCCCCGATCAGCGGCGCGCAGCTGCGAGCGACGCTGCAGGCGCTCGCGGCGGCGGCTCCGAGCGGAATCGTAACCATCGAGAGCGCCCCGCTCGACGGCCGGCTGTATCTCATCGCGAGCAGCGCTGATGGCACACGGCGCCGCTTGGACGCCAGTGGAGCGCCTGCGCCGTTGGGGGCGGTGCAGCGGCACTTCATCGCCACGACGCTGCAGGGCGGCGGCGCGGGCATGCAGCTGCTGACGCGTGCAGATGCATACTACTTCAGCGATCCAGGCAGCCGCAGCGAGCTGCCCGTGTGGCGGGTGATGCCGCAGGATGGCACGGGCCGCCGCTACTACATCGATCCGCTCAGCGGTCAGCTCGTCAGCAGCGTCGATCGCGCCGACGAGCACTACCGCTGGTGGTTCGACGCCCTGCACCGCATGGACTTCACCGCGCTGATGCGCGGCCGCCCGCAGTGGGATGCGCTCATGTGGCTGCTGATGACCGGCGTCACGACGCTGTGCGTGACGGGAACCTACCTGGGATACCGGCGTCTCACGAGGTGAGCGGCCTGCCGCTGGGATCCCTTGCGTGGAATTCCCACCTGTGGAATTCCCGTATGCGGAATACCCGCATTGTCCTGCCGGCGCGGGCCGTTTACATTCAGTCTACCAGCTGTAGGTGGCCCCCTCGAACCAATGTCCTTCCTGTTCGGTTTTTTTCTCGATCGCCGGATGAGCTCGCTGCGGGCGTCCGTGGCGGCAGTCTATGCGTTGCTGCTGCTGATCAATCTGGCCGCGTGGGCCTGGGCGGTGCTGATCTTCCGGCATCAGCCCGTGCTGCTCGGCACCGCGCTGCTGGCCTATGGCTTCGGCTTGCGCCACGCGGTGGATGCCGATCACATCGCCGCGATAGACAACGTGACGCGCAAGCTCATGCAGGAGGGCAAGCGGCCCGTGACCGTGGGCTTCTTCTTCGCGATGGGTCACTCCACGGTGGTCATCCTGGCGGCGGCGGGCATCGCGCTGACGGCCGCAGCACTGCATCTGGAGAAGGCCCGCAGCGTCGGCGGAATCATCAGTACCTCGGTATCAGCGGCGTTCCTGTTCGCTATCGCCGTGATGAATCTGCTTATCTTCTTCTCGGTCTGGCGGACCTTCCGGCACGTCAAGCGCGGCGGTAGCTTCGTGGAGGAGGACTTCGATCTGTTGCTGAACAAGCGCGGCTTCACCGCACGGCTGTTCCGGCCGCTGTTCGGTCTGATCCGCCGCAGCTGGCACATGTTTCCGCTCGGCTTTCTCTTTGGGCTGGGGTTCGATACGGCCACCGAGGTGGCGCTGCTGGGCATCGCCGCCACCCAGGCAGCCAAGGGCGTGTCGATCTGGTCGATCATGGTATTCCCGGCGCTGTTCGCCGCGGGCATGTCGCTGATCGACACGACCGACGGCATCCTGATGCTCGGCGCCTACGATTGGGCGTACGTCAAGCCAATTCGCAAGCTGTTTTACAACATGACCATCACGCTGGTGTCGGTGGTGATCGCGGTGCTGATCGGCGGCATCGAGGCGCTGGGACTGCTGATGCAGCAGATGCAGCTGTCCGGGCCGTTCTGGAAGGTCGTGGGGTTGCTGAACGACAATTTCAACAGCCTGGGCTTCATCATCATTGGCATCTTCGTCATCGCGTGGGTCGGCTCGGTGTTCATCTACCGCTACAGGGACTACGACAGCCTGGAAGTGAAGCGGTCATCGACGTAGGGCGAGCCTGCCCCCGCGACGGCAGGGTCCGCGCCCGCGACGATTGGGTTTGCGCGCCCACGACGGCTGGGCCGTCCCCGCGACCCGAGGGCTGTGCGCATGCAGGCCGTATTCCCCCTATGGCCACCTCGCTCGGCGCCCCGGAGCGCGCGCTGGACTCGGACGCTGCCTCCCCGGTGGCGCCGGCGGGAAATCTGCCTGCGGCCCCGGCGCCGGTGACCCGGCCGCCCTCGCGGCTGCACGCTCTGACCATGTCGATTTTCTTGGGCCTGGAAGCCATTGCCGTGGCCCTTGGGCTCATCGTCTACGCGGCAGATCCATTTGGATTCGTGCATCCACAGCTCGCACTGGTATCTGTCGTGGCGATGGCGGCGACCGCCGTGGCGGCTCGGGTCCTGCCGGCACTGCACCGGCGCGCATCGCGGGTACGTTCGCTCGAGGTCGCGGCATTGTTGCTGTACGCGGTGTTGATGAGCGCATCGATGGGTGCGGCCAACAGTCCATTCATCGCGCTCTACGCCCTGGCGTTGCTCGCCTCGGCGCTGCTCTGGGACCCGTGGCCGGTGGTGGTGTTGGCGATTCTGACGTTCGGCTTCACTTTCCTGCAGACGGACTATTCGGATCTGATGGACGGGATGCCGCTGTTCGCAGCCGCCGTGGTCCTTCTCAACGCGCTGCTACCAGCGGCAGTCGCGGCCGCCGTCATATCCATGGTGCGCAAGCTGTCTGCCGCCATCGGTGTCGCCAATGCCGAGGAGGCTCACAGGAGTGTGAACTCCGAGGCAGAGAGGTAGCGCCGGAAACCCTTGTCGAAGGCAACGAGGCGCACACCGAGGGTTTGTGCAGCGGCCGCAATCCACGCATCCGGCACCGCATTGCCGCGCGGGAGATGGTCACGCATCAAACGCCGCAGCGCCGGCCATTCTCGTCCAAGCTCGCCGTATTCGACGCCGGGGCTGGCGAGGATCTTCTCGAGGAAATCGTGTACGACGGCGGGCGGTGTTGGCGGGTCGAATATCCTTGGATGCGTTGCGATGCGCAGCACGCCGATAGCTACCATCGGCAGCACGATCAGGCTCTCGCCCGATGCGGCGGCGCCGAGCCGGGCGAGCAACCAGGATCGGGCGACGTCGTGATGCGGATGATCGGCGCGCAGCGCGGCGAGCAGGACGTTGACGTCAGGCGTCATCGTCCGCGGCGTCGTAGATCGAGCGATTCGAGCTCGGATCGATTTCGGGCGCGAAACCTCGACCACCCCTGAATACCGGAAGATCGAGCGTGGCAGCGCGCAACGCGGATCGGCGGCGCAGCCGCAGCCGCAAGCCCTCCTCGATGAGGGCGGTCAGGCTCTTGCGCTCACGGGCTGCGCGCGCCTTGGCGCGCTTCACGAGCTCATCGTCGAGGTCGAGGGTCGTCTTCATGGCCTATTCTGCATGGCCCATATAGTACAGAAATCTGTATTCTCTTGCCACACGCCGTCTCGCGCGCGCCCTGGCGCTTCACGAGTTCAGATCGAATTCACGAGCTGCGCTGCGCCAGCAACTCGTCGAATTCCTCGAGGATGTCCGGCATGCTCATCGCGGTGGCAAATTCCTTCACCCAGCGACGTGCCTCGGAGATGTCTGCCTGCGGATGGGCGGACAGAAGGCCGCGGATGTCCTCGATGTCCTTGGGCCTGCGCGCGACCGCCTTCATGACCAACAGGTCTTCGACTCGCGGGAGCCGCATGCGTAGACCACCGACGTCGACAGTGGAGCTGTTTTCCACTACGGCTCGCTCGAAGGGCAACCCACCGAAGGTGAGATCAACGTCGATTTCGGATTCGACGTGACGCAGAAGAAGAACCCGGCTTCGCCGCGCAAACTCCAGGGCTGCCTCGATGCGTGGCGCGAAGCCGTGCCGCCCTGCGCTCTCGATGACGTCGCCCCAGTCTGCCTCGGGCACGATCGCCAGCGTGTCGATATCTCGCGTCAGCCGCGGGCGACCGAGCACTGACACTGCAATTGCCCCGATGATCGTCGCGGGAATGCGCGATGTCTCCAGCCAGTTCACAAGATCGGCAAGAGCCGCCTGGAGCGATGCTGACAGCGGCTCAGCCACCCAGCACCTGCCGTAGACGCGCCCACCTGTCCCGGACCTCGGCGATCTGTCGCTCTCGGTCGGGTTCCGGCCCAAAAAGGCTATGCGAAGCCATAAGTGCCGCGAGCTGCCTCAACTTCGTTTCGATGGGAGTACGCCGCAGCTCGGCAGCCTCGATCTCGCGGACCAGCTTCCATCGCTGGATATAGTTCTGAGCTTCCTCGGGCGTCATCGCCGCCATGAGCGGATCTTATACGAAGGCTCGGATTCGCGGTGCATCGCAACCAGAAGCTCGAGGAAACCGTCGCGCAACTCCTCGGCGCAGGACCTTCGATCGCGGTCCGGGTCGTGATACAAATGACCCACTAGATGGTCAGGAGCGGGTATGCGGGACGTCAAACTGGCGGATGCCAAGGTGCACTTGAGTGAGCTGGTAGAACGTGCAGCCGCCGGCGATTTGGTGAGGATCACCCGCCGCGGTAAGCCCGTGGCGCAGATTGGGCCGGTCGAGCGGCCCCGCAAGCCGATCGACCGCGTGGCACTACGCGCGCTCACCGACGCCATGCCCCGGCAATCGCAACGCACCCGCTCCCTCGTGCGCCGTATGCGCGATCGGGATCGATATTGACAATGTATCTGGATACCTCGGTGCTGGTCGCCGCGCTCACCGGGGAAGCGGACACGGTGCGCATGCAGGCGTGGTTGGCGGCGCAGGCTTCGCAGGTGCTCGCGATCAGCGAGCAGGTGACAACCGACTAAGAGACCTTGATCCGGAACGTCGCGGCCGTGCCGTTGACGGTAACGGTCACGTCATAGACGCCCGGGCCCATCACGACGTTGTTGCCGTAGTGGGTGGAGGAGGGACCCGAGCCGATCGCCTGCATCACCACCACCGGTACGGCGACGCTGTCGCCGGTCGGCCGGCCAGTTGCATCCACCGGCCGGAAGCTGAGCGTCACCCGCGCATCCACCAGCGCATGGCTGCCGCGGTCGAATGCGTGGACGATGAGGTGATGGTTGGGTGGCGGAGAGTCGGTCGGTTCGACGGGCGTCGCGCCGCCGGTGACCAGCATGCCCTGCTTCACATGGCGGGCGGACGCGTCCGCGGCCGTGTAAAAGGGCTCCGGCGGCAACACGTTTAGCTCGATGCGATAGTTGCCGGCGACCTGCGTGCTCGTCACGCCGGCCTGCATGTTCATGCCGGGCATCTTCATGCCGGGTGGCATGTCCATGCCGCAGGCGCTGATCGGCACGAACGGCAGCGCGGCCAATGACAATGCGGCAAGCGACAGCGCGGCAAGCGATGGTCCCGCCTTGCGGCGCTTGCCACGCACGCCAACTGCGAGGCCTGTCTTCCTCACTGCGAGCGCTCCACTGTGAGCGGCTCACTACGAGCGGTGTGCGGTCACCTGGGCGCCGATATAGCCGAACATCACCCCGATCGAGCCCCACAGGACCGTCTGGATGCCCACCGAAGCGAGCCGGAAATTCCACAGAGTGACGGCTGGGAAGGTCGCCGGGACCTCGTTGATGCCCGGCAGAATGACGAAGAAGGCGGCAATGACCACCAGATATACGAGCAGCGACAGCAGCGAGCCGTTCCAATTGCCCAGCTTCGGCACCAGGTATCGCCGCAGCCACAGCGCGCCGAGCGTGGAGGCGATCGAAATGGCCATCATGAGAAAGTACAGACCGGTCCGGTACTTGATGGTCGCAGGCTCGCCGACCGATGGCGGATTGGGCGGGTACTTCAGCGCGGGCACCAGGTAGAGCGAAACCAGGCCGTAGAAGGCCAGAAGGATCGATGTGGGACCCGCGCCCAGATTGCCGATGCGGCCGTTCGCGAAGGCGAACAGCACGGCGAACAGGCAGCCGAGCCCCGCGCCTGCCCCGACCATGCCGGTCAGCAGACCCACACCGCTTTGCACGGCGCGGCTGAAGATATTCGGCCCCGGCGGGGGCGCTGGCTTGCCTGCGGCGACATCGGCTGCCGCCACGGCCGCGTCGTGGGCGGACTCGAAATTAATGGCTACGTTGACCGCCGGCTCTCCGAAGGTCTTGGCCCAGCCGAAGGCCAGCAGGCCGGCCACGATGCCGATGATGAAGCCCCGCAAAATGAGCTGTCCAACCATGTCATGCTCTCCGCCGTGCGGCGGAGCCCCCGTCATCTGCGTTAGCTGCCACCTCTGCCATCCCGCGCTAGCGGCAGTCGGCGGGCCCGCCGACTGTGCGGCCCCGACAGACCCTCCCCGTCCGATGCTCCGGCTCAGCCAGGCAAACGCCGGTGTCCGTCAATGACAGGGAAATCCCAGCAGGTGACGCGCGTCATGCACGAACTCGTGGATGCCCATGCCGCTGAAGATCGAGGTGGCGCCCTGCTCGGCGCCGACGAAGTAGTAGGCCAGGGCCATGATGACTATGCCGAAGATCGCCCAAGGCATGATTTCCTTGATGGGAATCGCTACCTTGAGCGGCAGATCGGATATTGACGTTGCGACCGAAGTTTCATCTGTGGCCATCTCGAGTACTCCCGGCGACACTGCTTACAGCGCTCCTATTATGCCATTACGCACGAGACCCCCGTTTCCCTCATGCGGCGGGGCAAGGCGGTTGGCCAGGATAAAAATCCTTTATATCCAATCGACTATGGAATAGGCTGAACTCGTCAGAGATCTCCATGACCCCCCGGATCACCCTCATCTGCCACGCCACCACCCGCGCCCTGCGCTCGGCCACCTTCGGGGGCGACGAAACGCTGGACGAGGCGGGACGGGCCAGGGCGCAGCGCCTGGCCGGCAGTCTGGGCACAGTCGATGCCTGCTGGAGCAGTCCGGCGCTGTGCGCCCGGGAGACGGCCGCGGCACTCGGCCTGAACGCCTCAGTCGACGAGCGCTTGCGCGACTGTGATTATGGCCGGTGGACGGGGCTCAAGTTCCAGCAGGTGCTGCTGCGTGAGCCCCGTAAGCTCGTCGCATGGATTCGCAAGCCCAGTACCGCCCCGCATGGGGGGGAGTCGATCCCGCAGGTGCTGCAGCGTGTCGCGGCCTGGGTGGCCGAGCGCGGCCGCGATCGGGGTCATACCCTTGCCGTCACGCATTCGGCAGTGATTCGCGCCGCGGTCGTGCACGTCATCCAGGCCGATCTGCCCTCGTTCTGGCGCATCGATATCCTGCCGCTGTCCCAGACGGAACTGCGAACCAATGGGCGCCGCTGGGTGCTGCGCTCGATCGCTCCGCTATCCGCGGCACCACGGGAAGGTGAGGGCGGGGAAGGCACGCAATGAGCTCCGGTGACAAGGGTGACAAGCGCTTTGGCATTTTCGCCGCCTGTGTGATTGGGGGACTCCTGATCATCGCGCTGATCAACCTCTATCAGGCGCGCAAGGCCGCTCCGGTCATCGAGCAGATCTCCTACTCGCAGTTTCTCGATGATGTCGCGCGCGCAGAGGTGCGTAGTGTCACCCTCTCGGGCCACGAGATCGGGGGATTCCTGACCGATCACTCGGCCTTCCGCACTTATGCCGCCGATGATCCCGACCTGGTCAGAACGCTGCGCGCCAAGGGCGTGATGATCACGGCGGTGGCGCCGCCGCCGCCTGCCTCCTCCTGGACGAGCACGCTCGGCACCGTCCTGCCCATGATCCTGCTGGTGATCGTGGCGATCTACTTCATGAACCGCATGCCCGGGGCCGGCGGCGGGCGATTGTCGGCGCTGGGCAAATCCAGGGCGAGACGACTCACGCCGGCGAGCGGTCGCGTGACGTTCGCGGATGTCGCCGGCGTCGACGAAGCGCGCGATGCGCTGCGGGAGATCGTCGATTTTCTCAGCGATCCGCACAAGTTCGAGCGGCTGGGCGGGCGCATCCCGCGCGGTGTATTGCTGGTCGGCCCACCCGGCACCGGCAAGACGCTATTGGCGCGCGCAGTGGCCGGCGAGGCGAACGTGCCATTCTTCACGATTTCCGGTTCGGACTTCGTGGAGATGTTCGTCGGCGTGGGAGCTTCGCGCGTGCGCGATCTGTTCGATCAGGCCAAGAAGAGTGCGCCGTGCATCATCTTCATGGACGAGATCGATGCCGTCGGGCGCCGCCGCGGCGCCGGTCTCGGCGGGGGCAACGACGAGCGCGAGCAGACGCTCAATCAGCTGCTGGTCGAAATGGACGGCTTCCAGGCCAATACGGGAGTCATCCTGATCGCCGCGACCAATCGTCCCGACGTGCTCGATCCGGCGCTGCTGCGTCCCGGGCGCTTCGACCGGCAGGTGGTCGTGTCCAATCCCGACATCCTCGGGCGCGAGCAGATCCTGGCCGTCCACGTGCGCCGAGTGCCGCTCACTGCCGATGTGGATCTGAAGCTCATGGCGCGCAGCACACCGGGGTTCTCCGGAGCCGATCTGATGAATCTGGTGAACGAAGCGGCGTTGCTCGCGGCACGGCGCCAGCATAGCGCAGTCGGTATGCGCGAATTCGATGAGGCCAAGGATACGGTGACGATGGGTGTCGAGCGGCGCACGCATGTGATGAGCGAGGAGGAGCGGCGATTGACGGCGTACCGCGAGGGTGGCCGGGCGATCGTCGCGTTCAACGTGCCAGCCGCGGATCCAGTGCACAAGGCGACCATCGTGACGCGCGGTCGCGCCACCGGCATGGTCAAGCAGCTTCCGGAGAACGACCAGACGGCCATGACGGTCGAACAGATGACCTCGAAGCTCGCGATCATGATGGGCGGCCGTGCGGCCGAGGAGCTGGTGTTCGGCCGCGGCAAAGTGACCTCCGGGACAGCCGGAGACATCGATGAGGCAACCAAGCTCGCGCGTACCATGGTCACGCGCTGGGGCGTGTCCGAGGAACTCGGACCGGTGGCTTACGCAGAGAATCAGGACGAGGTATTCCTCGGTCATTCGGTCGCAAGGCAGCAGAACGTCTCGGAACAGACCGCGCAGGTGATCGCGGTCGAGGTACGCAAGCTGATCGACGCGGCGATTGCGCAGGCGCGGCGCATTCTGACGACCCATCGCACCGAGCTCGAGACACTGGCGCAGGCGCTGCTGCGCTACGAAACCCTCAGTGGCGAGGAGATCCGCGCTCTGCTCACGGGCGCCGCGCCGGTGCGGGACGCTTTGAAGGGGTCTGTACCGGGGGCGGCATCAGCATCAGCGGCGGCGGCATCAGCGGCGGCACCGCCGTTGGGGGCACCACTGCGGGCCGCAGGCGCGGGCCCGGGAAGCGCGCGCTGAGATTGGACGCCGGCGCTGCGAGGTCGAAACCGCGTTGCCGATGTAGCCGCTACCTCAGCGTTTCCACGAACAACTCGCCGATCTGCGCGCTTGCGGCTCGCAGATCAGTGCGCAGATCACCCCCGTTCTGCAGCCGCGTCGTCCTCGCCGACCAGAAGGCGCTGCTGCCCTGGAAGTACACGGTAAAGATATCGGTCTGGTAGTCCACCGGTGCGCCCGATTCAACCGCGCCCGATTCAGCGCCATCCGGACCGTAGACGACATGCCAGTACCTATCGTAGCGCTGCAGCCAGCGATAGCCGGTATTGTCGAACCGATCCGGCCAGCGACCCATGCCCGGCGCGGAGAAATGCAGGGCAAGCACGTGATTGAAGCGTTGCGCCACTACGATCCGCGTCAGATCGGCCACCGGCGGGGCCATCAGCGGGAACAATCGGTATGAGGGCGTCGCTGCAATCTGCCGGCGTTGTAATGCAGATACGATGGCGTCCTCCCATGCGTGCCTGCGGCTGGTGTCGGCCTGCACATCCACGACGAGCACGTTGACGGAGGATGCTGAAGCGGCCGGTGGATCCGGGGCGGGTCTTGCCGGAGTGGACATGCAGCCGGCGAGGCCCAGTAACAAAAGGGCGCCAACTCTGGTGAAGCATTGCATGATTGAGGCTCTCCTTGGCCGCGTGGGGGCGAGCAGCCGCCGACCGCGCCATACGGACGCGGCTGCGGCCGCCGTGAGACGAGAGGCCGCGTCCTGAGCGCGGGGATGAGTCTCGCCTCGACGTATCGGCATTGAGCATTGATACGCGGCCGGGTATCTCACCCCTCCAGTTTTCCAAACGCTCCGCAGTCGTTACAGTACGAGCCGGTTCCGGCAAGGCGGTACGCAGGCCGGCTGTGCAAATCCGATCCGGCGCAGGAGCTGCAATTCGCCCACCAGCGCATACATAGTATGGCCAGCAGCTTTCTCACCCACCCGCAATCGGCGAAGCTGCGGCGCGCACTTTTCCAGGTGCACCTGTGGGCCGGTATTGCCTTCGGGCTGTACGTGCTCGCCATCAGCGTGTCCGGCAGTGTCCTGGTCTATCGGCGTGAGCTCGATACGCTGCTTGCGACCCGCACCGTCATCGTCACACCGCACGGGCGCCGTCTGAGCGATGCGCAGCTGTTGGCTGCAGCACGCGCGGCTTACCCGGGATTTCATTTCAGTGCTATTCAGATACACGGTCCACGTGCGCCCGGTACAGCGGTCGACGTCTGGTATCTCTTTGGGGGTGGCCGCTTCGGGCGCGGGCGCATCGAACGGCTGTTCGATCCCTACACCGGTGCGAATCTGGGTGATGCGCTGGCGCCCGAGCCCGCCGCGATCAGCTGGATCGCCAGGCTGCACGATAACCTGCTCGCCGGTGCCACCGGCCGTGAGCTCAACGGCGTGGGTGCCGTGCTGCTGACCCTGATGTGTGTGACCGGGGCGGTGATCTGGTGGCCGGGCCGTGCGCGCTGGCGCCGCAGCCTGACGCTGCGGCGCGGGGTCGGCTGGCGTCGCTTCAACTGGGATCTGCACAGTGTGCTCGGCTTCTGGGTGTTTGTGCTCACCCTGATGTGGGCCGTAACGGGTATCTATCTCACATTCCCGGACGCATTCGCAGCGCTGATCGAATCGCTCAGCCTGAACGGTTCTCCCACGACCGCTTCGCGCTTCGTGAATCACGCGATCGATTGGCTCGTGCAGCTGCACTTCGGCCGCTCGTTCGGCCCCTACATGCAGGCCCTGTGGGCGATCCTGGGCCTGGTCCCGGCCGCGCTGTTCGTCACCGGTGCGGTGATGTGGTGGAACCGCGTGCTGCGCCGGGCGATCGGTGCCTATGGGGAGCCTGTCGGGCTGCCAGCCGGGTCCGCGGGGCTGCAGCCGAGCGATCGTGCGAGTGCTTTAGGCTGAGCATGCGTATTTTGAATATGTATCGAGCAATTACACCCCCCCGGTGCGCTCGATATACTCAAGCCCCGCCCGGCGGGGCTTGCTTTTTTCGCACCCTGCAGCCCGGCGCTGCGCCATCTACCACGGCGTCACCAACGAGAGTGTCCGACGCCGGTGCATGCGATACAGGTGAAAGTCCCGATCGAGTGTCCAGATGCAGGCGTCCGCCTGCAGCTCGGCCATCCGCACCAGGCAGGCGTCGGCGAAGGACATGGGACGGTCACGGTAGCGGCGCATGAGCTCTCGCACCCGGCCGTACTCCCCTGGGAAGTCGAAATCCGTGTGTAGAAAGCCGATCTCGGCCAGGGCAAACAGATCGTCGGCATCGTGACCGTCGCGTTTGAGCAGGAAGAGCGCCTCGGAAATCAAAGCACGACACTGTCTCACGCCCGCGTATCGATCCTCTGCAGCAGGCCGAGACCGTGCAGATAGCGCAGCAGCGCGAGTCGTGCGTCCACACTGATGGTGTCCGGTAGTGTCTGGGCCGTGAAGACACCACCGCGGCCGATCGCTTCCAGCGCCGGACCCGTGGCGCTCTGCAGCCCGATCCGCCGTCCCGCCACCAGCAACCGCAGCTCGCCGTGCTCGCGCTCGAGCGTCAATGGCTGGCCGGGAACGATCTGCAGCCGGGTGCCCGCGTTGATTTGCTCGGGATCAGCCTGGAAGCGTACGGCTGGTCGTGGCTGGGCCGAGTGCACGCGGCGCAGGAACTGTTCGATCAGCGCATCGATGGACGTGGAACGATCGAGGCTCTCGAGAAGCTCGCCGAGGCGCCCCTCGAGCTGCGCTCGCAGCTCCGGATGATGCGCAAAGCCGGGAGGCAACGCGGTACGCAGCTGTGGCTGCTCGACGCTGCGGTGAATGAATTCGGCGAGCAGCTCCACCCAGGTGTAGACCGTGATGCCGATCGTGACGTGGGCGGAAAAGGATTGCCCGGTGATCGTGGTGTGTACGTGTCCCCGCGGCAGGTACAGCAGATCGCCGGCCTGCAGCTCGAACTGCATCAGCGGCTGGGCCGGCAGCGTGTAGGACTCGGGCGAGAACGGCTGATTGCGGTGAGGCAGGGGCAGCGGCGGCTCGTACACCCGCCAGTGCTTGCTTCCGGCAATCTGCAGCACGAAGACTTCGTGCGTATCGTAGTGTGGCGTGAAGCCCGGTGTGCCCGCTGGCGTCAGATAGGCGTTGGTGTGCACCGAGTGATCGAGCTGCGCCTGCAGCTGAGCACATAACCTGCCCAGCGCTGGCACTGCCATGTGCAGCGCCGGCAGGGTCACGGTGGCGCCCATGCTGTATTCCGTGAAGATGCGCTCGACGTCCGGTACGCCGCGAAATGTCTCGTCGCCATATTTCACGTCGCGCGTATAGGCCTCGGGCGGAAAGAATCCGCCTCCCTTGGCGAGGCGGATCGCCGGATACCGGGCATCACCCCGCGAGATGAATTCCTCCAGATCGCCGATCGACAGCAGCGTCTCGTAGTGGCGGCTGCCACGCTGCTGCAGCAGCAACGGCGCTCGCTCCCAGTACTCACCGAAGAATGACTCGGGACTGATGGGCGCGATCAGCTCTCTGAAGTCGAATGCCCGGCGCTCGGCGGCATCGGTGTGATTCTGCGGGGCGCTCATCGCTGCGAGTTTCAGCCGAAAGAAAGCTGGGAGCAACCGGCGCGAGGTTGGCGACCGAGCGGGGCAGCTGCGCTGCAGATGTAATGCAGTCGCCCCGCAGTTCGCAATCAGAAGGTCTTGGTGAGCGTCAGGCGCGCCGAGATCGGCTCGAGCGGATGGAACGTCGGGCCTGCCTCGGGGCCCGCTCCATCCTTGAGCCCATAGATGTAATAGTACTCCATGCTTTCCGCATGCGTGTTCAGGATGTTGTAGATGCCGAGACTGGTGCTCAGGCCGTGCCCGAAGTCGTAGTCTACGTCGCCGTTCCATTCGCCGTAACCGGCTGCCCACACGGTGCCCTTGGTGTTGTCGTACATCGGGGCGTTGGCGCAGGAGAAGCCGGCGCCGAAGTCGGTGACCACCGCGGCGTTTGAGCAGGGTCCGGAGGTCAGCGGGTACTTGCCGAGGTAGCGGTACTCCAGACTGCCGCTCCAGGGACCCAGATTAGTCAGGTAGAAGCTGAATTCTCCCGTCCCCACGGGGGCATTGGGCAGGTACGTGCCCTCGTGACCGGAGCCGTCGTCGTACTGCGTCGTATAGCGCGCGCGATCGCCCGAGTAGCTGCCGTAGATTTCGATGTGACGCGTGGCCTGATAGGTCACATTGATCTCATAGCCCTCGCGGTGGCTGCCTGGACCGGCGGTGTCCTGACCGATGTCCGGGTCGTAGGTCGTCTCGGATTGTGCCTGCAGCGTGAACAGCGCGAACGTGAGCGCGATCCTGTGGTTGAGCAGATCCTGGCGCAGCCCCAGCTCCTCGCCCGTCTGGCTGGCGATCAGCGGGGCGCCGTATTCGTGCAGCGCCTTGGCCTGATTCACGCCGCGCAGGTCGTCGCTGTGAAAGCCGATGCCATAACTGGCGTAGGCCTCGGTGTCCGGCGTGAAGCGGTAGATCAGGCTCGCCTTGGGCTCGGGGAGCGCGCGGCTGGCGGTGCCGGACCAGGTTCCCGTGTCGGTGCCGTACATGTCGTCCTCGCGAAAGGCGAGGACGGAGCGAAACGCGTCGGTCCAGTGCGTGGTCGCCTGGATAAATCCTGCGAATTCGCTCAGTCGCACCTCGTCGTTTTCCGAGTAGAAGGAGGGATAGTCGACCGCTGCAAGCTGCCCGGCGCTGAGCGGGATGCGATCCTCTGTCGGGATGCGAAGCACGTGGTTGTAGTCCTCGCGCGTGTGCCCGCCGACCAGCCAATCATTGGCGATCGAGCCGAACTGCTCGGTCCAGGCATAGCTGACATCACCGCCGACCGTCTCGCGGTCCTCGTGCTGCTCCTCCTGGTCACCATTGATCGGATCGACCAGGTAATGTGTGAAATTGTTCCACAATGTCATGTGGTTGCCGATGACGTAGGCGTCCGCCAGGAACTGGCCGTCGCCGAGGTGATCGTGGAAATTCCACGAAAGGCTCGTGCGATGCGCATAGCCACCGTCGGAGGGATCCATCTCGTCCCACTTCGAGGAGATCTCCCCTTCGTAGACCGCCTGGTAGGGGGTATCGGTCTGGGAATTCCAGGTGTCGTGGTAATCCATCGCGGTCAGCGAGTAGCCCTTGTCGGCATCGCCGGTGCTCCAGCGTAGCACGCCGTTATATTTCTGCTGGTCGCCCGGGATCGTCGTCGGTCCGTCGTAGTGCTGGAACTCGATCGCGCCGAGGAAATTCCCGTCGCCGACGGCGGTCGAGCCGGCGGCGAAGTAGTGCTGGAAGTCCAGCGTGCCGCCGGTCACCGAGATCTGCGCCGGAATGGTGTTGACATAACCGATGTGGATCGAGCCCACGGAGCCGAAATCGCCGATAGTGGCGTAATAGGTGCCCTTGGTGTAGGTCTCGCCCGTGGCAAGCTGCGGGATCAGGAAGTTGATGTCGGCGTAGCCGTTGCCGTGAGCGTGCGTCGGCTCATTGACGGGCATGTTGTCCACGAACAGGGCCAGATCGGTGCCATGGTCCAGATTGTATCCACGCATCAGATATTGATTGGCCTTGCCCTCGCCGCTGTGCGTGGTGACGTCCAGTCCGGGGACGGTCTCGAGCACCTGACCGGGGCGGAAGGCCGGCGTCAGGTTGACCTCCTGGGCGGTGACTACGCCCTGACTGGCCGTGCTCGTCTGGCCGATCAGGCTCAGGCGCTGCGCGCTGACCGTCACTTCCGCCAGCGGGCCCTGCTCCTGATTGCTCGTACTGGCGCTCGCGGTGCCTGCGGGAGCGGACGGCTTCTTGGGCGCGGCGGCTCGTGTCGAGGTCTGGGCGGCAGCTACCAATACAGCCGGACGGGCAGGGGTCGCCACGGCGCGCGGCGCGACAGCCGGCGCGGCCGACGGCGCGACAGACAGTGTGGCGGGAGGCGCGACGGATTGCGAGGCGTCCTGCGCCAAAACGGCGCCAGTCGTACCACAGGCCAGCAACAGGGCGGCGCGAACGGCGCGCGATACCAGTGTGTTCATGTGTGAGAGTACTCCCTGAGTTTCCCGGGGATGCCGTGTGCTCGACCTGGCGGTGGCGCCTGGGTCGCGGGCATCTGACGAGAACCGTTGTCTGGAAACGTTGTTGAAAAGCAGATCAAACCGCCGCGCCGCCGATGTACGGCGCTGAGTCGCCTGATCGCTCGGACGTCCTTGCCGTGCCGAAACTCTGCTGGTTGCGGCGGGAGCGACGCGTGCCGTTCGGTTTCCTGGCTTACGGCTGCTACGGAATCGAGCACGCCTTCTCGGGATCCCTGGGGACCCCAATGGCGGCAGTTGGGGACTGCAGCGCTCTTCCTCGCCGATCACAGTTGCAGAGACAGCCGCAGATTCGGACCGGTATTTCCGGCCTGCTACTGCGTTCCCTCAAAACCCCCTACGGGGCACCGGCACGTGATGACACTGGCGGGCTTGGTGGTCCATCCTCCCTTGCGCCGTCGAGCGGATTCAACGGCATCTGCCTTCCCTATACGTGTCTTCGCGCTGGTCCCCTCGGGAGTTGTGTAAATCGGAGCCACCCACGCAGTCTTACCACGGCCGTCCACGCCGAGGTGCACGCCGCGGGCGACGGCCTTGTCACGTTGCACAACTACTTCTGGGCACTTTGACGGCGCGGAGATCCGTACGCTGGCTGGACGCCTGCGGAGGGCCGACGCCTGGTGTATGGACTGGATGTCGCACTGGATCTGAGTTCGGCGGCCTGGGACCCGCATCGGCGCTCCCTGGAGCTGCGGCCGGTGCTCAGCTGGCGCGGCGGGGGCTGGCGGCTGATCCTGTCGCGCGATCTGCCCTGATCTACAGCTGCAGCCGGAAGCCAGACATAGTCGATAGTGTTAAGACGCCCTAGTCAGCGTCTGCCGGGTCCGATTTTCCGAAGATGGGATGCTCGCTGATCAGTGGCTTGCCAAACAATTTTGGAATGGCATCGTCGATGAACAGTACGAATTGAATGCGCGCGCCAACGACCTTGCCTGCATTGTGGTCCAGAGGAATCGCCGCTTCCGCGGCGATCTGCCAGGTGTCCATCACGTAAGACAATCCCGGATTCACCGTCGCCGAGGTCTGGCCGCCCGGGCTCAGTGGTGTCTGGAAGCCGAATTCCACCAGCGGGACCAATTGGTTCAACGGCTCCTCTTTTGGCGGGCCGCCGGTGAAGCGATTGGTCAGGTACAGCGTGCTGTATTCGAGCGCGAAACCCCATTGCAGCACGCTCGGATTGCCCGTCGGTGCCGTCACCAGTTGATTCGTTGTGGTATCCAGGGACAGGGCGCTCGAGTCGCGGTGGTTGGGTATGTCCGCAACCG